>NZ_QKTK01000009.1:0-163359 GCF_003234475.1 Curtobacterium sp. MCBD17_008 | reverse complement strand
GGCCGGGGCCGGGGCCGGGGTGAGCGTGCCGGTCAGCACGACGGCGACCACCCCGGCGCACACGACGGCCACGGCGGCGGCGACCAGGGTCGCGCGCCGTCGTGGGTCGGTCGGGAGGCTCGGCACGGTCAGCCGGTGAAGGTCGCCCGCCCCGGCACGGGCGTGGCGACGGGTGCGACCACACCGTCGGTGATGCGGATGCCCGGGGCCGCGACCTGGCCGGACGCGGTGCCGAGGAGCTCGAGGTTCCCCGGCCCGGGCACGGTCCCCGCGGGGAGGACGACCGTGGCGGTGAAGGCACCCTCGGCATCGGCGACCGGCCCGACCGGGAACACGGCGCCGGTCTCGCTCACCGTCAGGGACACGCTGATCCTCTCACCCGGGGCGAAGCCGGACCCGGAGACGGCGAACCCGGTGCTCGTCGCCTCGGCGACCGTGAGCTCGGGGTCCGCGACCGTCGCCGTGGCGGTCGGCTGCGGCGTGAAGTAGGTCGTCGTGTCGTCGAAGCGGAGGCTCGCGATGTGGGCGTCGGCAGCGGCAGCGGCAGCGGCGTCGGCGTCGGCCGTGGCGCGGAAGGCCGCGGCACCCTCGGCAGCGCCGCCCTCCGTCACCTGCGGGAGGAGGCGACGGAGCGTGTCGTCGAGCGGGGTCGTCGGCGCGGTCGGAGCGCTCGTGGGGGCGTCCGTCGGCGCTGCCGTCGGTGCGTCGGTCGGCGCGGTGGTGGGCGCGTCCGTCGGCTCGGTGCCCGGCGCCTCGGTGCCGGGCTCCTCGGTGCCGGGCTCCTCGGTGCCGGGCTCGACCGTGCCCGGGTCGATCGACAGGATGTCGCTGCCGATGAGCGCGACGAAGTACCCCGTCACGACGCGGTGGTCCGACGCGAGGTCGGCCGCGAGCTCGGACGTCGTCTCCTCGCCGGAGTCGGTGTAGGCCCAGGTGGTGTCCGCGCCGTGCAGGCCCTCGAGGGCGAAAGCCGTCGTCGCGAGCACGTCCGGGTCGGACTCGTCGGCGACGATGAGCCCGACGAGGGCGTTGTCCCCGGTCGCCGCCGTCGCGTCCGCCACGACCGACTGCAGCAGCTCGGGGACGACGGGCCGCGTGGTCGGGTGCAGGAGGAACACGCTCGAGTCGTCGTGGACCGTCAGACCGTCCTGGCCGAAGTCGACCACGTCGTCGAGCGAGCGGGCGGCGTCGCCGGACTCGAAGGCCCCGCCGAACCAGGACCACCCGTCGGGCAGGCTCAGGTCCGTCGACTCCGGCGCGAGGCGAGCGAAGTCGTCGGCCCCGTCCGCCCAGGTGACGACCGGCGGGAGGGCGGCGAACGACGTGGCGCCGGAGACGGAGGGGACGAGCCCGGCGGTGACACCGAGGACGGTGGCGCCGACGGCGGCTGCGGCGATGCGGGAGCGGAGCACGGGGTGGGGGTCCATCCTGTCGAGCGAGCGGGGCACGTCAGCACTGCCGCCCCCGTGCTGAGCAGTACTCAGCGAGGTGAACCTAGCAGCAACCTGAGCACCCGTGAAGGCCACGGGTCCGGCGCTGCTGTGCCGAGCCTCCCGTCCGACCGCGGAGACGACGACGGCGGCGGGACGCACCGGTGCGACCCGCCGCCGTCGCGACGCCGTGCGGCTCAGACGTCCAGGTGGTCGACCAGCTCGTCCGCCAGGCCCGTGTAACCGGCCGGCGTCAGGTTCGTCAGCCGGGCCTTCGCACCGTCGGAGATGTCCAGGCCGTTCACGAAGGCGACCAGGTCGTCGCGTCCGATCCGCTTGCCGCGCGTGAGCTCCTTGAGCATCGCGTACGGGTCCTCGATGTCGGACTGCCCGGCGGTCACCTCGGCGCGGATCACGGTCTGGATCGCCTCCGCGAGCACCTCCCAGTTGCCGTCGAGGTCCTCGGCCAGGCGGGTCTCGTTGACCGCGATCTCGCCGAGCCCACGGCGCAGGTTGTCGAGCGCCAGGAGCGAGTGCCCGAACGCGACGCCGATGTTCCGCTGCGTGGTCGAGTCGGTCAGGTCACGCTGCAGGCGGCTCGTGACGAGGGTCTCGGACAGTGTCGAGAACAGCGCCGACGAGATCTCGAGGTTCGCCTCGGCGTTCTCGAACCGGATCGGGTTGATCTTGTGCGGCATCGTCGACGACCCCGTGGCGCCGGCCACCGGGATCTGCGTGAAGTACCCCATCGAGATGTAGGTCCACACGTCGGTCGCCAGGTTGTGCAGGATCCGGTTCGTGTGGCGGACCCGGTCGTACAACTCGGCCTGCCAGTCGTGCGACTCGATCTGCGTGGTCAGCGGGTTCCACGTCAGGCCGAGGCCCTCGACGAACTCCCGGGACAGCGCGGGCCAGTCGGCCTCGGGGTCCGCGGCCAGGTGCGCGGAGAACGTGCCGGTCGCGCCGGAGAACTTGCCGAGGTACTCGCCGCGCTCGACCTGGGACAGGACGCGCTCCAGCCGGTAGACCACGACCGCGATCTCCTTGCCGAGCGTCGTCGGCGTCGCGGGCTGGCCGTGCGTGTGCGAGAGCATCGGGACGGCGCGGAGGCTCGTGGCCATCTCGCGCAGGCGCTCCACGACCGCACGGGCGGACGGCAGCCACACCTGCTCGACGGCGTCGCGCACGGTGAGGGCGTACGACAGGTTGTTGACGTCCTCGCTGGTCGCCGCGAAGTGGGTGAGCTCGGCGACGGCGTCGAGGCCGAGGTCGCTGAGTCGACGGCGGACGAAGTACTCGACCGCCTTGACGTCGTGACGGGTCGTCGCCTCGATCTCGGCGAGCTCCGCGATCTGGGCCTGCCCGAAGTCGTCGACGATCGCGCGGAGAGCGGCCTTGTCGTCGACCGAGAGCGGCGAGGTGGTGAACATCGCGTGGTCGGTGAGGAAGACGAGCCACTCGACCTCGACCCGGATCCGGGCACGGTTGAGACCGGCCTCGGACAGGTGCTCGCCCACCGTGTGCACGATCGGGTAGTAGCGCCCGTCGAGCGGGCTGATCGGCTGCGGGGGAAGGGGGGTCATGGGGCTCCCTGGCGGACTGCCGGCTCGAGCTGGTGGAAGAGCGCCCGGCAGGCCCGTTCGACCGTGCTGAGCACCCGGTCGAACTCGTGTCGGTCCGCGTAGTACGGGTCCGGCACGTCGGCCTGCTGGGGCCAGGCGTCGTCGTACCGCAACAGGAGCGTCACCTTGGCGGCGTCGTCCATGGTCGGGGCCCACGAGCGCAGGATGCGTTCGTGGGAGCGGTCGAGTGCGACCACCAGGTCGAGGTCCGGGAACCGGTCCGGGTCGAACTGACGGGCGCGATGCCTGCTGCCATCGTATCCGCGCGCTGCGAGCGCTGCGATCGTGCGCTCGTCGGCGGGTTCGCCGACGTGCCAGTCCCCGGTGCCCGCGGACACGACCACGAACCGGTCCGCCATGCCGGCATCGGCGGCGATCTGCGCGAAGACGATCTCGGCCATGGGGGACCGGCAGATGTTGCCGCTGCAGACGAAGGAGACACGGAAGGGCGACGGGGCGCCGGCGTCCATGGTCATGTGCACATCATGGCGCAGCCGGGGTGCGGACGCGACGCCCGTCCGTCAGGCGCGACCGCGACCGCCGAGCACCGGGCGGGCGACGAGTCCGACCAGCCAGGAGCACACCGCGAGCACGAAGGCGCCGACGATGCCCCAGCCGAAGGACTCCACCGACAGGCCGAAGCCCAGCGCGGTGGACACCCCCGCGACGATGAGCAGCAGGACGCCGTTCACGACGAACGAGATGAGCCCGAGCGTCAGCACGTAGAGCGGGAACGCCACGATCCGGATGAGCGTGCCGACGACGGCGTTCACGATGCCGAAGACGAACGCGACGAGCAGGTAGGTCAGGACGGTCTGGACGGGGCCGGCGTCCCCGAAGGCGTCGACGGACACCCCCGCGACGACGAGCGTGGTGAGCCACAGGGCGACGGCGTTGACGACGAGCCGGACGATGAACCGCATGCACCCATGATGCCGGTCCTGCCCGCGAGACTGCCGCCGGTACGCTGACCCGGTGACCGACAGCCCCGTCCACATCAGACCCGAGATCGCGGTCCTCCCGCCCTACAAGCAGGGACGCCAGGCCGCGCCGGACGCCCTCAAGCTCTCGAGCAACGAGAACCCCTTCCCGCCGCTGCCCGGCGTGGTCGAGGCCGTGCAGGCGCAGACGTCGTACAACCGCTACCCGGACGCCACCGCGCTCGCCGTCCGGGCGGTGCTCGCGAACCGGTTCGGCGTCACGGTCGACGAGGTGCACGTCGCCCCGGGCAGCGTGGCGATCCTGCACGAGCTGGCGAAGGCCACCTCCGGTCCCGGCGACGAAGTCGTGTACGCCTGGCGCTCGTTCGAGGCGTACCCGGGCGTCGTCACGGTCGCCGGCGCGACGAGCGTGCAGGTGCCGAACCGGCCCGACGGCGGGCACGACCTCGACGCGATGGCGGCGGCGGTCACCGAGCGGACGCGCATGGTGCTCGTGTGCACCCCGAACAACCCCACGGGACCGATCGTCACCGGGGCGGAGTTCGAGTCGTTCATGGCGCAGGTGCCGTCCTCGGTGCTCGTGGTGCTCGACGAGGCGTACGCCGAGTTCGTCACCGACGTGGACGCCGTCCGCGGTCCGGCGCTGCTCGAGCGGTACCCGAACCTCGTGGTGCTCCGGACCTTCTCCAAGGCGTACGGCCTCGCGGGCCTGCGGGTCGGGTACGCACTCGGACCGGCATACGTCCTCGACGCCGTCCGTGCGTGCGCCATCCCGCTGTCCGTGACGGCGCAGGGTCAGGCGGCCGCGCTGGCCAGTCTGGAGCGCGAGGGCGAGCTGCTCGAACGGGTCGCCGAGCTCGCCGACCGACGGGACCGGATCCGCGCTGGGCTGCTCGCGCAGGGCTGGGACGTGCCGGAGGCGCAGGGCAACTTCGTGTGGCTGCCGACGGGCGAGCACACGGCGGTCGTGGCCGAGGCCCTCGAGCACGCCGGGCTCATCGTCCGGGCCTTCGCGCCCGAGGGCATCCGTGTCTCGATCGGCGAGCACGAGGCTGTCGCAAAGCTCCTCGAAACCACGGGTGCCGTTGTGGGACGTCTCACAACGGGGGCTTCGGACCGGCCGGTACGCTGACCGACATGTTGTTCCGCGCCGCGGCTCCTGCGACGACCCCCGTCCAGCTCCTCGACCCCGAGGGCCGGTTCGTGGAGACCGACGAGAACGCCGAACTCGCCGCCGTCGCACAGGCCCTCCCCGACGAGACCCTCCTCGCCATGCACCGTCAGATGGTGCTCACCCGACGCTTCGACCACGCCGCCGCGAACCTGCAGCGCACCGGTCAGCTCGGGCTCTGGGCGCCGAGCCACGGGCAGGAGGCGGCGCAGGTCGGTTCCGCGTTCGCGCTCCGCCCGCAGGACCACGTCTTCCCCTCGTACCGCGAGCACGCCGTCGTCCTGCAGCGCGGGGTCGACCCGATGGAGATCATCTCGCTCTTCCGCGGGCAGGCCCACGGCAACTGGGACCCGGACGAGCGCGGCAACACGCACATCTACACGCTCGTCATCGGCGCGCAGACGCTGCACGCCACCGGCTACGCGATGGGCCAGGCGCTCGACGGCGTCGTCGGCACGGGCGACCCGACGGTCGACGAGTGCTCGATCGTGTACTTCGGCGACGGCGCGACCAGCCAGGGTGACGTGAACGAGGCGTACGTGTTCGCCGCGTCGCACACCGCCCCGGTCGTCTTCTTCCTGCAGAACAACCACTGGGCCATCTCGGTGCCGGTGTCGGTGCAGTCGCCGACCCCGCTCGTCGACCGGCCGCGCGGCTTCGGCATCCCGAGCATCCGGGTGGACGGCAACGACGTGCTGGCCTCGTACGCGGCCAGCGTCATCGCGACCGAGCACGCCCGGACCGGGCAGGGCCCGGCGTTCGTCGAGGCGGACACCTACCGCATCGGCGCGCACACGAGCTCGGACGACCCGACCCGGTACCGTGCCGACGACGAGCTCGCCGGTTGGGTCGCCCGCGACCCGATCACCCGGTCCGAGGCGTACCTCCGCAGCCGTGGCGCCACCGACGCCCAGTTCGCGGAGTTCGACGACGAGGGCGAGCAGATCGCCGTCGACGTGCGCACCCGCACGAACGCCCTCCAGGACCCGCCGATGGAAGCGATGTTCGACAACGTGTACCGGGAGCCGCACCCGCGCATCGACGAGCAGCGCGCGTGGCTCCGGGACTACGAGGCCGGCCAGGACGCAGGAGCCCACGCATGAGCACGACCGAGCAGCTCTTCGACTACACGCTGCGCGCGCACCCGGGCGCCGGCGAGGTCCCCGCGGACCCGACCCCGACCCTCCCGATGGCCAAGGCGCTGAACGCCGGCCTGGCGAAGGCGATGGAGGCGGACGACAAGGTCCTGCTGATGGGCGAGGACATCGGCCGTCTCGGCGGCGTCTTCCGCATCACCGAGGGCCTGCAGGACCGTTTCGGCGCCGACCGTGTGCGGGACACCCCGCTCGCGGAGTCCGGCATCGTCGGCACCGCGATCGGACTCGCCCTGCGCGGCTACCGTCCGGTGATCGAGATCCAGTTCGACGGCTTCGTCTGGCCGGCGTTCAACCAGATCACCTCGCAGCTCGCGAAGATGGCGAACCGCCTGCCGGCGCACATGTCGCTGCCGATCGTCATCCGCATCCCCTACGGCGGTCACATCGGCGCGATCGAGCACCACCAGGAGAGCCCGGAGGCGTACTTCGCGCACACCCCGGGCTTGCGCGTCGTGAGCCCGAGCACCCCGAACGACGCCTACTGGATGATCCAGGAGGCCATCGCGTCGAAGGACCCGGTGGTGTTCTTCGAGCCGAAGTCGCGCTACTGGCCGAAGGGGCAGGTCGACCTCGTCGACGGCCACGTGCCGATGCACACGACCCGCGTCGCCCGCACCGGCACCGAGGTCACGCTCGTCGGTCACGGCGCGATGGTCGCGACGCTCATGCAGGCCGCCGACATCGCCGAGGCCGAGGGCACGAGCTGCGAGGTCGTCGACCTCCGCTCGATCTCGCCGATCGACTGGGAGCCGCTGCTCGCCTCGGTGCGCAAGACCGGTCGCCTGGTGATCGCGCAGGAGGACTCGGGCTTCATCAGCGTCGGCAGCGAGATCGCCGCGACCGTCGCCGAGCGGGCGTTCTACACGCTGCAGGCACCGCCGCTGCGGGTCTCCGGGTTCGACGTCCCGTTCCCGCAGTCCAAGCTCGAGCACTTCCACCTGCCGGACGCCGACCGCGTCCTCGAGGCCGTCGACCGCGCCCTCGCCTACTGACCCGCACCGCACCCGTACGAACGAACCCTGCTGAAGGAGCCGACGTGGCCGTCGCCGAATTCCCCCTGCCCGACGTGGGGGAGGGCCTGACCGAGGCCGAGATCGTCCAGTGGCGCGTCGCCCCCGGCGACGAGATCGCCGTGGACCAGGTGCTCGTCGAGATCGAGACCGCGAAGTCGCTCGTCGAGCTCCCGTCGCCGTTCTCCGGCACCGTGACCGGGCTGCTCGTCGCCGAGGGCGACACGGTGGAGGTCGGCAAGCCGATCATCCGCGTCGAGTCCGACGCGACCGCGGGCGTGCCGGGAGGACCGGCACCCGTCGCCGACGCAGCCCCCGTCGCGCAGACCTCCGTCGCGCAGACCCCCGTCGCGCAGACCCCCGCTCCGGCTGCCCCCGCTCCGGCCGCACCGGCTCCCGCGCCGGCCTCGGCTGCGCCGGCACAGACCGCCGCCGTCCCCGCGCCCGCCGCTGCCCCGGCCGCTGCCGCCGCACCGACGGCCCCCGCTGCGCCCGCACAGGTCGCCGTCGACGCCGGCGTGGTCGGCACGGACGAGGGCTCCGGCGCCGTCCTCGTCGGCTACGGGTCCGCGACCTCCGCACCGTCCCGCCGCAAGCCGGGTGCCCGCCGGGCCGCAGCGGCCGCGGCGCAGGCGAGCCGGGCCTCCAGTCGGGAGGCCGACCTCGACCTGGTGACCGACGACGGCGAGGCCACCACCGCCGACGCCGTCGCCGCGCAGGGCCGGCGCCCCGCCCGCCCGACGATGCCGAGCGGCTCGGCGCTGCAGGTCATGGCGAAGCCGCCGATCCGGAAGCTCGCGAAGGACCTGGACGTCGACCTGACGACGGTCGTCCCCACCGGGCTCGCCGGCGAGGTCACGCGGGACGACGTGATCCGGCACGCGAAGCAGGCCAGCGTGTTCCGCAACATCGAGACGCCGGAGTGGGGCGGTGTCCGCCAGGAGACCATCCCGGTGAAGGGCGTCCGCAAGGCCATCGCGACCGCGATGACGACCTCGGCGTTCACCGCACCGCACGTGTCGCTGTTCGTGGACGTCGACGCGACCCGCACGATGGAGTTCGTCAAGCGCCTCAAGGAGTCGCCGACGTTCGCCGGGGTGAAGGTGTCCCCGCTGCTCGTGATGGCGAAGGCCGTGATCTGGGCCGTCCGGCGCAACCGCTCGGTGAACTCGTCGTGGACCGACCGCGAGATCATCGTCCACCACTTCGTGAACCTCGGGTTCGCCGCGGCCACCCCGCGCGGGCTCCTCGTGCCGAACATCAAGGACGCGCAGGACATGTCGCTCCTCGAGCTCGCCAAGGCGATCGAGGAGATGACCCTGACCGCGCGTGACGGCAAGACGAGCCCCGCGCAGATGGCCGACGGCACGATCACGATCACGAACATCGGCGTCTTCGGCATGGACACCGGTACGCCCATCCTCAACCCGGGCGAGGTCGCCATCGTCGCCATGGGCACGATCAAGCCGAAGCCGTGGGTCGTCGACGGGGACGTGCGGTCGCGCATGGTGACGACGATCGGCGCCTCGTTCGACCACCGTGTGGTGGACGGCGACGTGGCCTCGCGGTTCGTGCACGACGTCGCCTCGGTCCTCGAGGAGCCGGCGCTCCTGCTGGACTGACCTCCCGGACACCGGAGCGCGACGCTGCTCCGTCCCGGCCGGGCCGGTCGTCGTGGTCCGGGTCGCGCGGTCCCGGTGTGCCGTCCTCGCCGTTGTCGGCGGCGCGGGGGAAGATCGAGCCATGGTCCACCAGCTGCTCGTCCCGCAGCAGGAGATCCGGACGGGTCGCCTGGTGCTCACCCCCGTCACGCCCGCGGACATCGACGCGGTGCACGAGCTCTTCTCGGACGCCCGCACCTGGACGCACCTCCCCGCCGGACGGCACACCTCCCGGGCCCAGACCGAGGACCTCGTGCAGCGGAAGATCGGCGGTCGGGTGCGGTACGGGCTCGGCTCGTGGGTCGCGCGGGCGGCGGACTCCCGCGCCTTCATCGGGCTCGGCGGGGTCGACCGCACCGCCGGCGGCGTGTGGAACCTCGGGTACCGGCTCGCCCCGGAACACCACGGGTACGGCTACGCGACCGAGCTCGCACGGGCTGCGGTGGACGCCGCGCGCGACGTGCGCCCCGAGCTCCCGGTCACGGGCCGGGTCCTCACGAACAACCCCGCCTCGGCTCGGGTGCTGGCCCGCGTCGGGCTGACGCAGGTCTGGCAGGGTCCGTCGGCGGCCGCCGGGTCGGACGACGTGGAGTGCCAGGCGTGGAGCGACCGCGAGCTGACGCGGGACCAGCTCGACTGGCTCATCGCCAACGCGTAGCGGTGCCGCGGTGCCGCGGTCACGCGTCGGACCGCACGGCGCCCCAGCCGACCGTGCCTATCGTGCCTATCGTCGACCGGGCTCCGTTGGACCGTGCAGCGTCGGACGGTACTGTGGAGGGACTGGTCATGTCCGCACAGGACCACCGCCGCAGCCCGAGGAGCCCGCTTGTCCCGCCGCATCACCGAGGGTGCTGAACCGAAGCACCAGCAGCTGCGGCGGATCCTGCTCGACCTCATCACCACGCGACTGGCGCCCGGTGCCGCGATCCCCTCGGAGCGCCAGCTCATCGCCGAGTACGGCGTCTCCCGCATCACGGTCCGGGAGGCCCTCGGGCAGCTCGTGAACGAGGGGCACCTCGAGCGCGTGCGTGGCAAGGGAACGTTCGTCGCGCACCGCCCGATGCAGTCGACGCTGCACCTCGCCTCGTTCACCGAGGAGATGCGGGCGATGGGGCACGTGCCGACGACGGTGGTGCTGGTCCGCGAGGAGCGGGAACCGCCGGCCGCGACGGTCGCCGCGCTCCGGCTGGCCGAGGGCGAGGCCGCGTACCACCTCAAGCGACTGCGGATGGCTGACGGTGCGCCCGTCTCCGTCGACGACGCCTGGCTCGCCGCCGCGGTCTTCCCCGGCCTGCTCGACCACGACCTGTCGGGCTCGGTGTACTCGATCGCCGCCGACGTGTACGGGCACCCGATCGACCGGGCGCAGCAGACGGTCGCGGCGAACCCGGCCGCGGACGAGATCGCGACGCTCCTGGGCACACGGACCGGAGCGCCCCTGCTCGAGTTCGACCGGGTGTCCTACTCGGGCACCCGGCCGGTCGAGCACGCGCGCAGTTGGTACCGGTCGGACCGGTACCGGGTGCAGATGGAGGTGACGGCCGCGCGGGCGATCGCCTGACCGGCCGTCAGACCTCGAACAGCCCGTCCCCGGTGGCGACGTCGCTGCCGACGGTGTCCTGCGGGACCGAGTCCGGCGTGGACCCGAGCACGACGACCGGCACGACGGGGGAGTAGCCCGCGGCGATGATCGCCGACGGGACGAAGCGCACGACGGGGTCACCGGCCGCGACGGTGTCGCCCTCGGCGGCGAGCAGTTCGAACCCCTCGCCCTTGAGCTTCACCGTGTCGATGCCGACGTGCACGAGGACGTCGGTCCCGGCCGCACCCTGCAGGGCGAACGCGTGCGGGTGCAGCTTGACGATGGTCCCGTCGACCGGGGCGACCGCGGTGACCGGGCCGGTCACGGCGGACGGGTCGACCGCGACGCCCGCGCCGACGAGCTGCTCGGCGAACACCGGGTCCGGCACGTCGGCGAGTGCGACGACCGGTCCGGCGAACGGCGTGCGGACGACCGTCACAGTTCGTCCTGGATGTCCTGCGCGAGGTTGTCGGCGATCGGGCCGACGATGACCTGCCAGCCGGTACCGCCTCCGACGACGGCCTGGGCGCCGGCGGCCTTGAGGGCGTCCTTGTCGACCAGGTCGCCGTCCTCGACCTCGACGCGGAGGCGGGTGATGCAGCCCTCGACCTCGTCGATGTTGTCGGTTCCGCCGAGTGCGGCGATGATGTCGGCTGCCTTGATGTCGGCCATCTGTTTCCTCCTCGTTACGGGTTCGCTCACAGGTTGACACGACCGTCGTGGTCATCGACACTACGAACTGGTCATGACCGGACAGGACCGGACCTGGCGACACTGCCGAGGGTACCTGCGCCGACCACACGACTCAACTCACCCCGACCAGCTCCACCCGATGACGAGAGGACCGCCGATGAGCACCGCTGCCCCCACCGACGTGCCGGAGAAGAAGACGCCGAAGAAGCAGAGCAAGCTCTTCGCCAACGCCCAGCGGCTCGGCCGCAGTCTGCTCCTCCCGATCGCGGTCATGCCCGCGGCCGGCATCCTCCTCCGCCTCGGTCAGTCCGACATGCTCGGCGCCATCCCGGGCTTCGAGCAGGGCGCGACGATCATCGCCGCGGCGGGCAACGGTGTCTTCACCTGGCTCCCGCTGCTCTTCGCGGTCGGCATCGCGATCGGCTGGGCGAAGAAGTCGGACGGCACGACGGCACTCGCCGCGGTCGTCGGCTACATGGTCATGTACCAGGTGTTCGCGGCCATGTCGCCGATCGTGCTCGCCGGTGTCGAGGACGCGAACGGCAACCAGGCGACCATCAACTTCGGTGTCCTCGGCGGCATCGTGATGGGCCTCGTCTCCGCGGTCCTCTGGCAGCGCTTCCACCGGACGAAGATGCCCGACTTCCTCGGGTTCTTCTCGGGCCGTCGTCTCGTGCCGATCCTGACCGCCGCCGCCGCACTGGTCATCGCCGTGGTCATGTCGTTCTTCTACCGGTACTTCGACATCGCGCTGACCTGGGCCGGGCAGACCGTCGCGGACAACGCCGTCCTCGGTGGTGGCGTGTTCGGGTTCGTCAACCGCATGCTCATCCCGGTCGGCCTGCACCAGCTGCTCAACTTCTTCCCGTGGTTCCAGCTCGGCAGCTTCACCGGTGCCGACGGCACGATCGTCCACGGTGACATCCCGCGCTTCCTCGCGGGCGACCCGACGGCGGGCATCTTCCAGACCGGCTTCTTCCCGATCATGATGTTCGCGCTCCCGGCCGGGGCCCTGGCGATCTGGCGGAACGCCAAGCCGCAGAATCGCAAGCTCGTCGGCGGCATCATGCTCTCGGCCGCGCTGACGTCGTTCGTCACCGGCATCACCGAGCCGCTCGAGTACTCGTTCATGTTCGTGGCGTTCCCGCTCTACGTCATCCACGCGGTCCTCACCGGGACCTCGCTCGCGCTGGTGAACGCCCTCGGCATCAACGACGGGTTCTCGTTCTCGGCGGGGGCGATCGACTACGTGCTCAACTTCGGCAAGGCGGACGGGGCGATCTGGCTCATCCCGATCGGCCTGGCGTACGCGGTCGTCTACTACTTCCTCTTCAGTTTCGTGATCAAGAAGTGGAACCTCCGCACCCCGGGGCGCGAGGAGGACACGATCGCCGAGAACTCGATCGACGCGGCGACCAAGCCGTAGCCGTCGGGACCGCCCACCGGGAGGCCCGTCACCAGCTGGTGACGGGCCTCCCGTCGGTCCGTGGACTGCCCGGTGCTCGCGCTTTTGACAACCGTTATCACCTGGCGCTAGCGTCCTCCCCATGCACTCCCGCCGCCTCCTCGCCCTGCCGCTCGTCGTCGGCGCCGCCGCGCTCGCCCTGACCGGCTGCGCCACCTCCTCCACGCCCTCCGACGACAGCAGCGACGGCACGATCCGCGTCGTCGCCTCGACGAACGTCTACGGCTCGATCGTCGAGACGATCGGCGGCGACCACGTCGACGTGACGAGCGTCCTCGAGGACCCGTCCCAGGACCCGCACTCGTTCGAGTCGAGCGCGAAGACGCAGCTCGCCGTGTCAAAGGCCGACCTGCTCATCGAGAACGGCGGCGGCTACGACGACTTCATGACGACGCTCGCGAAGTCGTCGAACACGGAGGCCGACCTGATCAACGCCGTCGACGTCTCCGGGCTCGACTCGGGCGGCTCCGACGAGTTCAACGAGCACGTGTTCTACAGCTACCCGGCCATGGTGAAGCTCGTCGACGAGGTCGCGAAGCGCCTCAGCGACCTCGATGGGGCGGACAAGAGCACGTTCGCCACGAACGCCGACGCACTCACCGAGAAGCTGCAGGACCTCGAGTCGCAGACCGCCGACATCGCGCGGACGGTCGACGGGGACAAGGTCGCCTACACCGAGCCGGTGCCGGGCTACCTGTTCGACGCGATGGGCCTCGACAACGTGACCCCCGGTGACTTCTCAGAGGCGATCGAGGAGGGCGACGACGTCCCGCCGGCAGCGCTCAACGACACGCTCAAGCTCTTCACGGACGGCGGTGCGGAGCTCCTCGCCGTCAACGAGCAGACCTCCAGCCCGGAGACCGAACAGGTCCAGAAGGCCGCCGAGGACGCCGGTGTCCCGGTGGTCGGTGTGACGGAGACGCTCCCGAAGGGGGAGGATTACGTCTCGTGGCAGCAGGCGAACATCGACGCGGTGCAGGCGGCACTGACGAAGTGACGACGGTCCAGGAGCCGAACCGGACCGCCACTGCCGCGCGCAGTGGCGGTCCCGCTGTGCTCGCGCTCCGCCAGGCCGGGCTTTCGTACGGGAGCCGCGCGCTCTGGGACGGCCTCGACCTGGACGTGGCACCGGGTGAGTTCGTCGCGGTCCTCGGACCGAACGGTGCGGGCAAGACCTCGTTGCTCCGGACCGTGCTCGGCCAGCAGCGTCTGACGAGCGGCTCGATGTCGTTCCTCGGACGACCGGTCCGCCGGGGGCACCGGAAGATCGGGTACATCCCGCAGCAGCGGCTCATGGAGTCCGGCACCCCCCTGCGTGCCCGCGACATGATCGCGCAGGGCGTGACAGGGCACCGCTGGGGCCTCCGACCCGAGCGGAAGGCCGAGCGCGAGCGCATCGACCGGATCGTCCACGAGGTCGGTGCCACCGAGTTCGCCGACGCACCCGTCGCCGAGCTGTCCGGCGGCGAGCAGCAGCGCACCCGTGTCGGCCAGGCGATCGCCGCCGACCCCGCGCTCCTGCTGTGCGACGAGCCCCTCATCTCGCTCGACCTCCGGCACCAGCGCGGCGTCACCGAGCTCATCGACCGGCAGCGCCGTCAGCAGGGCGCCGCGGTGCTGTTCGTCACCCACGACGTCAACCCGATCCTCGACGTCGTCGACCGGGTGCTCTACATCGCCGGCGGACGCTTCCGGATCGGCGCTCCCGACGAGGTCCTCCGCGCCGACGTGCTCAGCGACCTGTACGGCACGCCCGTCGACGTCGTCCGCACGATGGGTCGGATCGTCATCGTCGGCGCGAGCGACGCGCACGACACCGCGGGCGTCGGCCACCACCACTGTGAACCAGCCCCGCACGGGGTCGGCCCGGACGAAGGACGGTTCTGATGGACCTCTGGTCGACCGTCTTCTCGTTCCAGGACTACGGCGAGCTGCTCGTGCTCGTGCGGAACTCGATCCTCGCGGGCGCCGTGCTCGGTGTCGTCGGCGGGCTCATCGGGCCGTTCGTCGTCGCCCGGAACATGCCCTTCGCCGTGCACGGCATCAGCGAGCTGTCCTTCGCCGGTGCCAGCGCCTCCCTGTTGCTCGGCGTCAACGTCGTCAGCGGCTCCGTGGTGGGGTCGCTCGTCGCCGCGCTGCTCATCGGGCTGCTCGGCAGCCGTGCCCGCGACCGCAACTCGATCATCGCGGTGCTCATGCCGTTCGGCCTCGGCCTCGGGATCCTCTGCCTGGCGCTGTACAAGGGCCGGGCGGCGAACAAGTTCGGCCTGCTCACCGGCCAGATCGTGTCCGTCGACAACCCGCAGCTCGGGTTCCTCGTGCTCATCTCGGCCGTCGTCGTCATCACCCTCGTCGTGATCTGGCGCCCGCTGATGTTCTCGTCCGTCGACCCGGACGTCGCAGCCGCCGCCGGGATCCCGGTCCGCACGCTCGGGCTCGTGTTCATGCTCGTGCTCGGCCTGGCCACGGCGGTGTCCGTGCAGATCGTCGGGGCGCTCCTCGTGCTCTCGCTCCTCGTCACGCCGGCGGCCGCGGCCCTGCGGGTGACCGTCAACCCGGTGCTGGTCCCGCTGCTCTCCGTCGTGTTCGCGGTGACGTCGGTGGTCGGCGGCATCCTGCTGGCACTGGGCGGCGGCCTGCCGATCAGCCCGTACGTGACGACCATCTCGTTCCTCATCTGGGTCGTCTGTCGGGTCATCGGCGCCCGGCGGGAACGCCGGGGACGCGACCGGGTGACGGACCGCGAGCAACAGACCGGTGGCGGGACGAGCCTCCCGGCCACCACGAAGGAAGGGGTCACAGCATGAACGCCGTGCAGAAGCCACGACGCAACACCTGGCAGCGCGAAGCGGTCCGCGGCGCCCTCTCCGAGACCGAGGGGTTCGTCAGCGCGCAGGCGCTGCACGCGCACCTGCGCGACGGCGGGTCGACGATCGGCCTCGCGACCGTGTACCGGGCGCTCTCCGACCTGGCGAACGACGGGGACGCGGACTCGCTGCAGCAGGACGGCGAATCGCTGTACCGGGCCTGCACGACCGACAAGCACCACCACCACCTCATCTGCCGGGTGTGCGGCCGGACGGTCGAGATCCAGGCCGACCCGGTGGAGGAGTGGGCCCGTGCGACGGCCGCGGCGAACGGCTTCTCGAACGCCAGCCACGTGGTCGACGTCTTCGGCGAGTGCGACGTCTGCACCGCCCGTGCCGCTGTCCGTGGTGGCGCGTAGTCTCCCGGACATGCACGTCGTCCTCGTCCCCGGGTTCTGGCTCGACGCGAGCGCGTGGGACGACGTCGTCCCGGTCCTCCGGGCCGCCGGCCACAGCGTCGATGCGGTGACCCGGAACGGGGCGACGCTCGACGAGCAGGTGGCCGACCTCGTCCGACGTCTCGACGCCGCACCGGAACCCGTCGTGCTCGTGGGCCACTCGGGCGCGGGCCCGATCGCCGCCATGGCCGCCGACCGACGCCCCGGCCGGGTGCGGCACCTGGTGTACGTCGACACCTTCCCCGGCCCCGAGGGCGGGTGCGTCAACGACGAGCTGCCGGTCGTCGACGGACAGGTCCCGCTGCCGCCCTGGGACGTCTGGGAACCCGCGACCGTCCGCGACATGACGCCGGAGGTCCGCGCGGACCTCGAGCGTCGGGCGGTCGCCGAACCCGCGCGGGTGGCCTCCGACCGGTTCCACTACACCGACCCGGCCCGGCACCGGATCCCGGCGACGGTCATCACGTGCGAGATCGCGGCGGACGAGCTGGCCGGCATGGTCGCCGACCACCAGGCCTGGGCCGCGGAACTCGTCGCGACCGAGGAACTCGAGATCGTCGGGCTGCACGCCGGGCACTGGCCGATGCTCACGGTCCCGCGGGAGCTCGGTGCGCTGATGGTGCAGGCGCTGGCGCCGCGCGCGACCGACGGCGTCTAGCCGGGCGGCCACCGGACGGCCGGACCGCGCGGACCAGGACGCACCCGCGGAGACGCCCGCGTAGCGTCCGGCGCGTGGACCTGCAGACGTGGACGAGCTGGGCGGGCGCGGAGGACTACGACGTCGCCCGCTTCGTGCTCCAGCGCGGGGTGGCGGCGATCGCGTGCCTGGCGTTCCTGTCCGCCGTCGCGCAGTTCCCGGCGCTCCTCGGTGAGCGGGGTCTGCTCCCGGTCCCGCGGTTCATGGAGCGGCGGTACGCGCAGACCCTGCCCGTCGTCTGGCGGTGGTGGCGGTACACCGACCGGCGTCTACGGATCCTGGCCGGGAGCGGGGCCGTCCTGTCGGCCGGCATCGTCGTCGGGCTGCCGCAACGGGGGCCGGCGTGGGTGCCGGTCCTGTGCTTCCTGCTGCTCTGGCTCGCCTACCTGTCGATCTCCGACGTCGGGCAGACCTTCTACGGGTTCGGGTGGGAGTCACTCCTGCTCGAGTCGTTGTTCGTCGTCGCGTTCCTCGGTTCGGACGAGGTCGCGCCGCCGATCGTCGTCCTCGTCGCGATCCGGTGGCTGGTGTTCCGGCTCGAGTTCGGCGCCGGGATGATCAAGATGCGCGGCGACCGGTCGTGGCGGGACCTGACGGCGCTGTACTACCACCACGAGACACAGCCGATGCCGAACCCGATGTCCCGGACGGCGCACCTGCTGCCCCGTCCCGTGCACCGACTGGAGACCCTGGGCAGTCACGTCGTCCAGCTCGGCGTCCCGTTCCTGCTCTTCGCCCCGCAGCCGGTCGCCTCGATCGCGGCGGCGCTCGTGCTGCTCACCCAGGTGTGGCTCGTCGTCACGGGCAACTTCGCCTGGCTCAACTGGATCACCCTGGTGCTGACGTTCGCCGCGATCGACGACCGTTCCGTGGCGACGGTGTTGCCGTTCCTCCAGGGCATCGCGGAGACCGGACCGACCGCGACCCCGGCGTGGTTCGTGGGACTGACGGTCGTGGTCGGCCTGCTGCTGCTCGTGCTGTCCTGGCCCTCGGCGAAGAACCTGGTGTCGCGGCGGCAGCTCATGAACGCCTCCTTCAACCGGTGGCACCTCGCCAACGCCTACGGTGCCTTCGGCAGCGTGACGCAGGAGCGGGACGAGGTCATCGTCGAGGGGACCCTGGCGGAGGACCCGGACGAGGACGACTGGTCCCCCTACGAGTTCAAGGGGAAGCCCGGTGACCCGCGGCGGCGTCCGGCCCAGTTCGCGCCGTACCACCTGCGGCTCGACTGGCTCATGTGGTTCCTGGCGCTCGGAGCGGACGACGGGTGGTTCCGGGTGTTCGTCCTGCGACTGCTCGAGGCCGACCGGCCGACGCTCCGGCTGCTCCGACACGACCCGTTCGACGGGCAGCGGCCGAGGTGGGTGCGGGCGCGGGTCTTCCGGTACCGCTTCGCGACCAGGGCGGAGCGGCGAGCGACCGGTCTCTACTGGATCCGACAGGAACGCGGGCTGCTCCTGCCGCCATCCGGTCTGCGGCGCTGAGCCGGCCGGTCCCGGCGGGACCCGGCGGGCACGGACGGGAGGCCCGGCTTGCGACGCGCCCGGCGGTCGCGTAACGTGAGTGGCTGGTTCTCCGCGCCTGCGCGGAGCACCCGTTGTTCTGCCCTCCGACCGTCGCGAACGCCGCGGTCGCGTGGTGCCGGATCCGAGCCTCCAGGCCCGACTGAACCTCCGGGTTCAGCTGGGTCGCCGGGAGCCGGCACGCCGGTCTGGGCGGTGCGCACAACCCCCTCGCTCAGCCACCTCCGGTGGTGCAGCGCGTGCGCGCCAGGCAAGTGACCTTGGGTGCAGCCGATCGGCTGCACGGTATTCATCAGGAGGAAACCATGGCTGCAGTGTGCCAGGTGACCGGCGCCGTTCCCGGCTTCGGACACGCCATCTCGCACTCGCACCGTCGGACGAAGCGTCGCTTCGACCCGAACGTGCAGAAGAAGACCTACTACGTGCCGTCGCTGCGTCGTAACGTGACGCTCAACGTCAGCGCCAAGGGCATCAAGGTGATCGACGCTCGTGGCATCGAGTCCGTCGTGGCGGGCATCCTCGCCCGTGGGGAGAAGATCTGATGGCGAAGCGCGGTCAGGACATCCGTCCGATCATCAAGCTCCGTTCCACCGCGGGTACCGGGTTCACGTACGTGACGAAGAAGAACCGCCGGAACAACCCCGACCGTCTCGTGCTGAAGAAGTACGACCCGGTCATCCGCAAGCACGTCGACTTCCGTGAGGAGCGCTGAGTCATGGCGAAGAAGAGCAAGATCGCGAAGAACAACCAGCGCGCCGTCGTCATCGAGCGCTACGCCGAGCGTCGCCTCGAGCTGAAGAAGGCCCTCGTGGACCCGAACGGCACCGACGAGTCCCGTGAGGCCGCCCGCGTCGGCCTGCAGAAGCTGCCGCGCGACGCGTCGCCGGTCCGCTACCGCAACCGTGACGCCATCGACGGCCGACCCCGTGGCCACCTCGGTGAGTTCGGCATCAGCCGTGTCCGCTTCCGCGACATGGCCCACCGTGGCGAACTGCCGGGCATCACGAAGAGCTCCTGGTAAGCACCAGCACCCCCGACGCCCCCGCGACCTCCCGAGGTCGTGGGGGCGTCGTCGTCGTGCGGGAGGCGTGCGCTGCGGGCGACGAACCACACATCGGTCGTCACATCCGCCCCACCAGTCCCTCCTGTTGCTCCGCAGGCCCGGAAAACCGGGCGAGTCGACGGGAAACCCCGGGACCGGCTGGTAGGTTCATCACCGGTTCCACGGGCCCTCGGCCCGCCGGGCCTGCAGCACGGGACAACCGTCCCGGGCATTCGGACGTCCGCGTCCGACCCATACGCAAGAAGTCCGAGGAGGACATCCAATGGCTGACAAGTCACTGAACCGCACCGAGCTCGTCGCTGCCGTCGCCGCCGAGTCCGGCCAGAGCCAGGCCACCGTCAACGGCGTCGTCGACGCGCTCTTCGCCGTCGTCGGCAAGTCCGTCGCGGACGACACCAAGGTCACGATCCCGGGCTGGATCGCCTTCGAGAAGACCCACCGCGCCGCGCGCACCGGTCGCAACCCGCAGACGGGTGAGGCCATCGAGATCGCCGCGAGCGACTCGGTCAAGGTCAGCGCCGGCAGCAAGCTCAAGGCGTCGGTCAAGTAAGACCCCGCAAGCTCCACGGAAGGGACGGCGTCCGCGCCGTCCCTTCCGTCGTTCCCACAGCAGGCCGGCGTGGTCGTCGGCGTGCCCGGGGCAGCGCCTAGGCTTGACGGGTGAACCGCATCGCGCGCATCGCCGGCCCCGGCGTCCTGTTGCTCGTGGCGTTCGTGTCCCTGCTCGTGGCGCTCGTCGTCGGTGGTGGAGCCGATGCCGCGCTCATCGCCGACCCCGGCGCCGTCGTCCGCTTCGGACTGCCGCTCGCGCGCATGCTGGTCGACCTCTCGGCGGCCGCGACCATCGGCGGACTCGCGCTCGCCACGATCGGCCTGTCCCGCACCGCGCCGGAGTGGGACCGCGCGATCGACGTCGCCGCCGGGGCAGCCGGTGTCTGGACCGTCACCGCGGCAGTCACCACCTTCTTCACCTACCTCAGCGTCGCGGGCGGGGCCGTCAGCCTCGACGCCGGCTTCGGGCAGTCGATGGGCGTGTTCCTCACGGGCACCGACCTCGGGCTCGCCTGGCTGACGACCGTGCTCGTCGCGGCGGTCGTCACGGTGCTGTGCTTCGCGGTGCGGTCCCGGGGGATGGTCGCGCTCACCACGGCGGTCTCGCTCATCGGCCTCGTCCCGCTCACGCAGCAGGGACACGCAGCCGGCACCGCGAGCCACGACGCAGCGGTCACCGCGCTCGGCCTGCACCTGGTCGGGGCAGCGCTGTGGGTCGGCGGACTCGTCATGCTCGTGCTCGTCCGCGACGTCCTGCCCGGCGCACGCCTGGCCGCCGTGGTCGGCCGGTACTCCAGCGTCGCCCTCGGGTGCTTCGTGCTCGTCGCCGTCTCGGGTGTCGTCTCCGCCCAGATCCGGATCGGGGCGTTCGACGAACTCGGCAGCCCGTACGGCGTCCTGGTGCTCGTCAAGGTGGGCGCCATCGTCGCGATGGGGGTCATCGGGGCGGTGCACCGTCGCCGGGCGATCGCGTCACTCACGACCAGCCCGGCGCGCGTCCGGCCGTTCTGGACCCTCGTGGTCGTCGAGCTCGCCGTGATGGGGGTCGCGTCCGGGTTCGCCGCCGCCCTCGGCCGGACCGCCACCCCGGCCGGGCAGGTCGCACTGAGCAAGACCAGCGACCCGACCCCGGCCGAGATCCTGACCGACGACCCGCTCCCGGCCGCACCCGGGACGTGGGGGTGGCTCACGAACTGGAACGTCGACCTCTTCTGGCTCATGGCGGCGGTGTTGCTCGTCGCCGCGTACGCCGCCGGGGTCGTCCGCCTGCGCCGGCAGGGCCGTGCCTGGCCCGTCCGCCGGTCCGTCGCCGCCGGCATCGCGATCGTGGCGCTCGTCGTCGCGACCTCCGGTGCGCTCCACACCTACGACCGCTTCCTGGTCTCCGCGAACGTCGGCGCCCACGTGCTGCTCGGCCTCGTCGTGCCCGCGCTCGTCTGGGCGGCAGCGCCCGTCCAACTCATCCGCGCGGCCGTGCTGCCGCGGGAGGACGACAGCGCCGGCGTCCGCGAGTGGACCGCCGTCCTCGTCGACAACGCCGTCGTCCGCTACCTCGTCCAGCCGTTCCCGGCGTTCGTGCTGCTCGCCGGCATCTGGTGGGGCCTCTACGCCACCGACGTGCTCCGCTGGTCCGTCAGCGACGCGACGGGCCGCACCGTCGTGGACCTCGTGTTCCTGGTCGTCGGCCTCCTCGCGCTGCCCACGCTCCTCACGCCGGTCGCCATCGGTGCCCGCCGTCCGTCGACTGCGGCGTTCCTGGTGCGCGGCGCCGGAGCCGTCGTGGTCGCCGCGGGCACGGTGTCGCTCGGGATCGCCATGCAGGGGCCGCTCGGGCTGCTGCAGGCGTCCTGGTTCGGAGCGATGGGCCGGACCTGGGGACCGGACCCGCTCGTCGACCAGGCGCGGGGCGGTGCCGTGCTCATCGTCGCCGGGGTGCTCGTGGTGGTGACCGTGGTGGTGGTCGGACTCGTGCGCCTCCGCCGCACGCAGCAGACCGGCGGGGACGCCCTGGCGGGACCGCACACGGGCCTCCCGGCCGTGGCACCCGTCCCGAGCGGGTCGAGCGCACCGTGAGCGTCGAACTCTCCGCGGAGCAGCGCGCCGTCTTCGAGTACATCGAGTCGACCCGCGACCACGTCTTCATCACCGGCCGCGCCGGCACCGGCAAGTCGACGCTGCTCAACCACCTGTCGTGGAACACTGAGAAGCAGGTCGTGATCTGCGCGCCCACCGGGGTCGCTGCGCTGAACGTCGGCGGACAGACCATCCACTCGCTGTTCCGCCTGCCGATCGGCCTGATCGCCGACGCCGAGCTGCGGCAGGGGCCCGACACCCGCAAGCTCCTCAACACCATCGACACCCTGGTCATCGACGAGGTCTCGATGGTGAACGCGGACCTGCTCGACGCCATGGACCGGTCGTTGCGCAAGGCCCGCGGACGCCAGTCCGAGGCGTTCGGCGGCGTGCAGGTCGTCATGTTCGGCGACCCGTACCAGCTGCCGCCGGTGCCCGGTGACGGCGACGAGCGTGCCTACTTCACCGACCACTACCGGTCGATGTGGTTCTTCGACGCGAAGGTGTGGCTCGAGGCCGAACTGCACATCATCGAGCTCGCGACGGTGCACCGCCAGCGCGACGACGCCTTCGCCGCCATGCTCACGGCCGTCCGCCACGGCCGCGTCACCGCCGACGTCGCGGGGCAGCTCAACGCCGCCGGCGCCCGTCCTGCCCCGGACGACGCCATCACCCTCGCCACGCGGAACGACACCGTGGCGCGGATCAACAAGGCCGCCCTCGAACGGCTGCCCGGCAAGCTGAAGACCGCCAGGGCCGACGTCAACGGCGACTTCGGCGGGCGGAACTTCCCCGCGGACGAAGCGCTCGAACTCAAGCCGGGCGCGCACGTCATGTTCCTCCGGAACGACCCGGACCAGCGCTGGGTGAACGGCACGCTCGGCATCGTGCGGAGCATCCGGGACACGGTCTGGGTCAGCGTCGACGGCGAGGACTTCGAGGTGCAGCCCTCGGTGTGGGAGAAGTTCAAGTACTCCTACGACCCGGACAAGAAGGAACTGAAGAAGGACACCGTGGGGGAGTTCCAGCAGTTCCCCCTCCGGCTCGCCTGGGCGGTCACGATCCACAAGTCGCAGGGCAGCACCTACGACCGTGCGGTGGTGGACCTCGGCAACCGGGTGTTCAGCGCGGGCCAGACCTACGTGGCGCTGTCGCGGTTGACGTCACTCGACGGGCTGTACCTGACGCGCCCCCTCCGCCCGGCGGACATCATCGTCGACCTGGACGTGCGGCGGTTCATGTCCGAGTCACCCCGCGTCGTCGCGACCCAGCTCGAGGCGCCGAAGCCCGCCGGGACGCCGGAGTCCGACGCCTCCTGAACGACGACGCCCGCCTGCCTGATCGGCAGACGGGCGTCGTCGTGGAGGTACGGGTCAGGCGCGGGCCGCACGCAGCGCGCGGAGGTTCTCCTTGTCGGCACCCAGCGCGGTGAGGACCAGGACGACGCCGACGATCGCGTGGAAGACGTTGTCCGTCGTGTTCAGCGCGAGGACGTTCGCCGAGGTGGCCGAGAACACGAAGCCGTAGACGGCGAGCACGAGCAGCACGACACCGATGACCAGGTTCACCGCACGGGACCCGATCGTGTTGCCGAGGCCCACGATGAAGAACGCGGCGGCCAGGAGCGCCCAGATCGCGCACAGCGCGGGGTTCAGCATGAAGGAGTTCCAGAGGAACCCACCCTCGCGGCTGAAGAACTGTCCACCGTTGTCCTGGGCGAAGAAGAAGCCCAGGAAGCCCCAGATCGCGAACAACGTGCCGGCGGTCATCGCCAGTGCGCGGTTCGGCGAGGCGGTGATGCCCGGTTCCTTGATGGCCACTTCGGTCTCCTCTTCCTGCGCGACGATCGCGCTGTACGGCTGCCCGCCACCGCGACCTGTGTCACGCTGTCCGGAGGCGTGCTGTCCGGACACCTGTCGCAGGAGGGCCGTGGCCCCGCTCCGGAGGCCGGTGCTCCCAGCTCCCGACGGGCGCTGCAACGGTATCGTGTCGGACCCCGACCGACCGAATCGCTTCCCGCCCAGCAGGCGGACGGCGAGACCGACGACGATGACTCCGAGGAGGACGATGCCCGTGATCCGGACCCCCGAGCGCACCGCGCCGGAGTCCCGCGACGACGGACGTGGACCGAGCGTGTCCCGGAGGTTCCGGTGGGCGCTGCTCGCGGCTCTGGGGTTCGTGATCGTGCCTTCCGTCTACGCGGTCGCGGTGTTGACGCCGACGGGGCAGCGGATCGAGGACGCCGCACTCGGCGGTGTCCGCGAGTCCGACCTGTTCGGGTCGGACACCGCCCTCAACGTCATCTCGGTCCCGGTGATCCTGCTGTTGGTCGTCGTGATCGCCGCCGTCGCGTTCGCACGCAGGCGGCTCGCCGTGGGGCTCGGAGCGGGCTTCGTGGTGCTCGCGTCCGCGGCCACCTCGACGTTGCTCAAGCGTATCGCCGAGCGCCCGGAGATCGCCCAGTCACCGACGCCCAACTCGTTCCCGTCCGGGCACGCGACCATCGCCCTCGCCGCGCTCTTCGCCGTGCTCATGGTCACGCCGCGACGTCTCCGGCCGGTGGTCCTGGTCGTGGGAGCGGTGTACGCCGTCTTCGTCGCGAACCAGACGGTGGTGTACGGCTGGCACCGGGTGAGCGACATCATCGGTGCGTGTGCGGTCGCCCTGTTCTGGCTCGGTCTCGTCCGGGCGGTCGGGCCGGCCGTCGACCGGGGCACGCGGGGGGACCGTGACGGGCATCGCGGCCCGCGCCGGGTCGTCACGGTCGTGCTGCTGCTCGCGGTCGCCGCGACGGTCCTCGTCGGGGTGGTCGCCCTGCTCGTGGGGACGACCGGCGGCGACCACGGGGCGATGCTCCTCGCCGGGCGCATGGCCTCGTCGGCGGGCGTCCTCGCCGTCATCACCGCGGTGTGGCTGGCGGACGGGATGCACACCGTGCCGCGCACGACCCGTCCGGACGGGCCGGCCGTCCGCGTCTGAAGCGACCGGTGCCTCCTGGCCGTCGCCGCCCGCGCCTGGCGGGGACGCCCGCCCGCGCCTGGCGGGAATGCCGTGACGTGCGCTACGTTGTACCCGTCAGTTCGATGCAAACGCATAGAACGGCACGGAAGCCAGCACACGACGGAGGCGGCGCATCATGCAGTTCGGGATCTTCACGGTCAGTGACGTCACGACCGACCCCACCACGGGAACCACGCCGGACGACACCCAGCGTGTCCGGGACATCCTGACCATCGCGCAGCACGCGGACCAGGCCGGTCTCGACGTCTTCGCGACCGGCGAGCACCACAACCCGCCGTTCGTCGCGTCGAGCCCCACGACGATGCTCGGCTACCTCGCCGGCGTCACGAAGGACATCACCCTCTCGACGTCGACCACGCTCGTGACGACGAACGACCCGGTGCGGATCGCCGAGGAGTACGCGATGCTCCAGGTCATCTCCGACGGCCGCATGGACCTCATGATGGGCCGCGGCAACACCGGCCCCGTCTACCCCTGGTTCGGCAAGGACATCCGGCAGGGCCTCAACCTGGCGGTCGAGAACTACGCGCTCATCCGGCAGCTCTGGGAGAACGAGGTCGTCGACTGGCAGGGGCAGTTCCGCACACCGCTGCAGGGCTTCACCTCGACGCCGCGTCCGCTCGACGGCGTGGCGCCCTTCGTCTGGCACGGGTCGATCCGCACCCCGGAGATCGCCGAGCAGGCCGCCTACTACGGCGACGGCTTCTTCCACAACAACATCTTCTGGCCCATCCAGCACACCGAGCAGATGGTCGGGCTGTACCGCCAGCGCTACGAGCACCACGGTCACGGGCGCGCGGACCAGGCGATCGTCGGCCTCGGCGGGCAGTTCTTCGCCCGGAAGAACTCGCAGGACGCCTGGGGCGAGTTCCGTCCCTACTTCGACAACGCCCCGGTGTACGGCCACGGCCCCTCGATGGAGGACTTCACCGCGCAGACGCCGCTCACCGTCGGCTCGCCGCAGCAGGTCATCGACCGGTACGCGACCATGAAGGACCACGTCGGGCACTACCAGCGCCAGCTCTTCCTCATCGACCACGCGGGCCTGCCGCTCAAGACGGTGCTCGAGCAGATCGACATCCTGGCCGAGGACATCGTCCCGGAGCTCCGCCGCATCAACGAGGCCGACCGCCCCGAACACGTGCCGGCGAACCCGCCGACGCACCTCGAGCGGGTGGCGGCCGCCCAGGCGGCCGGCACTGCCGGCGCCGATCACGTCGCGGCGCTCGACGAGTGGACCGGCGCCTCGGTCTGATCGGTCCGGGGGCGACCTGACGGCCGGGAGGCCCGGTGCCAGCTGGCACCGGGCCTCCCGTCCGTCGTCTGCTCGCGCGGGCGGCGCCACGGCCCTGCCGCGGCTCAGCGGGTGGTGTCCGCCGCCCGCTCCGGCCGCGCCGTCCGCCGAGCCGAGCCGCGCGGCGGGGCCGGACGCGCGGGCACGAGCTTGAGGCCCACGACGCAGCCGACGATGCCCGCGATGAAGACCACGCGCAGGACGGTGACCGGTTCGGCACCGGTCGCCATGCCCCACAGGACGGTGAGGGCCGCGCCGGTGCCGGTCCACACCGCGTAGGCGGTGCTGATCGGGATGTGCCGGAGCACGTACCCGAAGGCACCCAGGCTCAGGACGATCGTGACCGCGAAGACGAGCGTCGGGCCGAGCCGGGTGAACCCGTCGCTCTCGCCGAGGGCGGTGGCCCAGACGGTCTCGAACGCGGCGCTGACGAACAGGACGACCCAGGCCATCAGCTCACGACCTTGAGTCCGACGACGCACGCGACCAGGCCGAGGACCAGCGCGATCCGGGCGACGGACGCGGCCTCCTGCCGACGGGCGATCGCGACGAGGACGGTCAGTGACGCCCCGATGCCGACCCAGACGGCGTAGGCGGTGCCGACCGGGATCTCCTTCATGGCGAACGCGAGCCCGACCATGCTCAGGGCCATACCGGCGACGAAGACGATCGTCGGCACCACCCGCTTGAACCCGTTCGACGCGCCGAGTGCGGTGGCCCAGACGGCCTCGAGCACGCCCGACAGCACCAGGACGACCCATGCCATGTGCTCCTCCGATCCGAAGTCGTACGAGTGTGCGACTTCACGACCCCCAGTTCTAGCACGAAGTCGTACGACTGTGCGAACATTGTCGGATGGCGCGCAGCATCGACCTCGGGGAACGCCGTCGGACCGTCTCCGAGGCCGCCCACCGGGTCCTGGCCCGTGACGGCCTGGGCGCACTGTCCGTCCGGAACGTCGCCGCCGAGGCCGGACTGCCGCCGAGCACCGTCCGGTACGCGTTCCCGACCCAGGCGAGCGTCCGCGAGCACGCCATCGCGTTGGTCTTCGACCGCACGCGCGAGCGCATCGCCGCCATCCCGGACGACCTGCCGGTCCGGGACCGCGTGCGCGCCGTGCTCGTCGAACTGCTGCCGCTCGACGCCGAGCGGGTGGTCGAACTCGACGTCTACCTGGCGCTCGGGAACGCCGCGCTCACCGACCGGGAGCTCCGGCCGACGCTCGACCGCGTCGTGGCCGAGATGCGGGAGTGGTGCGAGCGCGTCCTCACGATGCTCGGCGTGCCCGAGGAGGACCGCGAGTACGAGGCGCAGCGGCTGCACGCCCTCATCGACGGCCTCGCGATGCACGTCGCCCGGCTCGAGCCCGGCGCGGCGGGGGACCGGGCGATCACGGTCCTCGACCGGCACGTGGACGGACTCACGACGACACGCTGACCGCACCGCCGCACCGCCGCACCGCCGCGCCGGGGTCGGCCGCCGTGGATGAGGGGTCTCCGCCGTCGGGCAGGGCACGGGCCCGCCGGTCGGGGTCCTCGGCGCCCGGTTCGCCTATCCTGTCCGGGTGACGAGCACCCGCGCCCGCCCCGTCACGACGCGCTCCCGCAGCCTCACCGGTCCCGGTCTGGTGCTCGCCGCCGTCGTGGCGCTCCTCGCCGTCCGCATCGTCTCCCCGGCGGTCGGCACCGCGGGGCTGCCGGACGTGCTGCAGGACTTCCTGACGCTCGCGATCAGCGTCGTCGTCGAGTCCCTGCCGTTCGTCGTGCTCGGCATCGTCCTGTCGATCGTCGTCGAGGTGTGGGTCCCACACGGCGTCCTCGAGCGGATCCTGCCGACCCGGCCGATCCCGCGCCGAGCCGTGATCTCCCTGATCGGCATGCTCTTCCCCGTGTGCGAGTGCGGCAACGTCCCGCTCGCGCGCGGCCTCATGCTCCGCGGGTTCACCCCGGCCGAGGCGGTCACGTTCCTCGTCGCGGCACCCATCCTCAACCCGCTCGTCATCATCAGCACCGCGCAGGCGTTCGGGTGGTCCGGGTGGATCCTCCCCGCCCGGATCGTCGGCGGCTTCGTCGTCGCGAACCTCGTCGGCTGGATCGTCGCCGCACACCGCCGACCCGCCGACCTGCTCCTCCCCGCGTTCGAGGCCCGGTGCCGCGCGGCCGTCGGTGCCCCACCGGTGCGCGACAAGTGGCGGGAGAGCGCGTCGCACTTCGGTGGCGAGACCGCGACGATGATGCCGGCCCTGTTCGTCGGTGCGGGTCTGGCGGCGGCGATCCAGGTCGCGGTGCCGCGGAGCACCCTCGTCGCGGTGGGGGCGAACCCGGTGCTGTCGGTGCTGGCGATGATCCTCCTCGCGATGACCGTGTCGCTCTGTTCCAACGTGGACGCCTTCTTCGCGCTGTCCTTCGCGTCGACGTTCCTGCCGGGGTCGATCACCGCGTTCCTCATCATCGGGCCGATCATCGACGTCAAGATGATCGCCCTCCTCCGCACGACGTTCCGGGCACGCTTCCTGGTGCTGCTCGCCGTCGTCTGTGTCCTGTTCGCCGCGACCGTCGGGTTGGTGATGAATGTCCTCGTCTGAGCGCACCGTGCTGCGCCGCACCCTGCTCGGTCTCGGGTCGGTGCTGGCCGTGGCCGTCGGCACCCTGTGGCTCGGCATCGCCGACCACCTCGACCTGTACATCAACCCCCGCTACGCCACCTTCACCCTCGTGCTCGCCGCCGTCGCCGTGCCCGCGTCGATCGCGGGGCTCGTCGTGGTCGCCCGCCACGGCGCCCACGCGCACGACGGTGACCCGGAACCGCGGCCGGCCGAGGGCGGGCGCCTGCTGCACGTGGTGCTCGGGTCCGTCGCGGCGCTCGTCACGATCGGCACCGTCGTGGCGATGCTCGTCCTGCCGCCGACCACCCTCTCCGCCCGGACCGCCCAGCAGCGAAGCGTCGGGTCGGCCTCGCTGTCCGACGCGACGGGTGCCGGTGCGCCGGTGACGCTCCTGGGCAGCGAGTCCGTCGACACGTCCGAGTACGGCGTGAAGGACTGGGCGGCGCTCATCCGGCAGACGACCGACACGACCGCGCTCGTCGGCCGCAAGCTCACCCTGACCGGGTTCGTCGTCCCGGGGTCCGACGGGTCTTTCACGCTCACTCGCTTCGTGGTCAGCTGCTGCGCCGTCGACGCCCAGCCGGTCGGCATCGGCGTGACGACCGACGACGCCTCCCCGCAGGAGGGCGAGTGGGTCCGGGTCGAGGGTGCCCTCGCCGCGAACCCGGACACCGCCTCGGACGCCCGCCTCGTCATCCGCGCGGCCCGGGTCAGCCCGGTCGAGCAGCCCTCGGACCCGTATGAGTACTGAGTCCCGTCCGCGTCGCCCGGTCGCGCACCGCTTCCGTCGCCGCTTCGTCGCCACGGTCCTGGTGCTCGCCGTCATCGCTGCGCTCGCCGCCGTGGTGGGGACGCAGCAGGGGCCCCGGCTGCGCTCGGTGTCCTACGACGCCGGCGACCTCGTCACCCGACCGGCGCAGCGGGTCATCCTCACCGCGAACCAGGCCGTACAGCAGGTGCCCGCGTCCGCCGTGCGCGTCCGCCCCGCGGCGCCGTTCTCGGTCACGTCGAGCGGCAACACCGTCGCCGTCGAGTTCGCCGGACCGCTCGCCTACGACCGCGAGTACACGCTCACCGTCCGCGGGGTGCGGGCACCCGGACAGGCTGCGACGTCGGAACTGCGCACGACGATCCGCACCGGGACCACGGACGTCCTGGCCGTGGTGCCGGGGACGGACGGCGGTCCGGACAGCATCGTCCGCCGGGGCCTCGGCGCCGCGGGCTCGCGGACCGTGTACCGCGCGCAGGGCATAACGGAGTACGCCGGCCTGGCCCGCTCCCTCGTCGTGCTCCGGGACGACCGGGACGGCGGGTCCGCCATCGACATCGTGCCGCTCGCGGGCGGGGTGCAGGACGACGCCGTGCCCGTCGAACGCCTGTCGATGCCGAGTTCCCGCGGCTCCGCGAAGGCCCTGCACGCGGCCGACGACGGCTCCTCGTTCGGGTTCGTGTACGCCGACACGTCCTCCGGGCGCTCCGAGGACGTCGGCCTGTACGTCGTCGACCTCACCGGCACGCACCAGCCCGAACCCGTCGCCGCCGACGGCACCCCGACGGCCGGGGCGACCCCGATCTCCGTGGCGCAGTGGGCGTACGTGCCCCGGACCGCGAGCGCCCTCGTCCGGACCGGCGCCGACGACCTCGTGCTCGTCGACATGAGCGGTCGGAACGACGCCGTCCGGCTGGGGTCGGCGACCTACCTGCACGGCTTCGTCGGCTCCGGCACGACCGCCGTCGTCGAGACCGGCAACGGGATCGTCCAGCTCGACCTGACCGACGGCGAGCGGACGGACCTGCCGGCACCGGCGGCCAGCACCGACTCGGCGTACCTCGGGCGGATCGCCCCGATCGCGGAGGACGTCTACCTGCGGGTGGTGGGCTCGGTCCGCGAGGACGGGACCCTGGCCGCGCGCATCCTGCGGGTGGACGGGGCACGGGCTTCCCGGCTCGCGGTGACCGTGCCCGACGACGCGAGCATCACCGCGGTCTGCCCGTCGCCGAACGGGCAGTTCGTCGCCGTGGCGACGCAGTCGTCCGACGGTGCGCTCGTCAGCGTGGTCGATGCGACCTCGGGCGCGCTCGAGGCCTCGCTGGCCGGGACCGCGATCGACTGGTGCAGCGCGCTGCCGACGGGCGACGAGGTCGGCTGAGGCACCGGCACCGGCACCGGCACCGGCACCGGCACCGGCCGACCGGTCAGTGCCGCAGCGTCTGCCGCGGGTACTCGCCGAACCGGTTCAGGTACTCGCCGGAGAACCGCCCCATGTGGCTGAACCCCCACCGCGAGGCGATCTCCGCGACCGAGGCCGACCCCGGCTCGGCCGCCAGCAGGTCCGCCCGGACGTGCCGCAGGCGGACCTCACGCAGGTAGTTCATCGGGGTGCGGTCGAGCGTCCGCTGGAACGACTCCTGCAGTGCCCGGACGCTCAGGTCGGCGGCGCGGGCGATGTCCGACACGCTGAGGGGCTCGCCGGCGTGCTCGTGCAGGAACTCCACCGCGGCGCGGAGTCGTGCGTTGCGGCGCTCGCCGTACCCGTCCGGCTGCGTCTCGCCCTGGAACCGGTACAGCCCGAACAGGGACCGAGCGACGTCGCGCTGCGCCTCGTGCCACGCGAGCGACGAGGGGCCGTCGACCCGGAGCGAGCGGACGGCGGCGGCGACGGAGCCGCGCCAGACCTCGATGGCCGCGGCCGTCGGTGGCGTCCGGCGGTCGAACGCGAGGGTGCCGTCGACCAGGAACTGCTCGGCGGCCACGTCGAGCACGAGGTCCCGGCGCAGGTGGACGAGGCGCTGGTCCCAGTCCTCGTACTCCATCTCGAAGCGCTGCTCGACCGGGAAGAGGGTCGGGACGCCCGGCTGCATGCGGACCTCGTCCCGGCCGACGTCCACCCGGGCGCGACCGGCGTCGATCCACTGCACGACGACCTCGCCCTCGACGGCGACGTCGCCGCGGAGGTGGCCGTGCATCTGGGAGCGACGGATGCTCATCCGGTCGTCACCGACGCCGACGTACTTGTACCAGTAGTCACGGTCGATCGGCGAGGAGTACCAGGCGCGCCCGGCGTACATGCCGGCGAGGTCCTGGATCGCGCCACCCGTGTCGGTCCCCGACACCGCGACGATGGCGGCGGCGGGTGCCGGGGTCTCCGGAGTCGTCATGCTCTCACCTTCTCCCGGAGCGGCGTCCGGATGCGAGTCGCCCGGCGCGGTGTGCCCCGGTGGACGGCGTTCCGTGGACCTTCGGGGGCGGGTACGGAGGTTCCGGTCAGGATCGCGACGGGGTCGGAGCCGGTCGGGAGGCCCGTCACCAGCAGGTGGCGGGCCTCCCGTCCGGTGCGTCCCGGCCGGCGACCGCCGGGCGGGAGGGGAGGCGTCGTCAGGCGAGCGTGGCGGCGTCGATGACGAAGCGGTAGCGGACGTCCGAGCTCAGGACGCGCTCGTAGGCCTCGTTCACCTGGTCGGCGCTGATGAGCTCGGTCTCCGGCAGGATGCCGTGCTCGGCGCAGAAGTCGAGCATCTCCTGGGTCTCGCGGATGCCGCCGATGGACGAGCCCGCCCAGCTGCGGCGGCCCGGGAGCAGCGCGAACGCCGGGACCTCGAGGGGCTCGGACGGCGCCCCGACGTTGACCATCGTGCCGTCGACCTTGAGCAGGCTCAGGTGTGCGGCCATGTCGATCTTCGCCGAGACGGTGTTGATGATGAGGTCGAACGAGCCGCGCAGCTCCTCGAACGTCTCCGGGTCCTTCGTCGCGTAGTGGGCCTTCGCGCCGAACTTCAGCGAGTCCTCCTTCTTGGAGGTCGTCTGCGACAGGACGGTGACCTCGGCACCCAGGGCGGCGGCGATCTTGACGCCCATGTGGCCGAGTCCGCCGAGGCCGACGATCGCGACCTGCATGCCGGGTCCGGCGTTCCAGTGGTGCAGCGGCGAGTACAGCGTGATGCCGGCGCAGAGCAGCGGCGCGACCCGCTCGATGTCGAGCGACTCGGGGACGCGGAGGACGAAGTCCTGGTCGACGACGACGGCCTGCGAGTAGCCGCCCTGCGTGATGGTGCCGTCGGCGCGGTCGACCGAGGCGTAGGTGCCGGTGTTGCCCTGCAGGCAGTACTGCTCCTGGCCGGCGAGGCACTGCTCGCACTCGCGGCAGGAGTTCACCATGCAGCCGACGCCGACGAGGTCGCCGACGCGGTGCTTCGTGACGTCGGAGCCGACCTCGGAGACGTGGCCGACGATCTCGTGACCGACGACCTGCGGGTACTCGATGCCGCCCCACTCGCCGCGGACGGTGTGGATGTCGGAGTGGCAGATGCCGGCGTAGTCGATGTCGATCATGACGTCGCCGGGCAGGAGGTCGCGGCGCTCGATGGTGGTCTTGACGAGCGGTTCGGTCGCGGACGGTGCCGCGTACGCGTTGACGGTGCGCAAGGGTCTCCTCGTGGGGTGGGGATGACGGGCCGGGTGCGGCCCACCGTCGATCCTGCCCCCGTCGCCCGACCTGAGACAGGTACGGACGGAGCACCCCTCGCGGTCCGGGCGGTCAGCGGGCCGTGCTGCTGGAGGCCCGGACGACCAACCGCACCGGCTGCACGTGGTGCCGCGGGGGCCCGTCGTCGCCGGCGATGCGTGCCAGGAGCTCCTCGGCCCCGACCCGGCCCATGGCGTCCGGATCGGAGGCGATGACCGTGATGCCGAGGACGTCCGCGAGGTCGAAATCGTCGAAGCCGACCAGGGCGGGCCGGTCCGTGCGGTCGACGAGTGCGCGGAGTGCCCCGGTCGTGATCCGGTTGTTCGTGGTGACGATCGCGGTCGGCGGCTCCGGGGCGTCGACCAGGTCGCGCACGGCACGCGAGGCCTCGTCGAGGTCGTGCGAGTCACTGCGCACCCACCGTTGCCAGTCCGGCACGCCGGCCGCGCGCATGGCGTCGCCGAACGCGTGCACGCGCTCGCGGTGGGTCGACAGCCGGCTGAGGTCGCCGACCAGGCCGATGCGGCGGTGTCCGCGTTCGAGCAGGTGCTCGACCGCGGTCTGGATGCCGCCGGCGTTGTCGAGGACGACCGAGTCGGCGTCGACGTCCGCCGGTGCGCGGTCGAGGAACACCACGGGCGTGCCGAGGGCGCGCTCCCGGGCGATCAGGGAGTGGTCGTCGTCGGCGGACACGACGAGCAGGCCGCTGACGCGGCGTTCGACGAGCTGCGCCACGAGGGTGCGCTCCCGGTCGGCGTCCTCGTCGTTCGAGGTGGACAGCAGGCTCAGCCCCGGTGCGCGGAGTGCGCGCTCGGCGCCCCGCGCGATGCGTGAGTAGAAGGGGTTCGCGACGTCGCCGGTGACCAGCCCGATCGTGGCGGACCGTCCACCGGCGCGGAACTCGCGCGCGAGCGTGTTCGGGCGGAACCCGAGCTCGGCGGCGACGGTCAGGACCCGTGCCGCGGTGTCGGCGGCGACGTACCGCTCGCCGTTCACCACGCGTGAGACCGTCTTCATGCTGACGCCGGAGCGCTCGGCGACGGCGCGCAGCGTGGGTCGCTCGGTGCTCACCCCGTCATCGTACGGTTGTCCGGTTTGCTGGGCGTTCCTTGACACGACTCACACGGAACCGTTAGAAACGTCGGGTGTGACAACGCTGTCATGGTCGACGCGGCGTCACTCCTCCCCAATCTCGGAAGGTGACGATGTCGTCATTCGGTTCCCGGCGCAGCCGGACCATGCACCAGATCAGCGGTCGGCGCGGCGGGTTCGGGACCCGCGCCACGGCCGTCGTGCTCGGGGCGGCGCTCGCCGCATCGGGTGCGCTCCTCGGGGCCGTGCCGGCGCAGGCCGCGTCCGGACCCTTCACCACCTCCTTCGAGGCGGGGGACACGGCACCCCTCGCGAACACCCCGCTGACGCCGTCGACGACCGTCACCGGGTCGACGCTGCCGCCCGGGAGCCTCCTCGGTCACGTCACGGGCGTCACCGCCGACGCCGAGAACCCGCCGAACGAGGTCGCCGCCAGCCTGGCGGACGGGAACGCCGGCTCGAAGTGGCTCGCCTTCCGGAACACCGGCGTCGTCACCTACCGGCTCGACCAGCCCGAGACGCTGCGGGCGTACTCGCTCACGAGCGCCAACGACGCCCCCGGCCGTGACCCGTCGGCGTGGACGCTCGAGGGCTCGACGGACGGCACCACGTGGACCACGGTGGACACGCAGACCGCGCAGACCTTCAGCGGCCGTGGGAAGACGAACACGTACACCGCGGCGACGCCCGGCTCGTACGACCGGTACCGCCTCCGCATCACGAAGAACAGCGGCGACGGGATCACCCAGCTCGCCGATTGGAGCATCTCCGACGGCTCGACCACCCCGCCCCCGCCCAGCCCGATGGTGACCCGGGTCGGCAACGGGCCGGTCTCCGGACTGAACATCCGCTCGACCGTCGGGTTCAGCGGGACCAAGGCGCTCCGCTACGCCGGCGCCCACGTCGCCGCCGGCCCGGCGAGCGCGACGAACGTCCTCTACGAACACGTCGCCATGCCGATCACCGCGGACAGCGAGCTGAGCTACAAGCTCTTCCCCGAGCTGAACGGGGACACCACCTACCCGGCGACCTACGCCGCGGTCGACCTGCAGCTCACCGACGGCTCGCTCGTGTCCGCGGACCCGCAGGTCACCGACGAGAACGGCAACCGTGTCTCGGCGGAGGCCCTCGGTGCCGGCAAGGTCTTCTTCGTCGACCAGTGGAACTCCATCCGGATCCCGCTCGGCGCACTCGCCGGCAAGACCGTCGACAAGGTGCTGTTCACGTACGACGACGACGCCGCGGGCACCAGCGCGTCGACGAAGTTCCAGGGCTGGGTGGACGACATCCGCATCGACCCGGCGGCCGAGCGCATCGACGGCTCGAGCCTGACGGACTACGTCGACACCCGCCGCGGCACGAACTCCTCCGGCGGCTTCTCGCGGGGCAACAACATCCCCGCCGCGGCCGTCCCGAACGGCTTCAACTTCTGGACGCCGATGACGGACGCGTCGAGCCAGTCGTGGGAGTACTCGTGGCAGTCCGACAACGACGCCGACAACCTGCCGCGCCTGGAGGGCATCGGCATCTCCCACGAGCCGAGCCCGTGGATGGGTGACCGCAACCAGCTCGCGATCATGCCGTCGACCTCGGGCGCGACGCCGAACGCCTCCCTCGACTCCCGTGGACTCGCGTTCGACCACGCCGACGAGGTCGCCCGACCGGACCTGTACTCCGTGAAGACCACGTCCGGGACGGTGGCCGAGGTCACCCCGAGCGACCACGGCGCCGTGCTCCGGTTCGCCTTCCCGGCGAGCAGCGGCAGCGTCGTCCTCGACAACGTCGGCTCCGACGAGCGCACCTCGATCACGATGGGCGACGACGGCACCGTGACCGGGTGGACCGAGGGCGGCTCCGGCCTGTCCGTCGGAGCCACGCGGATGTTCTTCGCCGGTCGGTTCGACACGGACCCGTCCGGCACCGGCACCGCCGCGGGCGACCGCAGCAGCGCCCGCTACGCCTCGTTCTCCGGGCTGACCGGCGACCACGTCGTCGAGCTCCGCCTCGCCACCTCGTTCATCTCCCTCGACCAGGCGCGGCACAACGCCGACCTCGAGCTCTCCGGCAAGTCGTTCGAGCAGGTCCAGCAGGCCGCCGCCGCCCAGTGGAACGAGCGGCTCGGTGTCGTCACCGTGCCGCAGTCCGCCGCGAGCGACACGCAGCTCCAGGCGCTCTACGGCTCGCTCTACCGGATGAACCTCTACCCGAACTCGCAGCACGAGAACGCCGGCACCGCCGGGGCACCCGTCTGGGAGCACGCCAGCCCGAACGTCGCCCCGAAGGGCGCGGCGACCGCCACCACGACGAACGCCGTCGTGAAGGCCGGCAAGGTCTACGTCAACAACGGCTTCTGGGACACCTACCGCACGGTCTGGCCGCTCTACTCGATGCTCTACCCGGACGTCGCGCAGGAGCTCGTCGACGGGTTCGTCCAGCAGTACCGCGACGGCGGATGGACGCCGCGCTGGTCCTCGCCGGGCTACGCCGACCTGATGACCGGCACGAGCTCCGACGTCGCCTTCGCGACCGCGTACCTCGACGGTGCGGTGGACACGAAGACCGCGCTCGAGGCCTTCGACGCCGGGTACAAGAACGCCACGACCGTCTCGACCGACGTCTCCGGCGCCGGACGCAAGGCGCTCGACCAGTCCGCCTTCCTCGGCTACGTGCCGGACTCGCTCCACGAGAGCGTCTCGTGGGGGCTCGAGGGCACGATCAACGACCACGGTCTCGCGGAGATGGCCGAGGCGTTGGCGAAGGACCCGGCCACGCCCGCCGACCGCGTCCAGGACTTGGAGACCGCCGCGGCGTACCTGCACGACCGGGCGGAGGACTACGTCAACCTGTTCGACGCGGACGCCGGGTTCTTCCAGGGCCGGAACGCCGACGGGTCGTTCGAGGTCCCGGCGGACGAGTTCGACCCGGCCGAGTGGGGCGGCGCCTTCACCGAGACGGACGGCTGGAACTTCGCCTTCCACGCCCCGTTCGACGTGCAGGGCCTCGCCGGCCTGTACGGCGGTGACGAGCAGCTCATCGCCAAGCTCAAGGAGTTCTACGCAACCCCCGAGACGGCCGAGAACGTCGGCTCCTACGGCGGGCAGATCCACGAGATGCTCGAAGCGCGGTCGGTCCGCATGGGCCAGCTCGGCATGAGCAACCAGGTCTCGCACCACATCCCCTACATCGCGGCAGCTGCCGGCGACCCCTCGCTCACGCAGCAGGTCGTCCGCGAGAGCATGCGACGCCTGTTCGTCGGCAGCGACATCGGGCAGGGCTACACCGGGGACGAGGACAACGGCGAGATGTCGTCGTGGTTCGTGTTCTCGGCGCTCGGCCTCTACCCGCTCGCCCAGGGCTCCGGTCAGTACACGATCGGTTCGCCGCTCTTCTCGCAGGCGACCGTGCACCTGCCCGGAGGCGACCTGCGCGTGAACGCGGCGGGCAACAGCGCGCAGAACGTCTACGTGCAGTCGGCCTCGTTCGACGGGAAGCCCCTGGACCGTGCGGTCATCGCGCAGTCCGCCATCGCGAAGGGCGGCACGCTCGACTTCCGCATGGGGTCGACCGCGTCGAACTGGGGTGCCGGCAAGACCCAGGGTGCCGAGGGGCTCGACGCCCCGGCTGTCGCGCCGAAGCCGCTCGTCGACGCCACGACCTCCGGCTTCGGGGTCATGACGAGCGACGACGACACCGCCGTCGGCGCACTGACCGACGACGAGTCCCTCACCGCGACGACCTTCTCGAGCGCCACCCCGGCGATCACGTGGAAGTCGTCGCAGGGCCCGGTGACCGTCGACCAGTACACGCTCACCACCGCGGCGAGCGGCGGCCAGCCCACCTCGTGGAAGCTCGAGGGCTCCAGCGACGGCAGCACGTGGGTGCCGCTGTCGACCGTCGCGAAGAGCACCTTCGACGCGCCGCTCCAGACCCGTCCGACCACGATCGAGCACCCTGCCGCGCTGACCTGGTACCGCCTGTCGGTCACCGGGACGAGCACGGGGAAGGCGCCGTCGATCGGGGAGTTCGAACTCCTCGCCGACAGCAGCAAGACCACCAGCGCGTTCGCCGTCGAACCGACGCCCGGGCTCACCGAGGAGGTCGGGCAGTCGTTCACGGGTGACCTCGCCGCGATCACCGGACCGGGCACCGAGGCGTCCGACTACACGGTGACGGTCGACTGGCAGGACGGGTCGGACCCCCAGCAGGTGACGCCGACGAGGTCGGCGCTCGGTGCCTGGGAGGTGCCCGGCGAGCACACCTTCACGACGGTCGGCGAGCACACCGTGCACGTCGTCGTCCGCTCCGGCACGGAGATGGCGAGCACCGACGTCCCGGTGACGGTCTCGCGCACCGCACCGAGCCTCCAGGGCGCGTTCGACAACGTCTGCCTCGGTGACCCGGGACAGGCCGCGAACTGCGACTTCGGCGGCCGCGGGTTCTCCCGATCGGCGCTCGCCGCCGACGGGTTCGTCCAGGGCACGACGAACACCGTGCCGGGGACCGACCTGACGTTCGACCTGCCCGCCGTGGAGCCCGGCGAGCCGGACAACGCGACCGGGAACGGCCAGACCATCCCGGTCCCGACGGGCACGGACATCACCGAGCTCGCCGTCATCGGCACCGCCAACGAGCGGGCGCAGCAGACCGTCGGCACGATCCGGTACTCCGACGGGACCACCGCCGACCTGCCGATCGAGTTCGGCGACTGGGCGGCCTCGCTCGCGACGCCGCGGTTCGGGAACACGGTCGTCGCGTCGAGCGACCACCGCACCGTCGGGGTGAACGGCAGCGACCGGATCGCGGCAGGGGTCTTCGCGACCCCCGTCACCACCGTGCCCGCCGGCAAGCAGGCCGTGTCGATCACCCTGCCGACCCAGACCGGCTCGCCGTCGAGCGCAGGACGGATCCACGTCTTCGCGATCGCGACGAACGGCACCCGGGTGCCGACGACAGCGCTCACGGCCACGGCCGGTGCGCGCCTGAGCGGCACCGCCGGCGAGGAGGTCTCGGGCACGCTCGCGACCGCCACCGGCGGCACGATCGGGACCGGCACCACGACCGCCACCGTGAACTGGGGCGACGGGTCCCCGCTCGAGGAGGCGACCGTCACGGTCACCGACGGCACCGCGACCGTCACCGGTGCGCACACCTACGCGACGGCGGGCAGCCGGGAGGCCGTGGTCACGGTCGACGACGGCACCGGCAGCGCGAGCGTGCGGACCCCGGTCGAGATCGCGGCGGCTCCGGTGTGGACGCCGACGCTCACCACCTCGGCCGGGTCGGGGGTCCGTCCGCGGGCCGCCGTGCACGTCACGGGTGCCGGCTTCGCCGCCGGTGAGACCGTCACGGTGACCGTCGACGGAGAGGGCACCGGCACCACCGCGGTCGTCGCAGCCGACGGGTCGGTCGCCTTCGACGTCACGGCTCCGGGTCGTCCGGGCAGCCACAGCGTCTCGGCGATCGGTGACCGGTCGGCGACCCTGGCGACCGTGGCCTTCCAGGTGGTCGTCCCCGGCAACGGCGGGGGCAACGGCGGCGGGAACGGCGGCGGCTCCGGGAACGGGGGCGGCAACGGCGGCGGCAACGGCGGTCCGGGGCACGGCGGCGGCCACGGCTCGTGGGCGCCGGAGTTCCGGCTCCTCGCCGAGGCCGGCACCGAGGGCACCGTCGTCGGCTACTCCGGCAGCGGCTTCGCACCGAACGAGCGCGTCACCCTCACCCTGCACAGCAAGCCCCTCGCGCTCGGCACGGTCACCGCGAACGCCGACGGCGTCCTCAGCGGCACCTTCACGGTCCCGTCGGCAGCACGGCCCGGTGCCCACGAGGTGCAGGCGCGCGGTGCGACGTCGGCGGTCACGGTGAGCGCTGCGTTCCGGGTCCTCGCCCGGCCCGCAGCGGACGCCGGACGCGCACCGGCCGAGCCCGGGCGCTGGGGCGGCCTGGCCTCCACCGGGTCCGACGTCGACCCGGCCCGCTGGGGCCTCGTCGCCGGAGCGCTCGTGCTGCTCGGCGCCGGGATCACCGCGACCGCCGCGGTCGTGCGGCGTCGTCGGAGTCGGCTCGGGTAGCGGCGGATGACGGACGGGAGGCCCGGTGCAAGCTGGTACCGGGCCTCCCGTCCGTCTGTGCGCGCGTCGTGCGCGTCGTGGCCGTCGCTCGCTGTCGCGCGTCCGGGGCCGGCTCCGGACCCGTGGTCCCTCCGCTCGTCCTGCGGCTGCTCGCTCGCCCGGACGTGAGCGCGGGCGAGCGCGAGCGCGAGCGCGAGCGCGAGCGTGGGCCGGGCGCGGGCGCTGGCGCGAGCGCGGGCGACCGCCGAGGTCAGCCCTGGGCGCGCGCCATCCGCTCGCCGGCGATGCGCGCGAAGCGCAGCGGGTCGCGGAGTGCATCGTCGGGCTCGCCCGTCGTCTGCGTCGCGATGACCGTGAGCGAGGCCGCGATCGAGAACGCGTCCAGGCGGGCAGCGACGTCGCCCGCGACGAGCGCGACCGGCGTCCCGGCCGCGGCCGCGATCGCCGTGACCACCGTCGGGGTCTTGCCGGCCGCCGTCTGCCCGTCGAAGCGCCCCTCGCCGGTGACCACGAGGTCGGCGGCGGCCACGGCGTCCGCGAGGCCGAGCGCCTCCGCGACCGCTCCCGCGCCGCTCCCGACTCGTGCGCCCCACGCGAGGAGGCCGAATCCCGTCCCGCCGGCGGCCCCGGCGCCCGGTGTCGCCGGGTCGATCTCGGGGAAGTGCGCTGCCCAGCGGGCGAGACGTGTCTCGTGCACGGGGACGCGATCGGGGGTCACGCCCTTCTGCGGGCCGAACACGGCGGCTGCGCCTGCAGGACCGAGCAACGGTGACGTCACGTCGCTGAGCACGGTGACGCCGAGCGGGGGGAGCGGACGCAGCGACGTGCGGTCGACCGCGGCCACGTGGTCGAGCAGGGTGCCGCCGGTGGCGCTCGTGGCGTCGGCGTCGGCGCTGTCGTCCAGCGCGATCCCGAGTCCGAGCGCCCGGAGCGCCCCGATCCCGCCGTCCGTCGAGGCGCTGCCGCCGATGCCGAGCAGGAGGCCGGTCGCCCCGGCGTCGAGCGCGGCCGCCACCGCCTGCCCGAAGCCGGTCGTGTGCGCGGAGTCGGGCTCCGGCTCGTCGAGCAGACCGACCCCGCTCGTCGCCGCGAGTTCGACGACCGCGCGGCCGTCCGGCAGCTGGAGCCAGGCCGCGTCGACGAGGCGACCGTCCGGTCCGGTCACCCGCACCGGCACGCGCTCACTGCCGGGGACGGCGGCGGCGAAGGCGTCGATCGTGCCCTCCCCACCGTCGGCCATCGGGAGGAGGACGAGCTCGTCGTCGGGCCGTTCGGTCCGCCAGCCCTCCGCGACGGCCGCGGCGATGTCGGCCGCGGACGCGGTGCCCTTGAAGGAGTCCGGTGCGATGACGACGCGCATGGGGTCACGCTACCGGCGCCGAGGGGCCCGATCTCGCGCTGGGGCGCACGGTGGAGAAAAGGAAGACCCGGCGCCAGAGACGCCGGGTGGGTGGCTCCAGTATGACACACATCACGAGTGTCACCAACCGGTAGGGCGCCGAAGCCGCCCGACCTCTTCTGGCAGTTGGACATCGCTGAAGTCCTCCGGCCGCAAGGTGTACCACCAGTGCCCACCGACACCGGCGGCGGAGTCCCCACGCAGCCGTCCGGCAGTCGGGCCCGGGGTCGGGTTGACCATGCCGACCTGAACGAGGGTCCGGGCATGCGCCACCGGGAAGGCCAGATCGCTGTCGTTGCTGACGACGATGGCGGCGTCGACGCGCCCGTCGAGCACGTCGATGAGGAGGTGAGAGGCAACGTTGACGTCCGACCCCTTCTCCTCACGCCGGGCGACCGACACGATGAACGATGCGCCTGGGACGTCCGCCCCGTCTGCGTCTTTCACTTGTACGGGCCAGTCCGAGCGTGCGAGTGTCGGGCGGCCACGGCGGTCCGGAACGGCGAGCGGCGCTGCTGTCACGCGGGTCACGAAGTTCCCGAAAGCAAGCTCGTCGACGCTCCGCGCCGCAGCGAGGGCCCTGAGGTAGGTGTCCTGATCACGCTGCCCGCTGACGTTCCCGACACCGCTGATACGCGCTGTGCAGAAGACCACGCGCTCCAGAACCGCACCGCGCCATCCAGATCGGGCCACGAGCCGTTCACCGAAGGAGCGGAGGTCGAGCCACCTCCACCCGGTTGAAGCGCGTCCGCAGAGGCCCCTACCGCCGTAGTAGAGGTTGAAGCCGTCGACGTAGAGTCCCACCCGCATCCCCGAACGGTAGTTGCCCACACGAGCTCGCCACGGGACTTGTGGAGAACCGCGCATGTGATGATCCGCGTACCCCTCGGCACCGCGCACATCACCCTCCGCCTACCGTTGCCGTCATGACCGACGACCGACGCCGTGAACTCGGCTCCACCGACGCACCCGTGGAGGACGAGCTCGCCGAGTCCTTCGACGCGACCATCGAGGAGGGCGCCGAGCGGCTCCAGCGGACGACCCGTGCCGTCCTCGTCACCGGTTTCTTCGGCGGCCTCGAGGTCGGCCTCGGCGTGATGGCGTACCTGGCGGTCCTCACCGAGACCGACAGTCACCTGCTCGCCGGACTCGCGTTCGGCATCGGCTTCATCGCCCTGCACCTGGCGCACAGCGAGCTCTTCACCGAGAACTTCCTCATGCCGGTCGCGGCCGTGGTCGCCCGCGAGGGGACCGTGCTGCAGCTCGTGAAGCTCTGGGGCGGCACGCTCCTGGCGAACCTGGCGGGCGGCTGGCTCTTCATGTGGCTCGTCGTGCACGCGTTCCCGCAGTGGCACGTCACCCTGGCGGAGTCGGCCCGGCACTTCATCGACGCGCCGTTCGGCCTGCAGAGCATCGTGCTCGCCGTCCTCGGTGGCAGCACCATCACGCTGATGACCCGCATGCAGCAGGGCACCGACTCGGACCCGGCGAAGCTCGTGGCCGCCGTCGCGGGCGGCTTCCTGCTCGCCGGCCTGCAGCTCTTCCACTCGATCCTGGACTCGCTGCTCGTGTTCGGCGCGATCCAGTCCGGCGAGGACATCACGTACGGGCAGTGGTTCGGGTGGTTCGGCTACACGCTGCTGTTCAACGTCCTCGGCGGGCTGGTGCTCGTGACGGCACTGCGGCTGCTCCGCACGAAGGAGCTCATGCAGGACCGGCGCCACGGCTCCCAAGACGACCCGGAGCGCGCCGACCACGAGCAGAGCTGACGCGCGGCGGTACCCGAGTGGACGGCTCAGAGCGTGAACCGCGGATGCGGCGCCCCGCCGGTCGCCAGGTCCGCGAGCATCTCCCCGAGCACCGGCGCGAACTTGAACCCGTGCCCGGAGAACCCGGTCGCGACGGTCAGCGGTCCGCGGCGGTCCATCACGAAGTCGTCGCTCGGGGAGTTGTCGTACAGGCAGCTGATCAGCGCTGGAGCCGTGGCGTCGACGCCCGGCACGAACCGGGCCACGTACGCCTGCAGCCGCTCGACTTCGGCGGCGACCGGTGTCCGGTCGCGAGCGTCGGGGTCGACGACCGGGCCGATGCCGTGGAACCCGACCTTCACTCCCTCGCCCGGCGTCAGCAGGCCGTACACGTCCCAGCCGTCGAGTGGGTAGTGCACGAACGACGGCCACGCGTCGTCCGGCAGGTGGCTGGGGAAGTGCGCCGGCTGCTCCTGCGTGACCCGGATGGCCGGGAGGCTCGCCCCGCGTCCGGCGAACACCTCGCCGACCAGCGTGGGCGCCCAGGAACCGACCGCCGCCACGACGCTCGGCGTCGTCACCGCGGTTCCGTCGTCGAGGTGGACGGTCACGGTGTCGCCGTGGTCGTCGAGCCCCGTCACCCGTACCCCGAAGCGGAGGGCCGCTCCGTCGGACGCGGCCAGGTCGAGCAGCGCCTCGATCGTCTCGGCCGATCGGATCCGGCCGGCGGTGCCGTGCGCGAGCACATGACCCTCGAACGCCAGTCCCAGCCAGCGGGCCGCGGCCTCGTCGAGGTCGAGTCGCTCGAACGGCACGCCGGCACACTCGAGTGCGTGCGCGATCGCGTCGATGACCTCGGGCCGACCGTGGTCGACGGCCCCGGTGCGGTCGAGCAGGGTCCGACCGGACGCGGCCTCGAGCGCTGCCCAGGCGTCCCAGGCGCGCTGCGCGAGGGTGACGTAGTCCGGCTCGGTGTAGCCCATCCGGAAGATCCGCGTCGCTCCGTGTGAGGAGCCGTGCTCGTGCCCGCGGTCGTGTTGTTCCACGAGCAAGACCTGCTCCCCGCGAGCAGCCAGGGACCGGGCCGCTGCGGCGCCGACGACACCTCCGCCGATGACGACGTGGTCGAGCTGCGACGTCGACTGAGTGGAGCGTTGTCCTGCCGGGGCGTGGGGCATGCCTTAACAGTAGGGCGTCCGTCAGGGCGGAGGTGGTCCGCTCGACGCGGCGCTCGTCCGACGCGACGCCGTCGATCCCGGCTTCCTCAGCCGATCAGCGGACGGGTCTTCCTACGAACTGGTGGGGGTGTGACCGCCACTCGCTCGTCCTGCTCCCGAGCCTCCGCTCAGCGCTCGATGCGCGTGGTCGAGTCGCGCACGCGACCGCGCTGCGGGTAACCGCTTGCTGTTCTCCAGGGTCGCCAGACCGTGGACCGTCGCCCAGGCCACCTCGGCTTCGGTGTCGTCGGGGTCGGGGAACGCCGCGCGGACCCCGGCGAAGGCGCGTTTGAGCGCGTCCGGGCCGCGTCCGGAACCGAACTCGAGGCCCGACGGCATCGAGAACATCGCCTCGTAGACGCGCGGTTGGTCGGCGGCGAAGTCGAGGTAGGCCCGCATCCGCTCCAGTGGCTCCGCGGGTACGCCCTCGAGTGCTGTTGCGATCGCTTCGAACCCGGCGAGCGCGACGGCGTCGATGAGCGCCTGGCGGCCGCCGGCGAACGCGGAGTAGATCACCGGCTGGGTCACCCCGATCTCGGACGCGAGCCGACGCATGGTGACGGCTTCCCACCCCTCGGCTTCCGCGACCTTGCGAGCCGCCCGGAGGATCTGGTCGCGCCGGAGATCGAGGTCAGGAGCAGGTCGTGGAGACATGCACCAAGGGTAGCAGTAAGCTGTTACATAACAGCGGTAGACAAACTCTCGCGCGGTCGTTACCTTCGTAGGAGAACAGCGTTATCCAACGTCAGGAAGGCTCCTCCCATGGTCATCACCGCCCTCGTCGTCGCAGTCCTCGGCTGTCTCTTCATCCTCTTCATCGGCGGCCGGTTCCTCGTGGCTCCAGCGCTCGCCACCGCCGGGTTCGGCGTCGCTGAGGACCGGCGGCGAGCATTCACGAGCATCAAGGGCGTCCGCGACATCACCTCCGGCATCGTGCCGCTGGTGGTCCTGCTGGTCGCCGACCCGCACGTGTTCGGCTGGGCGCTCCTCGCCGCCGCGATCACGCCGATCGGCGATGCCGTCATCGTCGTCACGAACGGCGGAACCCTCCGCCAGGCCCTCGGCGTGCACGCGGCGACGGCACTCGTGCTCGTCATCGCAGGCCTCGTCCTCGCACTCGGCTAGATCGGACGCCACTCCTCGCGGCTCGGCCGCCCCGCCACCCGCCCATCCCCCACCCTGCTCCACCACCACGAAAGGCAACACGCATGCGCACCACGAACGAGCACGACAACACCGACGGCACCGCCACCGAGGACGTCGTGCGGGCCTTCTACGAGCCCTTCCGCACGGGAGACACCACCGTCTACGACGAGGTCCTGGCGGAGGACTGGACGGACCTGCCCCTCGCACCCGGCCAGCAGCAGGGCCCCGCCGGCATGGCCGCTCAGATCGCGCTCTTCCGCCACGCGATGCCCGACTACGCCGTCGAGCACCAGGACGTCATCGTCCAGGGCGACAAGGTCGCCGTCCGCAACACCGTCTCGGGCACGCACCAGGGTGCCTTCATGGGACACGAACCCACCGGCAAGCGCATCGAGATGCGCACCATGGACGTGCACCAGGTGCGCGACGGGAAGATCGTCACCACATGGCACCTCGAGGACTTCGCCGGCCTCATGAGCCAGCTCAACGCCCCTGCAGACGCCCCGACCCCGGCACCCTGGGGCTGAACCGGGTCACCTCCGGAGGGCAGGAACTCATCTCGAGTTCCTGCCCTCTCCGCGTGCCTGCCCTGCGGAACACAGCCTGTCCGCACTGCTGGGGATGTTCGTCGACGACGTGGCGCTCATCCGCCGCGACGCCCTCGACTCCGGCTTCCTCAGACGATCCGCGGCCGACGGTCCGTCCCTATGGCCGGCGCAACCCGCGGATGAGCAGCGCGCTGCACACCAGCATCACTCCCGAAAGCAGCACGGCACTCCCGAGGATGGCTGCCGATGTGCTCCCCGCCACGAAGGACACGAGGATGCCGATGACGGCGAGCGGAGCGCCGATGAGCAGGCCCACGAGGTCGGCGGCTCCCTGCTGTTGTGGCTTGTTCATCCGTTCAGGCTAGCGGCGGACAAGAAGGCGTATCCGACCGCTCAGTACCCGTATCGGTCGCCGATCGGCTACCGACCGTTCGGCCTGATGCCGTTCGGGGCGCCACTCGTCGTCCAGGCGAGTCCTACGCTGGGCGCATGCTCCTGAGTGGTGGGTCCGAGCAGCACCGATCGGAACACCGCGTGCTCACGCGCCGTCAGTACGAAGCGATCTTCGGAGCGCCTGCAGGCATCACGGTTCCGTCAACGAGAGCGGGCGTTCCGGTGCCCGCGGTGCCGCCCGAGGACTTCGTTCCAGAGCCGGCGGTGGGGGAAGTGGATGTGTGGTTGCCCGAGTGGCAGGTCGACGCGGACGGCTTCGACGTCGCCGTGGGGGAACGCATCCGGTGGTCGCTGGTCGAGATGGATCAGCGATGGGTCGACCGACCCCTCACCGAGCCGAGGAGCGTGTCACTCCAGCTCGACTTCACCGCCGAGGACCGCGACGACGCGGACCAACTGACTTGGCATGACGTCACCGGGACGGTCACCCGCATCGACCAGGTCTCAGCTCGCTACGTCAGCTCCCGCGACCCAGCAGAGGGTGGCGCGCGCATGCCAGAGGCTGGTGGTGCACAGCAGCACAGCGTGTCCTCACTCTGGGATCGCCGACCCCATCACGGCGCGATCACGAGCTGGATCGTCCGCGTCCAGACCTGATCGCAGCGATCCTCCTTCGCCCACGCGTCGCCTGGAGCAGCAAGGATGCTGACCGCTGTGTCCACGAGGGCTCCGGTCAGGATCCGCTACCGGATGTTCCGTGCCCACGACGCTCGTGACCGTGCTGCCCGTCGCCTCGGTGCGCACACGAACGGGAGGAGGAGTGCGGGGCTCAGGCACAGACCGACGCCGGTCCCCGCGATCACCGTCAGCGTCCAGTCGTCCTCGAGGAACGTCACCTGCTGTCCCGTCGGTCCTGTCAGTGTGCAGTCGGTGCCGAGTGGCCAGGACGACGGAGTCACACTGCCTCCGACCTCTTCCTCGAATCGTGCACCGACGACGGACGGGTCGTGTCCCGAGCAGCCCGAACCGTGGTCCCCACCGACGAGACTGCCGTGGGCTGCGACAAGAGCGAACGCGAAGAGGAATGCGCCGGTGACCACGGCCGAACCCGTGAGGACCCAGAATCGCCCCCCACCGAGGAGCCGACGGCGTGCGGGCCCGGCGATCACATCGTCGAGCCCAGAGCATCGGTGCGGACACAGTCCGGCGACCACTGCGCTCGCTTGCTGTCATCGGCACCTGCTCCGAGACTCATCGACTCGGTCGACGCGTGGTCGCGAGATCCGGTCACCGCCACGACCCGTGGTCCGGCAGGAACCCTGTGACCGCCAGGACGACGAACAGGGTCCCGATGGCCGCCATGACGATCCCGATAAACCGGACGAAGCCTGGCGTCAACGGGCGTCCGTTCGCGAGCTGGTCGCCGCCCAGCTTCTGCGCCCACTGGTTGAAGATCGCGATCGTCAGACCCCACAGTGCGGCGACGGCTCCGCCGATCCCGAAGATGAGTTGCGGGTTCATCAACCTCTCCGGCGTGCGAGCTGGTTGCGGAGGTTCCGGACGAACACCGCTTCAAGACCGACCGCGATGACGAACCCGACGACGGCGAACGCGATGTGGCCCGGGTCCCGACCTGAGGTGAGCGCGATGACCGGCAGCGCGACCACGATGACGCCGCAGACCACGACGTTGAAGACGGCCCCGATCACCCCGCCGGGGGTGCGGCCGGTGCGTTGCATCCAAGGTGTGGGCATGTCTCAGATCCTATTGAGAGGCGGCGTGCTGCCGTTCTGAGCACACCGCACTGCTGCGGAGCGGGCTGCGTACCGTAGGTGCATGACGGTGACCCTGACCAGGACCGACCCGGAGGGCCAGGACCGGGAGGCCCTGATCGCCTTCCACACGTCGGCGGAGTTCCCCTTCCACGTGCGCGCTCGGCCGGGGCGGGCGGACATGGAGCGTGTCCTCGACGCCGGCACCTTCCGCGACGAGGACCACGAGTCGTGGTGGATCGATGACCATGACGCCGGTCGGATCGGTCTGGTCGTGCTCGAAGACCTGCAAGAGCCGTCGCCACTGCTTGATCTCCGGCTCGCGCCCGCTTTCCGTGGGCAGGGTCTGGGCGTGGTCGCGCTCCGCGCGGTGACCGATCACGTCTTCCGCGCGATGCCGGCCGTGCCACGGCTCGAGGGCCAGACGCGCGAAGACAACATCGCCATGCGCCGGGTGTTCCTCCGTGCCGGGTGGGTGAAGGAAGCGCACTACCGGGAGTCGTGGCCGGTCGAGGGCGGGCCTGCGCTGGCGTCGGCGGCGTACGCGGTGCTCCGCCGCGATTGGGAGACCGGTACGACCACGACGTTCGTGTGGGATGACGTCACACTCACGGACTGACGCCAGCAGAGGAGCGGCCGGCGTGAGCCAGCGCGCGGCGATGCTCGGTGACGACACCGACACGGCTGGGAAGCCGTACCGCCGGGTGGTCGTGCCAAGCTGTCGGTCATGGGGTGGACGAAGCAGTTGCCGACGTGGATCGTCGGAGTCATCATGGCGGTCCTGTTCGCCGCGCTGTGGTTCGCGTTCACGTTCGTCACCGCGCCGGAACTCGGCATCGGAGCTCGAGCGCTCGTGTCTGCATTGGTCGGGGCACTGTATGGCGTCGGGATGGGGCTGTGGCTCGGGCGGACACGACGCGGGTACGGCGGGATAGCACGACGACCCGACTTCGGCCGGGCCGTCCGCCGCGGCACCGTTCCGGCCGACGTGGACGTGGACGAGTGGCGGCGCGCGGTGGAGCACCATCAGCGGCAGTACTCGCCACTGCGCTGGGCGGCGCCGCTGCTGTACCTGCCGATGACCGCCCTCGCCATCTGGCTCGCGGTCACCGGTCAGCCGCTGTTCTGGATCGGTGCGGTCTTCTTCCTCGCCGTGTTCATCGGCACCGCTGTCACCACTCCACGAGTGCTCCGGAAGACGGAGACGATGCTCGCCGAGCTCGACCGACGGAAGAGCGTGCAGCAGACCGTCCGGTGACGGTCGTCGGTCGCCGCCACGGCGAGACTCCGGTCGCACCGAGGATGGACATCCCCCGTTGCCCTGGCCTCGGCATGGAGTTCGTATGTCCCGAGAGTCAACAGGGAGCGGTTCCGCTCGGAAGCCAGCGGGGGAGGGGGTGAGTCTCAGCCGAATCGAGAGAAGAATGACCGCGCTGAGCAGCGACACCGGTCGAGAAACGGAGCGAGTGACGGGAATCGAACCCGCGCTACCAGCTTGGGAAGCTGGAGTTCTACCATTGAACTACACTCGCGCATCCCGTCGAACGGGACCGCACCAGCCTAGCGGATGATCCGCTGGATGCCAGCCGAGCGCTCCCGCGAGCCGCGGGGCGGACGTGTTCCGCGCCTCCCGGCCGCCCCTGTCTCTCCGCTGTGAGCCGCCGTCCTCCGCGGACACTCCCGGACGCCGTGTGTACCGTCCAAGAGGACCAAGCGAGTGTCAGCACGACCGAACCGAGGAGGAACCGGATGGTCAGGCATCCCCTCATCGACGACGTGGTCGGACCGGCCATCGTGGTGGATTCGAGCGCCCCGGTCGTCTGGCTGACGGAGTCCTTCGACTCGCTGCTGCGTCGTGCGTCCGCCTCCGGTCGCACGGTCGTCCTGCGGACCGGCCCGGAGGCTGCGCTCACCCCCGCCCTCCGGCACGCGCTCGGCACCCACGGTGCCGCGTGGTCGGTCCGCGGGCCGGACGGCGAGCTCCGCGACGGGCGCACCGGCGTGCCCGCCGCCGGCATCGAGGACTTCGTCGAGCACGGACCGGAACTGCTCGGCGACCCGTCGCCGGAGCACCGGGAGGCCCGGGGCTCGGTCCGGCAGATCAGCATCGACCTCACGCTCCGCCACCACGACGAGCGGTCGGTGGACATCGGTTCCGCGATCGAGGCACTCTGCGCCGCCGTCGACACCTGCCCGACACGGTGGGGGACCTCCGAGCCGCTCACCTCTGCCTGGGACCGCTGGGTCGTCACGCAGTACGCGAAGCACGAGTCGCCGGGCATCAGCACCTCCTACGCCGTCGGCGACGGCATCTCCGCCACGATGACGGCCCACCTGACCGACGGGGTCGTCGTCGAGACGATGTCCGCCGTGCTCACGGTGCCCGAGGGCGGTACCGACCCCGGGCTCGCCGGTCGTCTGCTGGACGCCGTGCACCGGGTCGCGAGCGACGTCGAGCCGGTGTTCGGCGTGGTCATGCAGCGCCGCGGGGACGCCGACCACCTGGTCCGCGCCGTCTCGTACGGCGAGCCGGAGCCGCTCGCGGTGATCGTCGGCCCCGAGGCCACCCGATTCCTCGACCGCCGCGGCGAATGGCCGCCCGTCCGCACCACGACCGAGACCTTCGCCGGCGAGGTCGGCGAGGGGCTCGTCGTCCGCTTCGAGGACGGCTGGGTCGCACTCGAGTCGTTCCTCGACCGCATCGACGAGGACCGCTTCCTGCAGCTCGTCGGCGGGGCCCCGCTCGACCCGGCCCACGATGACGGCGCCCTCGGGGCGCACGCCATGCAGCACGGCGGGCAGGGGTCGCAGGGTGCCGCGTGAGGTGACCCTGCTCTGTCGTGGCCCGGTCGAGGTCCGCGACGTGGCCGAAGCCCTGCTCCTGCACGACGACTCCTGGGGCGTCCGTGCCCTCGACGACGGCCCGATGACGCAGGTCTGCCGCGACGCGACGCACCCGGTCATCACGGTGCTCGGGGTCCGTCGGGTCGACTCCCTGGACGAGGTCACCCGACTCCTGCCGGACGCCCCGGCGATGTCCGTCCCGCTGTGGTGGGTCGACACCGTCACGCCGCTGGGCGCGGACGGCGAGGCCGGGGTCACCGCGGCCCTCGAGGCATCGCTCGACCTCGATGCGGTGTGCATCGTGCACGGGGACTGATCGGTCCGTCGCTCCTGGTCAGGGGCAGTGGCCGCGGAGCCGCTCGACGGCGTCGCGGAGCGCGGGGACGTCGGTGCGGGCGGTGTTCAGCAGGACGGAGGCGGGGGTGTCGGACGGTCGGCGGGTCAGCTGCTCTCCGAGTGCCGCCAGCCGCGCCCAGGGGATGGTCGGTTCGGTCGCGGTCATCGCTGGCGGCAACTCCCGGACCGAGGACGCGATGTCGACGAGGCGCATCCGGACGGCGTCCGCGACGACCGCCTCGGGCAACGTCGGGTCGTCGGCGTACTCCTGGATCCGCGCGCACGCGGTGACGACGTCGTCCAGCGACCGCTCGACCGCCCTGGTCACAGCGGGACCGTCCGGTCGAGGACGTCGGAGGGCAGGGCATCGGCGGCGAGGACCTCGACCCGCACCCCGAGCAGCTGCTCCGCTTCGTCCTGCATCCGCATGAGGGCGAAGATCCCGGCGGCAGGGGCCAGCTCCACGACGAGGACGACGTCTGCTGCCCACTCGTCGGGGTGGGCTCGCTCCGTGCCGTCGAGCAGCTGCCGCACGCCGACCGCGCCGTGCTGCTGCAGCACGCCGAACAGCTCGTCCCGGTGCCGTGCGACCAGTCGTCGGAGCGGTGCCGGTTCGGCCACGGGCTGCAGGTCGATCGCCGTCCGGAACCCGGCAGCGAGCAGGAGCCGCTGCAGGGCTGCCAGTGAGGGCTCCCGGCGGCCGTTCTCGTACGTGCTGATGACGCTCTGGGTGACACCGGCGCGGGCGGCGAGTTGGACCTGGGTCAGGTCGGCGCGCTGCCGTGCCTCGCGGATGATCGCGGCGGCGGAGAGCGTCATCGGCGACGCACGAGGAGGGCGTGGCGGCATGCCGCCACCATACACAGTATTCCGTATTTCTTACGCTTACGGAGGGGCTCGATCAGTTCGAGCGCGACACGTCCGCACGGTGGAAGTTGAGTGCCGAACGGGACGGCGTCGGCCCGCGCTGCCCCTGGTACCGCGACTGGTACTCGGCGGACCCGTACGGCTTCTCGGCCGGGCTCGACAGCTGGAAGAAGCAGAGCTGCCCGATCTTCATCCCGGGCCACAGCTTGATGGGCAGGGTCGCGACGTTCGACAACTCCAGGGTCACGTGTCCGGAGAAGCCCGGGTCGATGAAGCCCGCCGTCGAGTGGGTCAGGAGGCCCAGTCGGCCGAGCGAGCTCTTGCCCTCGAGTCGTGCGGCGATGTCGTCCGGCAGCGAGACCACCTCGAACGTCGACCCGAGCACGAACTCACCCGGGTGCAGGACGAACGCCTCGTCCGGGTCGGTCTCGACCAGGCGGGTGAGCTCGGGCTGGTCCTCGGCGGGGTCGATGTGCGGGTACTTGTGGTTGTCGAACAGCCGGAAGTACTTGTCGAGCCGCACGTCGATGCTCGACGGCTGCACGAGCGAGGCGTCGTACGGGTCGAGGCCGATCCGGCCCTGGTCGAGCTGAGCGGCGATGTCGCGGTCGGAGAGCAGCACGCTGGAAGCCTAGTCGTCGGCCCGTGCCCCGTCAGGACTCGAAGGCGTCGAGGACCCAGTCGTCGGTGGGCAGGGTGCGGTCGTGCCAGCGCATCCGGATCGAGCCGTCGTCGACCGCGTGGAAGTCGGGGTGGCCCTCACGGAGCTGGCAGCGGTGCCCGTGCAGCGTCCGCGGGCAGCGGTCCTGGTCCGGTACGGCCCCGCTGCGGCCGACGACGGCCCCGACCAGGCGGACGGCGACGCGGCGCAGGCGAGCACGGCCGGTGCGACGGAGGCTCGCGCGCCGGAGGACGGGGCGCGCGGCGGACGGGGGACGACGTGATGTGCGCACAGGATGCTCCAGCTGTTCGCCATGGATCTGATGGATCGAGCGGCCGGGGTCTGGGGCTACCGGAACGCTAACCGAGCGCACCTCGGAGTGGGTGGAGTCCGCGCGACTAGGCTGAAGGTGTCCGCTTCAGCACCCAGCCCCCGCGCTGCAGCCACTTCTCGCAGGAGCGCTGATACCCATGACCACCACCACCTTCACGGGCTCCCTCGCCCGGGGCCGACGATGACTTCCTTCACCGACGCAGCCCGTCGCCTCCAGGGTGGCGACGACGACGCCCTGGCGGGTGCGTTCGTCGATGTCCTCCCGGTGGCCGGCGCCGCGCTCTCCACGCTCGGTCGGCCCTTCGGCAGCGCCGTGATCGCCGCCTCTGATCCGCGAGCCGCGGAGTCGGACGAACAGCAGGTGCTCCTCGGCGAGGGTCCGGGCTGGTCGGCGCTGCGGAGTGGGGCTCCCGTCCTCGCCTACGACCTGAGCGAGACGACCGACGACGAATGGCCGTCCACCCGTGCGGCCCTGCGGGCGACGGGATGGGCCGGGCTGCTCTCGTTCCCGCTCGCCGTCGGCACCTTCGAGATCGGCGCCGTGACGCTGTACCGACTCGACACACAGCCGCTCGCACCCGCCGAGCTCTCCGAGGCGAAGCTGCTCGCCGGGCTGGCCGCGCTCCGTGTCCTGTACACGACGACGCGTGACCTCGAAGGCGGCATCGCCACCTCCGCCGTCTCCGTCACGCATTCGTCCGGGCGTCACGTGCACCAGGCGACCGGCATGGTGGTCGCCCAGCTGGGCCTCACTCCGGAGAACGCGCTGCTGGTCCTCCGTGCACGCGCGTTCGCGGACGGTCAGCCCCTCCGCGCCATCGCCGAAGCCGTCATCGAGCGGCGCATCGACTTCCGAGACCCACGCACAAACGACCCCGCACGGAAAGAAGACCGCTGATGACGCAGAGCAGAGAGCAACGCCTCGTCGACACGTTCGTCACCCTCGCCGACACCCTCGTCGACGACTACGACGTCATCGAACTGCTCCAGATGCTGGTGGGGAAGGCAGCGGACCTGTTCGACGTCACCGCGGCCGGCATCATGCTCGCGACCCGGACCGACGAACTCGAGTTGGTCGCGTCGACCAGCGAGCGGAGCAACCTCGTCGGCGTCATGCAGCTCGACGCCGGCGAAGGTCCCTGCGTCGAGGCCTACCGCACCGGCCGGGTCGTCACCGTGGGCAGCACCGCCGAGTTGCGCCGACGGTGGCCAGCGTTCGCAGCGGCGTCGGAGCGGTTCGGGTACGCGTCGGTGCACGCCATCCCGCTCCGTCTGCGGGACGAGACGCTCGGCTCGATGAACCTCTACCGCGAGCGGCCGGGTGCGCTGGGCGACGAGGACATCGTCGCCGCCCAGGCGCTGACGGACGTCGCGACCATCAGCATCCTGCAGCAGCGCGGACTCGAGCGGGCCACCATCGCGCGCGACCAGCTCCAGCGGGCGCTCGACAGCCGGGTGGTCATCGAGCAGGCCAAGGGGTTCCTCGCGCAGACGCACGAGGTCGACATGGACCAGGCGTTCGTGATGCTCCGGTCCTACGCGCGGTCCCACCAGGTGCCGCTCGCGGAGACCGCGCGGCAGGTCGTCGAGCGGACCGTCTCGATCTGAGGATGACCGGGGCCGACCGTCAGGCGAGCTCGCGCAGGTCGGCCCCGTGCTGGATGACGTCCGCGGCGACGTCGCGCAGACCGCGGCCGGTGCGCACGGCGCCGTCCCGGAGGACCCGGAAGGCCTCGTCGATCTGGACGTCCCGCCGGTACGCCAACGCGCCCTTGGCCTGTTCGAGCAGCACCCGGGCCTCCAGGGCGTCCGCGATCTGCTCGTCGAGCGTCCGTTGCGTCCCCTGCGCGCGGTGGCGTGCCAGAGCCGCGGAGGCCGCGTCGGCGAGCAACTGGATCATCACGACGTCCTGGTCGTCGTGTCCCCGGTCGTGGTCCGCGAAGACGCACAGGCATCCGATGGTCGCGGTCCGCAGCCGGATGGGCTCGGCGAAGGTGCCGATCAGTCCGCGGTCGCTCATGGTCTGGACGAAGGTCGGCCATTCCGCGGCCTTCGTGGAGACGTCCGGGACGTCGATCGTCCCGCCGGTCCGGTAGCAGTCCAGACAGGACCCCTCGTTCGTGCCGAGCTGGGCTTCCTCGGCGTCGATGCCCCGCTCGCTCGTCGAGGCGATCACGTGCAGGACGCCGGACCGGTCGGCCAGGACGATCCCCGCCTCGGCGGACCCGGTCCACCGCACGCATGCGTCCACCGCCCGGGTCATGGCGTCGAGGACGTCGAGCGACGGGTCCAGCACGGCGGCGACCGCGCCGAGCACGTGGTCGAACCGGTCCTGGTCGTCGAACTCTGTCGTCGTCGTCACCCGCCCGAGCGTACGGGGGTGGCCCGGGACGCCGCGCAGCATCCTGCCCTCGCGCGTCCAGACCCGCGCGCCTACGATGGAGGGTCCGCGGACCGCGGACGGAACCGACCCGAGACAGGTATGGCCGTCACGTCACCCCAGCCCCACCCCGACGCCGCAGGTCGTCCGGACACCGCCTCCCGACCGGGAGGCCCGGCACCGGAGACCGCGCCCGTCACCACCCGCACGTCCACCGTCGCGACCGTCCTCGTGATCGCCCTGCCGCTCGTCGTGGCGTGTGCGCTCCTCGGGATGACGATCACCGGGGCGTTCACCGCGAACCAGCAGCTCGTCTCCGCGGGTGACGTCGTGCAGTTCGGTCTCGTCGCCGCCCGTGGTGTGCACGACGGGGTCGCCGCGCTGACCGTCGGTCTGCTCATCGTCGCCGCGTTCGCGCTGCCCGCGCAGAAGGCCGACCACGGGGCGATGTCCTCCCTGCAGCACCGGGCCGCTCGGTGGGCGGCGGTCTCCGGGTCGGTCTGGTTCCTCGCCGCGGTCGCCGGGATCGTCCTGACCGGGGCGAACACCCTCGGCGTCCCGCTGACGAGCCCCGTCTTCGCCCGCAACTTCCTGCTCTTCGCATTCCAGGTCGAGATCGGGCAGTCGCTCGTCGTCTCCGCCGCGGCCGTGCTCATCGCCACGCTCGTCGCCGCGTTCGCCACCCGGGCCACGACCCTCGCCGTCGCCACGGTCGCCGCGCTGTTCGCCCTGCTGCCGCTCGCGCTCTCCGGCCACGCCGCCGGCTCGCTCGAGCACGCGAACGCCGTCAACTCGCTCGCCGTGCACCTGCTCGGCGTGTGCGTCTGGGCCGGTGGACTCGTCGCCGTCGTGCTCCTGCGTGTCCGGACGAAGGGCGCCACCGGACGGGTCGTCGCGCGGTACTCCACGCTCGCCGGGTGGGCCTTCGCCGCCGTGGCGTTCTCCGGCATCGTCAACGCGCAGCTCCGGCTGACCGGGCCGCTCGACCTCGTCACGACGCCCTACGGCTGGCTCATCACGACGAAGGCGGCGATCCTCGTGCTCCTCGGGATCGCCGGGGTCGTGCAGCGCCGCAAGCTCGTGCCCGGGCTGCTCCGCGCCCCGACCGACCGCCGGCTGTTCGTCCGCTTCGCCCTGGCCGAGATCGTGTTCATGGCCGTCGCGATCGGCGTCTCGGTCGCCGTCGCCCGCAGCCAGCCGCCGATCCCGCAGACGCCGGAGACCGGGGCCGACACCCGCTCCGGGCTCATCGGGTACCCGTACCCGCCCGAGCAGACGATGCAGACCTACCTGTCGCACTGGCACATCGACTGGATGTGGCTCGCGCTCGCCCTGGTCGGCGCCGGCTGGTACCTGTGGAGCGTCCGCAAGCTCAAGCAGCGCGGTGACTCCTGGCCGGTCGGCCGCACCATCGCCTGGCTCGTCGGTTGCGCCGTGTTCATCTGGACGACCTCCGGGGGACCGGCCGTCTACGGCATGATCCACTTCTCGTCGCACATGGTGCAGCACATGCTGCTCATGATGTTCGTCCCGCTGCCGCTCGTGCTCGGCGGTCCGGTGCTCCTCGCGCTGCGGACCCTGCCGGTGCGCAACGACGGCTCACGTGGTGCCCGTGAATGGCTCATGCTCTTCGTGCACTCGCGGTGGATGCAGTTCCTCGCGAAGCCCGCGGTCGCCGGGGTGGTCTTCGCCGGGTCCCTCGTCGTGTTCTACTTCACGCCGGCGTTCGAGTACGCGATGCAGTCCCACGAGTGGCACATCGTGATGATCGTGCACTTCGTCCTGAGCGGGTACCTGTTCTTCTGGGTGTTCGTCGGCATCGACCCGGGCCCCCAGCGCCCGCAGTACCCGATCCTCATCATCGCCCTGCTCGCGACCCTGGCCTTCCACGCGTTCTTCGGCGTCGCGGTGATGACGTCGCAGTCGGTGTACGCGATCGACTGGTTCCACGCCCTCGGACAGACGAACGACGCGGCACTGCTCGACGACCAGCACACCGGCGGCGGCATCGCGTGGGGCGCCTCCGAGCTGCCGATGGTGTTCGTCGTGCTCATCGTCGTACGCAACTGGGTGCGGTCGGACGAGCGCACCGCCAAGCGGAAGGACCGCCAGGCGGAGCGGGACGGCGACGCCGAGCTCGACGCGTACAACGAGCGGCTGTCGGCGATGCAGCGGCGCGACTGAGCATGTCCACCGGCTCGGGGGCCGACAGCGGCGCCGTCCGTGACGCGTACGGACGGCGCGCAGCCGAGTACACCGAGCAGCTCGGGTCCATGGGGTCGGTGCACCCTGCCGACGTCCACCTCGTCACCACGTGGGCGGCGGGGCTCGGCGGCTCCGTGCTCGACGCCGGGTGCGGCCCCGGCCACTGGAGCGGCCACCTCGCCGACCGGGGGCTCGACGTCGTCGGACTGGACCAGGTGCCGGCGTTCGTCGAGCACGCGCGGCGGACCCATCCGTCCGCTCGGTTCCACCTGGGCAGCGTCGACGACGTGCCGGCCGAGGACGGGCACTTCGCCGGGGTGCTCGCCTGGTACTCGCTCGTCCACCACGACCCGGTGAGCATCGCTCGGCCGCTGTCGGAGGCCGCGCGGGTCCTCCGACCGGGCGGCGGGCTGCTCGTCGGGTTCTTCACCGGCGACCGCGTGGAGCCGTTCGACCACGCGGTGACGACCGCGTACCGCTGGCCGCCCGACGCACTGGCCGACGCGGTCCGCGCCGCGGGCTTCACGGTGCTCGAGGTCCACACCCGGACAGTGGCGACGACGCCAGGTCCCCGCCCGCACGGCGCGCTGCTCGCGGTGCGCTGACCGACGCGACCGGACGCCGGACCGGGCCGGTGCGGAGGGGCGCGGGTCGGGCCTCCAGGCCGGTGCGGAGGACCGGCGGGCGAGCAGTCAGGGGAGGTTGTGCGGCCCGCGGAACTGTCCCCAGCCGAAGCGGCTCTCGGCGATGAACTCCTGCAGGGCACTCTGCACCAAGCGGGCCATCATCTCGGGCCCGTCGTCGAGCCAGAGCCCCCCGGACACTCCACGCTCTCCGGCGATCCGCCACCACACGACCGCGTTGTTCGTCTCGACCAGGTCGTCCGGCTGGAGGGCGTGCCCCCACGGGTCGTCAGCCGGGGTGAGGTGGAAGCGGGTCGAGCGCAGCTCGTCGGCGTGCAGCATCTCGCGGAACACCGGTTCGAGGAGCGCGAGGACCGCCCGCACCTCCATCACCGCACCCTCGGCCACGGGGACACGCTACCGGCGCACGGGCACACCGAGCCGGCCTGGAGGCGCGGGGCGGGCCTCCAGGCCGGCGCCCGGGAACGCCGCGGCGGGGGCGGGAACGAGGAAGGGCCCCGGCGCTGACGCGACGGGGCCCTTCTGCTGGAGCGGGCAGGCTCAGCCCTTCTTGGCGAGCTCGGAGAGCGTCGCGTCGTTCTTGTAGGCCTCGACGGCGTTGTCCTTGGTGACGAGGACCGGGGTCAGCTCGACGGTGGGGACGATCTTCTTGCCGTTGTCGTTGTTCTTGTCCTTCACGGTCTCCGGCTTCTTGCCGTCGGCCAGGTCGGACACCAGGTCGATCGCGGCCTGGGCCTCGTCGGTGGTGTTCTTGTAGATGGTCGAGTACTGCGTGCCCTGCATGATGAGCGGGATCGACGCGGTCTCGGAGTCCTGACCGGTCACGACGGGGTTGTCCTTGCCGGCGGCCTTGGTCGCGGTGAGGATGGCGCGGGCCAGGGTGTCGTTCGGGGAGAGGACGCCGTCGAGCTCGGTGTCACCCGTGTAGTACTGGGCCAGGAGGTCCGTCATGCGCGACTGGGCCTTCTGCGCGAGCCAGCCCTGGGTGGCGACCTTCTGGAAGGTGGTCTGGCCCGAGGTGACCTTCAGCGTGCCGTCGTCGATCTTCGGCTGCAGGACGTCCATCGCACCGTTGAAGAACACGGTGGCGTTGGCGTCGTCCGGCGAACCGGCGAAGATCTCGACGTTGTACGGCTTGTCGCCCTTCTTCTCCTCGAGGCCCTTGAGGAGCGCCTGCGCCTGGAGCTGGCCGACCTTGAAGTTGTTGAACGCGACGTAGTAGTCGACGTTCTCGGTGTTCAGGATGTTGCGGTCCCAGGCGATGACGGTCGCACCGGCGGCCTTGGCGGCCTTCACCTGCGAGCCGAGCTGCGAACCGTCGGCGGCACCGATGATGACGGCCTTGGCACCCTTGGTGACCATGCCGGAGATCTGCGACTGCTGGTCCGGGACCGGGCTGCCGGCGTTGGCGTACTGGATGTCGGCCTTGAAGCCGGCTTCCTCGATCGACTTCTTGAACGCGGCGCCCGCGAGCACCCAGTTCTGCGAGGTCTTCGCCGGGAGGGCGACGCCGATGAGGTCGCCCTTCTTGATGGTCGAGCTGGAGCCGGAGCCCGAACCCGAGTCGGAGCCCTCCGTGTTGCCACGGGCCGAGCAGCCGCTGAGGGCGAGGCCCGCGATGAGCGCCAGGCTGACGCCGGCGACGATCTTCTTGCGCATGTGATTGCTTTCTCTTCGTTGAGGAGGTGGGGCCGGGGCCCCGCTGTGGTGGATGGGTCGTACCGGGTGTCCCGGCAGCCGGTCACCCGACCGCCGGGATCCCCGAGCTAGGGGAGGGTGACCTTCTCAGGCTGGTCCTCGATCGAGCGCGGCTGCTGCGCACCGATCGTGTTGTCCTCGGTGTCCTTGCGCTGGAACTGCCGCATCATGCCGCCGATCAGCGACGGGCGGCCCTGCGACTTCGAGTACACGTCGAAGGCGACGGCGACGAGCAGGACGAGACCGCGGATGATCTGGACGCGGTTCGACTCGAGGCCCATGAGCTGCAGGCCGTTCGACAGCAGCGCCATGACGAGACCACCGATGATCGAGCCGGAGATCGTGCCGACACCACCGGCGACGGCGGCACCACCGACGAACACGGCGGCGATCGCGTCGAGCTCCCAGCCGGTGCCGTCCGCAGGGCCCGAGGCGCCCGAGTAGGCGACGAAGACCATACCGGCGATCGCGGCGAGGACCGACATGTTCATCATGACGAAGAAGTTGACCTTCTTCGCGGAGACACCGGACAGGACCGCGGCGTTGGCGTTGCCACCGACGGCGTAGACCTGGCGGCCGAAGATCGTGTTCTTCGTGACGAAGCCGTAGACGATGGTCAGGACGCCGAGGATGATCGCGACGATCGGGACCGAGGTGCCGACCGGACCGGCGGCGAACAGGTAGGTCGCGAAGAGCGTGACGGCGACGAGGATGCCCGTGCGGACGATCGAGACCCACAGCGGCGGGACGTCGGCGTGCATCTTCTTGCGGCGGGCACGGCCACGGGCCTCGATGATGATCAGCGCGGCGATCGTCGCGAGCCCGATGATGAGCGTTCCGTTGCTGAAACCGAAGTCGGGACCGAAGTCACCGAGGAAGCCGGCGCCGATCGGGGTGTACGCGTCCGGGACGGGGACCGAGGTGGACGAGCCGATGATCTGGTTCGCACCACGGAAGATGAGCTGACCGGCGAGCGTCACGATGAAGGCCGGGACCTTCACGAACGCCACCCAGAAGCCCTGCCACGCACCGATCAGCGCGCCGATGGCGAGCCCGAGGACGATCGCCGCCCAGACCGGGAAGTGCCAGACCGCCATGGACTGCGCCACGACGATGCCGACGACCGCCGCGACCGAACCGACCGACAGGTCGATGTGGCCGGCGATGATCACCATGACCATCCCCAGCGCGAGGATGAGGATGTAGGAGTACTGCAGGAACAGGTTGATCACGTTGGTGGGCTCGAGGATGAGCCCCTGGGTCGTGATCGAGAACAGGATGAGCAGCACGACGAGCGCGATGATCATGCCGTACTGGCCGATGCTGTTGCCCTTGCCGAAGAGCAGTTTCAGGTTGTTCATGAGACGGTGGCGCCCTTCCGCGCGGACGTCATGCTGCGCATGAGCGTTTCTGGATCGGCCTGGTCGGCCGGGAGGTCAGCGGTGATCTGCCCCTCGAAGATGGTGTAGATCCGGTCGGAGAGACCGAGGAGTTCGGGGAGCTCGGACGAGATGAGGATGATGCCCTTCCCCTCGGCCGCGAGCTGCTGGATGATCCCGTAGATCTCGAACTTCGCACCCACGTCGATGCCGCGGGTGGGTTCGTCGAGGATGAGGATGTCCGGGTCGGTGAACATCCACTTCGACAGGACCACCTTCTGCTGGTTGCCGCCGGAGAGCTTGCCGACGTTGTCCTCGACCGAGGGCACCTTCGTGCGGAGCATCTTCCGGTACTTCTCGGCGACCGAGTACTCCTCGAGGGAGTCGACGACCCCGCCCTTGGAGATCTTCTTCAGGTCGGCGGCGACGGTCGAGCGCTTGACGGTGTCGAGCAGGTTGAGGCCGAGGGCCTTGCGGTCCTCCGACACGTAGCCGAGGCCGTTGTCGATGGCCTGCTGGACGTTCGTGACCTTGATCTCGCGGCCGTCCTTGATGATCTGCCCGTCGAGCCAGGTGCCGTACGAGCGACCGAACAGGCTCATCGCCAGCTCGGTGCGGCCGGCACCCATCAGGCCGGCGAAGCCGACGATCTCGCCCCGGCGGACGTGGAAGTTCGAGCCCTTGCAGACCAGGCGCGACGCGTCGAGCGGGTGCTGCACGGTCCAGTTCCGGACCTCGAAGAACGTCTCGCCGATCTTCGGGGTGCGGTCCGGGAAGCGCGACTCGAGCGACCGACCGACCATGCCTCGGATGATGCGGTCCTCGTTGACGCCGTCCGCCTTGACGTTGAGCGTCTCGATGGTCTTGCCGTCGCGGATGATCGTGATCTCGTCGGCGATCTGCTCGATCTCGTTGAGCTTGTGGCTGATGATGATGCTCGAGATGCCCTTGGCCTTCAACCCGACGATGAGGTCGAGGAGGTGCTGGGAGTCGTTCTCGTTCAGCGCGGCGGTCGGCTCGTCGAGGATGAGGAGCTTGACGTCCTTGTGCAGGGCCTTGGCGATCTCCACCAGCTGCTGCTTGCCGACACCGATGTTCTTGATCTGCGTGTCCGGGTCGTCGGCCAGGCCGACGCGGGCGAGCAGGTCCTGCGCGCGGAGCTGCGCGGCGGTCCAGTCGATGCGACCGAAGCGGCCCGGCTCGTTGCCGAGGAACAGGTTCTCCGTGATGGAGAGCTCCGGGATCAGCGCCAGCTCCTGGTGGATGATGACGATGCCGGCCTGCTCGGACTGCTTGATGTTCGAGAAGCGGACTTCCTCGCCCTCGTAGACGATCTCGCCCTCGTACGTGCCGTACGGGTACACGCCCGACAGCACCTTCATCAGCGTGGACTTGCCAGCGCCGTTCTCGCCGCAGATCGCGTGGATCTCGCCGGCTCGGACGCTCAGCGAGACGTCGGAGAGCGCCTTCACACCAGGGAACTCCTTGGTGATGGAACGCATCTCGAGGATCGTCTCGGGAGCGGTGATCGAACGGGTCTCGAGCCCGCTCTCGATCGGGTCGTGACCCTGTGGGGTTGACGCCACGGTGCATCTCCTTCTGCCGCTGCGATGCGGCAGTCCTTCGGTGGAACAGCTGCGGCATCCGAAGGGCACGAGGGTGCGTGCGGACTTCGTTGTCGCGTCCGGTGTCCCCCGTGTGACGGGCCATGTGAACGGTCACATCGAGGAACGGAGGTAATCCTACGCACAGGCTCGCCCGGGCTGTCAATTCGGACGGGTCGCGATTCGGTAACGCTGCGGGCACTTCCGCGCGCAGTGGCTCGCACGCCCCTCGGGCTGGGGACAGACCGACCGGTTCAGCGGTGGCGCGGAGCCCCGGTCGATCCACGGACGACGAGTTGCGGGACGATGTCGATCGGGCGCAGCAGGTCGTCCCCGCTCGGCAGCAGGATGTCCACGCTCCGGCGCCCGAGCTCGGCGAAGTCCACCTGCACGGTGGTCAGCGGTGGCCAGAAGTGCTTCGCCTCCGGGATGTCGTCGTACCCGACCACGGACAGGTCGCCGGGGACGTCGAGCCCGTAGGAGCGGGCGGCGTGCATGACGCCGAGCGCCATCGCGTCGTTCGAGCAGAACACCGCCGTGCAGTCCCGGTAGCGGAGCAGTTCCCGCCCGGCGTGGTAGCCGAAGTCCGCCGTCCAGTCGCCGAGGACCGGGGGCTGCACCGGCTTGTCCCGGTCGGACATCTCGCGCAGGAACCCCTGCATCCGGGCGTCCGCTTCGATCCAGTCCTGCGGGCCGGCGATGTGTCGCACGTACTCGTGACCGAGGTCGAGCAGGTGCGCGGTCGCCAGCCGGGCGCCCTCCATCTGGTCGACCCAGAGGGCTGTCGGGTCCTCGCCGACGCTCGAGCGCATCGTCACGTACGGGGTGCGCACGCCGAGCTCCTCGATGAGGTCGAACACCCGCTGTTGCGGAGCGATGACGACGATGCCCTCGACGTCCTGGTCGAGCAGGTGACCGAGCCCGTCGCGCACCGCCGCATCGGTCGGTTCCGCGATGTTGGCGGTCGTGACGGAGTACCCGCGCAGGACCGCGGCGTCCTCGATGGCCTGCAGGGTCACGGTCGGCCCGTAGTGGGCGCGCTGCGCGGTGAGGACACCGATCGTCCGCGTCCTGCTCGTCACGAGGGCGCGGGCGGCGCGGTTCGGCCGGTACTGCAGCTCCTCCATGGCGGCGCGGACCCGGTCACGGGTCTCGGCACGGATCGCGTCCGAGTTGTTCAGCACCCGCGACACGGTCTGGTGCGAGACGCCCGCGACCCGCGCGACGTCACGGATGCTGGGGGACCGCGGCTGCTCTGCCCGCGTGGTCGCCATTGCTGCTCTCTCCCGCTCGGGCCCGCAGCACGCCCATGTGCACGTTCACATCCCGAGCCAGATCATTATGCACGGCCCGCGGATGCACACCGACTGAAGGCAGGGGAGACCCCGGACGGGAGGCGCGGCGCACCGCCGTCACGGAGCCGACGGCGACGCCGTCGGGACCGGTGCGTCAGCTGCCGGGGAAGGGCCTCCCGGCAGCGGACCGGGCGCGTCGCGCCCGCCGACGCGCTACCGACCGGCGAGTGCGTCGAGCGGCAGCTCGGCGAGCTGCCACCCGAGCCACGGGCTGAACGCGAAGGGCGCGGCGGTGACGGCCTGGCGGAGCTTCTCCTCCGACAGCCACACCCACTCGGACACCTCGTCGTCCGCGGGCTGCGGATCGGCGTCGGCCACGGCACGGAACACCGGGCAGACCTCGTTCTCCACGATGCCGGAGGCGTCGACCGCGCGGTAGCGGAAGTCCGGCAGGACCAGCTCGACGCTGTGCACGGAGAGCCCGAGCTCGCGGTCGGCCCGCCGGGCGATCGCGTCCTCGAACGACTCGTCCGGGCCGGGGTGCCCGCAGAACGAGTTCGTCCACACGCCGGGCCACGTCTTCTTGGCGAGGGCGCGACGGGTCACGAGGACGTCCCCGGCCGCGTTCTGCACGTGGCAGCTGAACGCGAGGTGGAGGGGCGTGTGGTCTGTGTGCACCGTGAACTTGTCGGCGGTACCGATCGGGGTACGGTCTTCGTCGAGCAGGACAACGGTTTCCGGGAAAAGGCTCATCTGCCTCGATAGATTAGGCCAATGACCGAGGAAGCGGCCACCGTGGCGCACATCGACCTCGCGCTGGTGGATGCGTGCCTGGAGCACTTCTTCACGGCGTCGAGCGCCCGGGCCGCGGCCTTCGGCCGACCGTCCGAGGAACTCTGGCGCGTGCTCCGCAAGGCGAGCATGGGCGGGAAGCGCTTCCGGCCGCGCATGGTGCTCACCTCGTACACCGCGCTCGGGGGTGACGACGAGCACGCGGGCGCACACGTCGCCGCCGCGTACGAGTTGCTGCACACCGCGCTCGTCGTGCACGACGACGTCATCGACCGCGACTGGTCCCGCCGCGGCCGTCCGAACGTGGCCGGGTCCTTCCGCGACACCGCGACGACCGGCGGGCTGCCGCTGCCGACCGCCGAGCACCGTGGGACGAGCGCGGCCGTCATCGCGGGCGACCTCGCGCTCGCCGCCGCCCCGCGCTTCATCGAGGCCAGCGGCGTCACCGGGGAGCGCCGGTCCCGACTGCTCGACCTGTTCGACGACGCCGTCTTCGCCAGTGCCGCCGGCGAGATGGCCGACGTCGACCTCGCGCTCGGCGTCATGCCGACCGTGGCCGAGGTGCTCCAGATGGAACGCGCCAAGACGAGCGTGTACAGCTTCGAGGCGCCGCTGCAGTCCGGCGCCGTGCTCGCCGGGGCGCCCGAGGCCGTGGTGGCCTCGCTCGGCGCCTTCGGCCGCGAGATCGGCATCGCCTACCAGATCGTCGACGACCTGCTCGGGGTCTTCGGCAACGAGGGCGCGACCGGCAAGACCGCGATCGGTGACCTCCGCGAGGGCAAGCGCACCATGCTCATCGCCTACGCGGCGACGACCGACTGCTGGCCGGACCTCGCGCCCTACCTCGGCGACCCGGACCTCACCGAGGAGCGGGCCGCCGGTCTCCGCGCCCTCCTCGTCGAGTGCGGTGCGCGTGACGCGGCCCTCGACCACATCCGCGAGCACACCGCCCTGGCCCGCGCCGAGCTGGCCACGCTGCCCGACGAACTCGGCGCCCGGCTCGAGGGACTCGTCACCGAACTCGTGGAGCGCGTCCGGTGACGTCGAGCACCACCCCCGACCGCCTGCCGCTCTACGACGCCACCGCCGAGGCCGCCTCGAGCGTGGTCATCAGCCGGTACTCGACGTCGTTCGGCCTCGCCAGCCGACTGCTGACGAAGGACACCCGCGAGCACATCCGGAACGTCTACGCGCTGGTCCGCGTCGCAGACGAGGTCGTGGACGGCCCCGCGACCGAGGCGGGACTCGACCCCGAGCTCGCCCGCACGGTCCTCGACGAGCTCGAGACCGACACCGAGCGTGCGATGGCCCTCGGCTTCTCGGTGAACCCCGTCGTGCACGCCTTCGCCCGGAGCGCCCGGACGACCGGCTTCGGCCCCGAGCTCACGCGCCCGTTCTTCGCGTCGATGCGGATGGACCTCGACCAGACCGAGCACGACCAGGCGTCCTTCGACACATACGTGTACGGATCGGCCGAGGTCGTCGGACTGATGTGCCTCCGCGCCTTCGTGTACCGCGCCGGACGACCGACCTCCGACGACGCCGTGCTCGTCGACGGGGCCCGGGCCCTCGGGGCCGCGTTCCAGAAGGTCAACTTCCTCCGCGACCTGCACGCGGACTTCGAGGTGCTCGGCCGCTCGTACTTCCCCGGCGTCGACGTCCGCAGCTTCGACGAGGCCACGAAGGACCGGCTCGTCGCCGACGTCCAGGCCGACCTCGACCGCGCCGCCCGCACCGTGCCGCTCCTGCCGAAGGACGCCCGCCCCGCGGTCGCCCTCGCGCACGCCCTGTTCCAGGAGCTCAACGACCGCATCGCCGCGACCCCGGCAGCGCGGCTCATCACCTCCCGCGTCCGCGTCCCGAACCCCGTCAAGGCCCGCCTCGCCGCGCGGGTCCTCGCCCGGCGGGGCACGCTGTCCGCCCGGAGCGCGCCACCCGCCACCGCACCACACGCCACGACACAGACTGGAGGCTCGTCTTGAGCCCGACCCCTGCCTCCCGTCCGACGACCAGACCGAGCACCGGACGGGCCGTACCCGTCCGCCGGGTCGTCGTCATCGGCGGCGGGATCAGCGGCCTGGCGGCCGCCGCCCTGCTCGCCCGGGACGGCTTCGCCGTGACCGTCCTCGAACAGCGCACCCAGCTCGGCGGTCGTGCCGGCTCGTGGGAGCAGGACGGCTTCCGGTTCGACACCGGCCCGAGCTGGTACCTCATGCCCGAGGTGTTCGACCACTTCTTCCGGCTGCTCGACACGAGTGCCGACGAGCAGCTCGACCTCCAGGTGCTGGACCCCGGGTACCGCGTCTACACCGAGGGGCACGACGAGCCGATCGACCTGCGGGCCTCGCGCGAGGAGAACATCGCGCTGTTCGAGTCGATCGAGCCGGGTGCCGGCGCGAGGATGGCCAAGTACCTCGACTCCGCCGCCGACACGTACGACATGGCCGTGCGCCGGTTCCTGTACGGGACGTTCCAAGACCTCACGAAGCTCGCCGCCCCCGACGTCCTGAAGCGGCTGGGGAAGCTCGCCCGCCTGCTCGTCCAGCCGCTGTCCTCGTTCGCCGCGTCCGCCGTGCAGGACCGACGGCTGTGGCAGATCCTCGGGTACCCGGCGGTGTTCCTCGGCACGAGCCCGTACGCGGCGCCGAGCATGTACCACCTGATGAGCCACCTCGACCTCGCCGACGGGGTGCTCTACCCGAAGGGCGGCATCAGCGCGCTCATCTCCGCCGTCGAGCGGGTCGCACGCGCCGAGGGCGCGACGATCACCACCGGCGCCACCGTGTCCCGCATCGTGGTCGACGACGGCCAGGCCACCGGCGTCGCCTGGCGCGACCAGGACGGCACGGAGCACGTCGAGCACGCCGACCTCGTCGTCAGCGCGGCGGACCTCCGGCACACCGAGATGGAACTCCTCGAGCAGGAGCACCGGACGCACGACGCGGAGCACTGGCAGAAGCGCGATCCCGGTCCCTCGGCCGTCCTCGTCTACCTCGGCGTCGAGGGCGAGGTCCCCGGGCTGCTGCACCACACGCTGGTGTTCACCGCGGACTGGAAGGCGAACTTCGGCGCGATCTTCGGGAAGGACCGGCACGTCCCGGACCCCGCTTCGATCTACGTCTGCGCGCCCTCGCTCACCGACGACTCGGTCGCGCCGGAGGGGCAGAGCAACCTGTTCGTCCTCGTGCCGCTGCCCGCCGACGTCTCCATCGGCAAGGGTGGGATCGACGGCGCGGGGGACGCCCAGGTCGAGGCCATCGCCGACCGCGCGATCGACGTCATCGCCGAGCGCTCCGGTGTCGCGGACCTGCGCGACCGGATCCTCGTCCGCCGGACGATCGGGCCGCAGGACTTCGCCGACGACCTCAACGCCTGGAACGGCTCGATGCTCGGCCCGGCGCACACCCTGACGCAGAGTGCGTTCTTCCGCGAGAAGAACGCGTCCACGAAGGTCGGCGGGCTCTACTACGTCGGCGCCTCGACGATCCCGGGCATCGGCCTGCCGATGTGCCTCATCAGCGCCGAGGTCCTGCTCAAGCGGATCCACGGGGACACCTCGACCGAACCGTTGCCGACCCCGCTCCCGCGGTCGGCCGACGCACCGCCGCTCCGGACGACGGGCTGATGCCGGGGCTGTACCTGGCCGGCCTGCTCGTCTCGATCGCCGGGGTCGCGGTGCTCGACGCCCGCCACCGGCTGTTCTTCTGGCGTGCGCCGCTCCGGGCCGCGGTGGTCATGCTCATCGGGCTCGCGTTCTTCATGGTCTGGGACGTCGTCGGCGTGCACCTCGGGATCTTCTTCATCGGCACGACGCCGGTGCTGACGGGCGTGCTCCTCGCCCCGGACGTGCCGCTCGAGGAGTTCTTCTTCCTGGTCCTGCTGTGCTGGACGACGATGGACCTCTTCGGAGCCGTGCGCCCGGTCGCCGAGCGCCTCCGTCGGCGACGGGCTGCACAGGGCACCGGCACGGTCCCCGACGTCCAGGGCGGAGGCCCGGTGTGACCGGGTCGGGGACGTACGCCCTGCTCGCGGTCCCGTTCCTCGGGGTGGCGGTGCTGACCGCGATCGCCGCCGGTGTCGTGTCGGCGCGCCGGAGCCGCGGCACGGTCTGTGCCGGGCGCAGCCGGCGGTCCACCGTCCTCGGCGGCGTCGTCACCGGCGTCGTCCTGGTCGTCATGACGTGTGTGTTCAACAACGTCATCGTCGGGCTCGGCGTCGTCGCGTACGACCGGGCGCTCGTCCTCGGCGCCCGCGTCGGGCTCTTCCCCGTGGAGGACCTCGCCTACGCGATCGGGGCGGTCCTGCTGCTGCCGAGCTGCTGGGTCCTGCTCGACCGACCGGTACGGTCGGAACGCCCGTCCCAGCCGTCCCGTTCCCCCGAGGAGGCCCCATGACCGTGCCCCGCGCCTCCAGACCGTCCACCCTCCGAGCCCTGTTCGTCTCGTCGCGACCGATCAGCTGGGTGAACACCGCCTACCCGTTCGGCGCCGCCTACCTGCTCGGCAGCGGGGTCGGCGTCGAGGGTGGCGGCGGCTTCTCGCTGCTCGCGTTCGTCGTCGGGGTCGTGTACTTCCTCGTGCCGTACAACCTGGCGATGTACGGCATCAACGACGTGTTCGACTACGAGTCCGACCTGCGAAACCCGCGCAAGGGCGGGGTCGAGGGAGCGCTGCTCGACCGGAGTGTGCACCGCGCGACCCTGTGGGCCGTCGTGGTCACGAACCTGCCGTTCCTCGTCGCGCTCGTGCTGCTCGGCGCGGCCAGCGGGAACGGACCGTGGTCGTGGCTCGTGCTCGCGGTCAGCGTGTTCGCCGTGGTCGCGTACTCCGCACCGGGACTGCGCTTCAAGGAGCGGCCGTTCCTCGACTCGATCACCTCGTCCACGCACTTCGTGTCGCCGGCGGTCTACGGACTCGCGCTCGCCGGACCCGAGTGGACCGGACAGCTCGCCGCGGTCTGCATCGCGTTCTTCCTGTGGGGGATCGCCTCGCACGCGTTCGGTGCCGTGCAGGACGTGCTCGCCGACCGCGCCGGGGGGATCGGCTCCGTGGCGACCGTCATCGGCGCGCGCGCGACCGTCCGCCTCGCGTTCGTGATGTACCTGGTGGCCGGGGTGGCGCTGCTGTTCTCGGCGTTCCCCGGGCCGGTCGCGGCAGTCGTCGTCGTGCCGTACGCGCTCAACGTGCTGCGGTGGTGGAACGTCACCGACGCCGAGGCCGAGTCGGCGAACGCGGGGTGGAAGCGGTTCCTGTGGCTCAACTACCTCGCGGGGGCCGTCGTGACCCTGGCCCTGATCGGGTACGCCTTCACGCACTGACCCCGCGGGTCAGGCCGCGCCGGCCACCCGCCGCGCCTGCTCCACAGCCGCGCGGACGCCTCGGGACCACGACGGGCCGTGGCCGGGCAGCACGTGCCGGGCCTCGGTGTCGACGAGCAGGTCGAGCGACGCCACCGCGGTGTCGACGTCCGCCGTCGCCGCCGGGGCGACGATCCGCGGACCGATGCCGCCGGTGTAGGGGTCGAGCGTGACGAGGGCGTCCCCGACGATGACCGCGTCCCGGTCCGCGAAGTGCAGCGCGACGTGTCCGTCCGTGTGACCGGGCGTCTCGATGATCCAGGGGTTCCCCGGGGTCTCGGCGCGGGACTCCATGAGCTCGACCTCGTCGATGCCGTCGACCGTCGCAGCACCCGCCAGCAGCATCCGTCCGAGGGGCCGCAGTCCGCCCGGGTGCGTCAGCACGAAGCCGAACCGGTTCACCGCCGGCCGGTACGAGTACGGGTGCGCAGCGAGGTCCCGGTCGCCCGGGTGGACGTACACGGGGGTGCCCCAGTCGCGGTGCATCCGGGCGGCCGTGCCGACGTGGTCGAAGTGCCCGTGCGTGAGCAGCAGGGCCTCGACCTGGTCGGGGGTGTACCCGAGGTCGTGCACGGCGAGCTGCAGGTGCGGCCAGACCGCGGGCAGCCCGGCGTCGACGACGAGCAGTCGGTCCCCGGTCTCGACCAGGTAGGTGTTGGTGTGTGCGAGCTCGAGGCGGTGGATGCCCTCTGCGACGTCCCGGAACAGCATGACGGGGACGGTAGGCCCACGCCGCTGGACGCGTTGCCGGGAGCAGCGCCGGGGGATGGGCGGCAGCGCCCGGTGCGCTGCCCGGACCTCCACCGGAGCGCGTCCCGCGAGTGCGCTCGGTCCGGAGCGTGTACTCAGGATGCATGCCCAACGACTCCCTCCCCGAGCTCGAGCTCGCGAACGTGCGCACCCGGGAGCGGATCACCGAGACGGTGGACCGCATCCGGCAGAAGGCGGACGTGCCCGCGCGCACGCGCCTGGCCGTCGCGAAGACCAAGCAGCGCTGGCGCCACGACCCGACGCCCCTCGTCGCGGTCGCGATGACCGCAGCGGCCGGTGTCGCGGCGATCGTCGTGGGCGTCCGGATCGGGAGCACCCCCGCCGGTCGCCTCGCCGCGCTCCGCGAGCCCGCCCCCGTGCCGGTGTTCAAGCCGGTGAAGGTCGGCAAGGACGGCAAGTCGAAGGGCGTCCCCGTCTTCGCGCGCAAGGACCCGACGGGCAACCCGGTGTACCAGGAGCGCGAAGCCGCGAAGAAGCGTCAGAAGAAGGACGCGAAGCGGGCGGGGAAGTCGATCAAGCGGATGAAGAAGGCGGCGAAGGGCTGACCATGGCGAAGGAAGCACAGAAGCCGGCGGCGAACGACCCCCGCAAGCCGGATTCACCCACTGACCTCAAGAAGCCGACGGTCACGTACACGCTGAAGAAGACCCTCCGCGAGTTCACCGCCGACCAGTGCACCGACCTCGCGGCGGGCCTCACGTACTACTCCGTCCTCGCGCTCTTCCCGGGTCTGCTGGCGGTCGTGTCCATCCTCGGTCTGTTCGGAGACCCGTCGAAGACCATCGACACCCTGCTGCAGATCATCGGCAACGTCGGGTCGAAGGACGTCGCTGACCTCCTCCGCGACCCGGTCGAGGGTCTCGTCCGCTCGCCTGCCGCTCCCGTCACGTTCATCGTCGGTATCCTCGGTGCGCTCTGGTCGGCCTCCGGCTACGTCGGCGCGTTCGGCCGCGCGATGAACCGCATCTACAACGTCCGCGAAGGACGACCGATCTGGAAGCTCCGTCCGACCATGCTCGGCGTCACCGTGACCACGGTCGTCCTGCTCGTCATCGGGCTGCTCACCCTCGTGTCCGCCCCGCTCGCCCGCAGCTTCGGGGACGTCATCGGCCTCGGCGACGTGGCGGTGACCGTACTGTCGATCGTGCAGTGGCCGATCCTGCTCGTCATCGCGATCGTCATCGTCGCGGTGCTCTACTACTGGTCGCCGAACGTCAAGCAGCCGAAGTTCACCTGGGTCGGCGGCGGGTCGATCCTCGCGCTGCTGATCTGGATCATCGCGAGCGTCGGCTTCGGGTTCTACGTCGGGAACTTCTCGAACTACAACGCCACGTACGGCTCGCTCGGTGGTGTGATCGTCTTCCTCCTCTGGATCTGGATCACGAACAACGCACTGCTCTTCGGTGCCGAGTTCGACGCCGAGATCGAGCGCGGCCGCGAGCTGCAGGCCGGCATCAAGGCGGAGGAGGACATCCAGCTCCCCGAGCGCGACACCCGCCAGACCGACAAGCAGGACGAGAAGCGCGCCGAGGACATCATGCAGGGCATCCGCATCCGGCAGAGCGCCGGCGAGACCAAGGACGAGTGAGCACGGCGCGCGAGCGCGTCCTGTCCGGGAGGCTCGGTGACGGTTCCGTAGGCTTGCCTGCGTGACCGACACCGAGCCTCCCGTCTCCGTCCCCACCGCCGCGAACGACCGTCCGGTCGCGCTCGTCACCGGAGCGACCCGCGGGATCGGCCGTGCGATCGCGGCCGACCTGGGCCGGACGCACCACGTGCTCGTCGGCGGACGCGACGCCGACGCGGTCGCCGCCGTCGTCGCGGAGCTGCCGAGCGCGGAGCCCTTCGTCGGGGACCTGGGCGCCGGGGACCTGCCGGCCGTGCCGAGCTGGATCGACGTCCTCGTGCACTCCGCCGGCGTCGAGCAGGGCACCCGCATCGCGGACACCCCGCGGGACACCTGGGAGGCCGTCTTCGCCACGAACGTCTTCGCGGTCGCGGAACTGACCCGCGTGGCGATGCCCGGCCTCCGTGCCGCCCGCGGTCTCGTCGTGACGATCAACAGCGGCGCCGGCTTCACGGCAGGTCCGGGCGGTGGGGTCTACGCGGCGTCGAAGTTCGCGCTCCGGGCCTTCACGGACGCCCTGCGCGAGGAGGAACGCGCGAACGGCGTGCGGGTGTCCAGCATGCACCCGGGCCGCACCGACTCGGACATGCAGCGGGCCCTCACCGAGAAGCTCGGCGAGGAGTACGACACCGACTACTACCTCGCGCCGGAGGACGTCGCAGATGCCGTCCGCACCGTGGTCGACCTGCCGGAGCGTGGCACGGTCGAGATGCTGTCGATCCGGCCGTCGCGGCGGCGCTGAGGGCGCTGCCACGCCGGGCCTCGGCCACGGGCGTCTCGGGACGCCGCGTGGCCGAGCCCGGCCCGACCGGTCCGCCGGTCGAGCCTCAGCTGAGTTCGATCCGCGACGTCAGCCCGAGTCCCCCGAGGAACCGCTCGTCGTGACTCACCACGACGAGCGCACCGCGGAACGACCGGAGGGCCGCGACGAGCTGGTCGACGCTCGACAGGTCGAGGTCGTTCGTCGGCTCGTCGAGCACGAGCAGGTGCGGCGGCGGATCCGCGAGGACGAGACCGGCCAGTGCGACCCGGAAGCGCTCCCCGCCGGACAACGATCCCGCCGGCCGGTCGACGGTGTCCCCGCGGACGAGCAGCCGCGCGAGCCGGTTCCGCAGCTCCGGCACCGGGACGGCCAGCGCTGCGCGTCGCACGTTCTCGAGGACCGTCGCGTCCTCGTCGAGGGTGTCCTTCTGCTGCGGGAGGTACCCGACCCGGTCGGTGTGGGCGACCGCGCCGGTGTCGGGGAGCGGGTGTTCCCGTGCCGTCGGGAGCCCGACGAGCTGTTCCAACAGGGTCGTCTTGCCGACGCCGTTGTCGCCGACGAGGGCGAGGCGCTCGGGTCCCTGCACGACCGCGTCCCGACCGCGCACGGTGATCGTCGCGATCCGCCGCGACGCGGCCACGCCGGGGTCGGGCAACTCGACGTGCAGTGTCTCGTCCTGTCGGACGCGGCGGCCGGCCTCCCGTACCGTCGCCGACGCCACCGCCTCTGCCGACGCATGTCCGGACCGGAGCCGCCCGGCGGTCGCCTCGGCCTGCTTCCGCCGCTCGTTCGCCAGGATCCTCGGGATGGAGGTGGCGGACGCGGCCCCTGCCTTCGCACGTCGCGCGATGGAGGTCTCGGCCTCGATCCGCTGCCGCTTCTCGGCACGGTACCGCTGCTCGGCGACCCGGACCTCCCGTTCGACGGCGGCCTGCTGCACGGCGAGGTGCTCCTCGTACGCCGAGAACGTGCCGCCGAACACGGTCAGAGCGCCGTCGCGGAGCTCGACGACCTCGTCGACGTGCTCCAGGAGTTCCCGGTCGTGGCTCACGACGACGAGTGTGCCGCGCCAGTCGTCGATCAGCGCGAGCAGGGCCGCCCGCGCTCGGCGGTCGAGGTTGTTCGTCGGCTCGTCGAGGAACGCGATCGGACGCGCGCGGAGACAGATCCCCGCGACCGCGACGAGCACCGCCTGACCGCCCGACAGCGTCCCGACGGGGCGGTCGAGGTCGGCAGCGCCGAGGGTCGCTCGCGGACAGAGGTCGAGGGCGGCCAAGGCCGCGCCGGCTCGGTCCTCGACGTCCCAGTCGTCGCCGACCACCTCGAAGTCGTCCGGCGTCGCCTCCCCGGCGAGGACGGCGCGGAGCGCCGTGACCTGCGCACCGACCCCGAGCAGGTCCGCGACCGTCCGCGGAGGGCCGGGACGGGCCTCCAGACTGGACCACACGGCGGTGTCTGCTCCGGACGGGAGGTGCGGTGCGGCTCCGGCGAGCCGCTGCGGCAGGTGGTCCACGGCCCCCGTCGTCTCGACGGAACCGGCGGTGGGGACGAGCTGGCCGGTGACGAGGCGGACGAGGGTCGACTTGCCGGCTCCGTTCCGGCCGACCAGACCGGTGCGGCCGCGACCGAACGCGGCGGTGATGCGGTCGAGCGCGACGGTGCCGTCGGGCCACGCGAAGGAGACGTCGTGCAGGACGACGGACGGACTGATGGGCATGCGGATGCCTCCGGAGGTCGTGCGGGCGCACGACACCGTCAGCCGCTCGGGCGGCGGTCCCACCGGTGGGCGGGCGAGGTCACGGTGTCAGCGCAGGGACAGCTGCTGCTGCGGCGCAGTGCCGGTGATCTCGCGCAATGCCGCACCGTTTCCGTCGGGGATCCCCGTGGCCGTCACCCGTGCCGTCGGCCGGTCGTCCCGCACCGCGACCCCGGAGCGATGACGGGGTACGACTCACCGTACGACCGTGCAGTCGGCGCGCGCAAGATGTCCGGCATGGCTGACGACGAGAAGCAGACGCGGGACGACTTCCACGACGCGGTGAACATGACCGCGTCCCAGCTCGAGAAGTGGCTGGACACCGACGAGTCGAAGTCCGTCGGGCAGAAGAAGGACGGCGCGACCGAGTCCACCGGGCACGAGTCCGGCCGGCACATCGTGGCGATCCTGCAGAAGAAGCAGGGTGACCTCACCGACGAGGACTACGCACACATGCGCAAGGTCGTCGGGTACGTCGCCCGGCACTCGGAGCAGCGGCCTTCGGGCGACGTCACCGACACCAAGTGGCGCTACTCGCTCATGAACTGGGGCAACGACCCGCTGAAGTAGGCGACGGCTCAAGTAGCGTGGCGGTCATGCCGGACAACCTGCTCCCGACCCCCTCGACGAACCCCGAGACCCTGCTGCCCGCCGAACCCGAGGTGGACGCGCTCCTCCGGTCGAACGCGCCCGTCTCCTCGGTGGTGGTGTCGCACCCGTCGTCGAGCCTGGCGTGGGCGCTGCTCGCCGACGAGGCGTGGGAGCGCGGCGCCACGCTCGAGTCCTACGCGTACGCCCGGGTCGGCTACCACCGCGGGCTGGACGCGCTCCGGAAGGCCGGGTGGCGCGGTGCCGGGCCGGTGCCGTGGTCGCACGAGCCGAACCGGGGCGTCCTGCGGTCCCTGTTCGCCCTGCGCCGCGCGGCCGAGGCGATCGACGAACCCGGCGAGCCCGAGCGCCTGACGCAGTTCCTCGACGGCGCGGACCCCGCGGCCGCTGCGGCCATCGCGCGCGGCTGAGCCGCGGCGCGCGCCGCGCGGGCGCTGCGGCTGCGCCCAACAGGAACCCGTCCGAACCGGGGGATCCCCTGGTTCGGACGGGTTCCTGTTGTGCCGGTGCAGCCGCCGCCGTGCAGCTGCCGCCGCGGCCCTACGCCAGCAGCACGCTCCAGCTCCGGGCGCTCGGCCAGAGCTGGTGCTCGGGCAGGACGTCGAGGCCGCACGCCCGGCTCCCGAGGCCGTGCTGCGCGTCGTCGAGGTACAGGTACAGCGCGTCCGGCGTCGGCAACTCGTGCGGGTGCCCGGCACGCCCGACCTGCTGCGCGGTCCACGGTGTCAGGGTGAACCCGGCGCGGTGCCCCGACGCCGGGTCCGGCACGGTCGACACCGTGAACGGACCGACCGTCAGCGTCCGCAGCTCCGGACGGTGCCCGGTCTCCTGCGGCATCGAGTAGCGCGTCGTCATCGCGGACACGGGCGCCTCGAAACGTCCGACGCGCGCGGCGTGCGAGGAGTCCGCGTACGACTCGTCCGGGCCGGTACCGAACCACGAGACCGTCCCGTCCAGCAGCGCGGCGGGCAGGTCGATGCGGATCCCGACCCGCGGCCAGGTCACGTCCCACCCGCCGAACGGCACCGCGTCGGTCCGCAGGAGCAGCCCGGCGTCGGTCAGCGTCCAGCGGTGCGTGACGTCGACGCCGGCCCCGCTGTTCGCCGCCGCGACGCGGACGCGCTGCACGAGGCCGTCGTCGGTCCGCTCGACCGCGACGAGCCGGTGCGTCAGGCGGTCGAGCCCACGGGCCTCCCACCGGGACGCAGAGGAGGGCGCATCCGGATCGCCGACCCCGCCGGTGAGCACCGGGTCCGCCGTCTCGTAGCCGCCCTGGGACGCGCCACGGTCGTTGTCCGTCGGCGCACGCCACAGTTCGAGGCGTGGGCCGGCGACCGCGTGCCCCTTGAGGGAGGCGAGGTCGCCACGGGCGGTGAAGGTCGCCTCCCCGAGACGGTCGCCGTCCCAGCCCGACCTGGGTCCACGGGAGCCGGTCCCGGCGCGCTGCGGAGCGGCGTCGACCACCCGGGCGGGCGCGCTCGCCACGAGCGTCTGGGTGCGTGCCACGACGTGGCCGGTGTCCGCCCACGCCGTCGGTCCGGCGAGCTCCGCCACGACCTCGAACCACAGCTCGTCGCCGGGGGCGAGCGCCGCCGCGGCGAGCACCTCCGCCGGGACCGGCACCGTGGCGGACCCCCGCGCGGCGACGACACCGGGGGCGAGCCTCCCGGACGCCTCGACGACGCCGTTCCGCGACAGCGTCCAGACGAACCGCAGGCCCGCGGTGGACGCGGAGTGGTACCGGTTCTCGATGAGCACGGTGCCGCCGCCCGCGGCCGTCCCACCGCCGAAGGGTGAGACGGAGAGGCGCACCGGCGCGACCACGGCCGCGAACTCGGCGAGGCCGGGCGTCGGGGTGTCGTCCGGCAACACGAGGCCGTCCATCACGAAGTTGCCGTCGTGCACGACCTCGTGGTGGTCGCCGCCGTAGGCGTAGTACGGGGTGCCGTCGGCGGTGTGGGCGAGGAGGCCGTGGTCACGCCACTCCCACACGAAGCCGCCGTGCAGTCGCGGGTACCGGTCGACCAGAGCCTCGTACTCGGCGATCTGGCCGGGGCCGTTGCCCATCGCGTGCACGTACTCGCAGTGCAGGAACGGCTTCGAGCGCTGCCGGGCGGCCTCGGCGGGTCCGCAGCCGAGCAGGGGCGTGGCCGGACCGCCGCCGATCGACTCGGTCTCCTGCAGTGTCGGGTACATCCGCGAGTAGACGTCGGTGTACTCGCCCGTGTAGTCGCCCTCGTAGTGCACGGGGCGTTCGGTGTCGCGGGCGTGCACCCACTGCGCCATCGCGGCCAGGTTGCGTCCCGTGCCGGACTCGTTGCCGAGCGACCACATCACGATCGACGCGTGGTTCTTGTCCCGCTCGACGGTCCGCGCGATGCGGTCGAGGTAGGCGTCCTCCCACGCGGGGTCGTCCGAGGGGTTGCCCTGCCAGCCGAGGAACTCGAACCCGTGCGTCTCGAGGTCGCACTCCAGGATCACCCAGAACCCGAGCTCGTCGGCGAGGTCGAGCACGCGCGGGTGCGGCGGGTAGTGCGACGTCCGGATCGCGTTGACGTTGCTCCGCTTCATGAGCGCCATGTCCGCCCGGGCGTGCGCCTCGTCGAACACCCGCCCGCGCTCGGGGTGCGTTTCGTGCCGGTTGACGCCGTGGAAGACGACCCGCTCGCCGTTCACGAGGAAGCGGTCGCCGACGATCTGCACGGTGCGGAAGCCGAGCCGGAGCGCGACCGTCTCGCCCGCGGTCGACATCGTGGCGTCGTACAGGCGCGGGACCTCGGCGCTCCACGGCTCGACGCCCTCGACGGTCACCGGTGCGACGTCCTCGGCGGAGGCCCAGATGACGTCCACGTCGAGCTCGGGCACCCGGAAGCGCACCGGGAACGTGGCCTCGATGCTCGGCACCGTGATCGTGCCGGTGCCCGTCGCGGGACGGCCGGACGCTGCGGTCCCGGCGCTCGCCGCGTCGCCGGGGACGGCGGACCAGGCGGCGCGCACGAACACGTCGTCGATCGGTGCGACCGGACGGGCGAGCAGGGTGACGTCCCGGAAGATCCCGGGAAGCCACCACTGGTCCTGGTCCTCCAGGTACGAGGCCGCCGACCACTGGTGCACGCGCACCCGGAGTTCGTTGTCCCCGGGCACGAGCAGCTCGGTGACGTCGAACTCGGTCGCGAGCCGGGACCCGGTCGACCACCCGACCTCCTGCCCGTTCAGCCACACCCGGAAGTGCGACTCGACACCGTCGAAGCGGAGCAGCACCCGCGCGGCACCGTCGAAGGAGCCCGGCACGGTGAAGGTCCGGCGGTGGTCACCGGTCGGGTTCTCGTCCGGCGGGTGCGGGGCGTCGATCGGGAAGGGGTACTGGACGTTCGTGTAGCTCGGCGCCCCGTGGCCGTGCAGGACCCAGTGCGAGGGCACCGGGAGCGTGCCCCAGCCGTCCGGGTCCTCGAAGGCGGGGGCGTCGGCGACGGGCGACCAGCGGAAGTCCCACTCCCCGGCGAGCGACAGGGACGGAGCGTCCGTGTGCAGCCAGGCGCGCGGCGCCAGTCGTGTCGCCGAGCCCGGCGTCGTCGCGTGCAGGTCGTCGAGTGCGGCGTCGGTCAACGTCGACCAGTCCTTCCGTGGTGCCCCGCGCTCGGGGCGCTCGGGACGGGTGTGGCGATCAGCGGGGCCGGGACGGCGACCGTGCCGTCGTCCCGGTGCGTCGTCGATCTGGTGCAGCGTCAAGCCAACCACAGGACCAGACGTCCACCTGGGATCGGGGTCAGGTGCCGTCGCGGAGCGTGGGACCCCCACGAGAGGAGCAACGATGAGCGAACGCGGGAACACCACCCACAACCCGGAGCTCGACGACCAGCTGGCGCACGAGGCGCAGAGCATCGTCCAGGGACACGGCAGCAACGCCCACGTCGAGGAGTTCCGCCAGTCCGAGCCGGTACCGGACGACACCGACGACGCCGAGACCGTCCAGGCCTCGGGCTACGACGGCGACCTCGAGGGCGCGCTCGTCGACGACTCGACGGACGTCGACACCGCCGACGACCCGGACGGGGTCGCCGCCGAACAGCCGGACGGCAGCGGTGACGGTGCCGACGCGACGGTCTACTCGACGTCCTCGGCGGCCGACCCGGACGCGTCGGCCGACGTCACGTCCTCGAACGCCTCGGCGGCCGACGGTGCGAGCGACACCGACGACCTGCCGACCACGGACGAGGAGGCCTGAGCATGCCCGTCACCGCGAACGAGGCCACCGACGAAGGACGCTCGCTCGGCACCCGGCTCGCCACCGGCGGCACGTGGACCTGGGCGTACGTCGACGCCTCCGGGGACCGCGAGGACCCGCAGCACCTCGCCGCCCTGCAACGCCGGAAGGCCGAGGACGCCCTCCGCGCCGCGGGTGCCGACGCGGACGTCATCGACACCGTGATGGCCGAGCTCGAGGAGACGCCCGGGGTCCCCGCGCCGGTCAGCCGCTACGTCCTGGTGCACGACGGCGAGCTCGTGCTCAGTGACCTGCTGCCCGGGCACATGCACGGACCCGAGTCCGTCGGCCACGGCGCCGTGCCCGATCTCGTGCCGCTCCTGGCGCACCGCCCGCTCGACGTCCCGTTCCTCGTCGTCGAGGTCGGCCGTGGTGGCGGTGGCTACCGCGCCTACCGGCTCGGGCACGTCGACCACCCCGACCAGCGCGAGGAGCAGGAGGTCGAGGGCCGTACCGACACGCTCCACAAGTTCCAGGGCGGTGGCTGGTCGCACCTGCGCTGGCAGCACCACACCGAGGAACTCTGGCGACAGAACGAGTCCGAGGTGGCCGCCGCCGTGCAGGACGCCGTCGACCGGCTGGCACCACGGCTGATCATCGTCGCCGGGGACATCCGGGCGCGGCAGCTCCTCGTCGCCGAACTGTCGAAGACGAAGGCGACCGCACCCCTGCTCTCCGAGGTGCCGATCGACCCGCGGGCGTCCGACGCGTCGGAGGACGGTGTCCGCGAGCACGTCGACATCGCGCTCGCCCGCGTCGTCGCCCAGCGGCGGCACGACGTCGAGGACCTCCTCCGCACACACGAGGGACGCGGTGACGGCGAGGTCGCGGCGGGGCTCGGCCCGGTCGTCGAGGCGCTGCAGCAGGCGCAGCCGTCGGTCGTCGTCCTCGACCCCGCCGGGTTCGCCGACCGCACGGTCCTGGCCCTCGACGCCGCGCCCTGGATCGCGACCGCCCCGGAGCAGGCGCTCGGTGCAGCGGTGCTCGGACCCGTCCCGGCGGCGGTCGGGCTCGTCCGCGCCGCACTGCTCACCGACGCCGAGGTCGTGTACGCCAACGCCGCGGCGCTGCCCGGCGGCGGCCCGACCGCCGCGCTGCTGCGCTGGCGCACCGGACCGGAGGTCCCCGGGGCCTGACCGGCCGACGACGGACGGGAGGCTCGTGGCGGCGCCGCCACGAGCCTCCCGTCCGTCCGCCACCCCGGCACGCGACCGGCGCGGAGGTCAGTCGTGCGACCGGTCCGCCCGCGGGACGAGGGGCAGGGCCAGCACCGGCAGTGCCGCCACCAGCAGGAACGACCCCGCGAACCCGACCAGTCCGACCAGGGCGCCGATGCCCGGGCCGACGGCGCTCGCCGCGATGAACTGCCCGGTGTTCTGCGCGCCGAGGGCCCGGCCCGACCACCGCGGGCCGGCGGCCTCCGCGACCGACGTGTACGCGAGCCCGTTGTCGGCCACCGTGACGCTCGTCGCCACCACGAGGACGACCGCGGCGGCCGGCAGGTGCGCCACGTCGACGAGCGCGAGGACCGCCATCACCGCCGCCGCCGAGACGGCCACGACGCGCAACGGGCCGACGCGGGAGCCGACGCGGTCGCTCCACACCCCGACCAGGATCCGACCGACCGCCCCGACGAACTGGGACGCGCCGACCAGGAGGCCCGCGGCAGCCGTCGACCACCCGAGCGTCACGAGCCACACCAGGCCGTACGTGGACAGCGTGAACTGCGGCACCACGAGCAGGACCGACACCGCGTGGATGCGCCAGAGGAACCCCGTCGACCGGTAGGGGTTCTCGGCGGCAGGGCCGGCGGCTGCCACAGGCGGGCGAGGTGGATCGACGATCCCGAGCGCGCAGGCCACCGCGAGGACCGCGCACAGCACCACCGGCAGGACGAGGGCGGCCCGGATGCCGGACGTCTCGGCGAGCGTCGGCACCGTGACGGCCGCCAGCGTCACACCGAGCGGCTGCGACATCTGCCGGATCCCCATCGCGAGACCGCGCCGTTCCTTCGGGAACCAGCCGACGACCACCCGCCCGCTCGCCGCGTTCGTCGACGCGCTCGTCATGCCGGCCAGGAGGAACGCCACCCCGAGCAGCACGGCGTCGCCGCCGGCGATCCAGGCCCCGGCGACCGCGAGGGTGGTGAGGACGAGGCCGCCCGCGATGACGATGCGCTCGCCGATGCGGTCGGTGACCGCGCCCCAGGCGATGAGCGTGAGGACCATACCCGCGGTGGGGGCGGCGGCCAGCAGACCGGCCTGCGTGAGGGACAGCCCCTGGGCGTGCAGGTGCGGGATGAGGAGTGCGGGCGCGGTCACGACGAGCGTGCCGGCGGCCTGCGCGGCGACCCCGAGCCCGAGCATCGTCCACGCTCGGGCGGGGGTGCGGGCCACGTGGCCTCCGTCTCGGCTGGTGTACCGGAACGGTATACCAACGGGGGCGACGCCACTACGCTGGGTGCCCGTGACCGAACCGACCGACGCCGCACCCGTGTCGCAGACGGCCCAGCTCTACGACAACCTCCGCGCCGCGATCCTGACGCTCGACATCGCACCGGGGGAGCGGATCTCGGAGCGCGGCCTCGAAGCGCGCTTCCACGCCTCGCGCACCCCGGTCCGGGCCGCGCTGTCGCGGCTCGAGCGTGAGGGGCTCATCCTGCACGAGGGCCGCTCGTGGACGGTCACGCCGATCGACCTCGGCGAGATCGCCTCGCTCGCCGAACTCCGCGGGGTGCTCGAGCCCGCCGCGGCCCGGCTCGCCGTCGCCCGCGCCCAGCCGGACGCCCTCGACGCCGTCCGAGCGCACCTCGACGCCCTCCGCCCGACGCCGGACCAGCAGGCCGGCATCCGGATGGGCTCGACGTTCCACCTCGACCTCGCGGCCCTCGGCGGCAACCGGTTCATCACCGACGCCGTCGCGGACGCCCTGACCCGGCTCGAGCGCACCCGGTGGATCGAGGTCCGGACGCCGGAGGCGCGCGACGCCGCGTGGCAGGAGCACAGCGACATCCTCGACGCGGTGCAGAGCGGCGACGCGGACCGTGCGGCGGAGCTCGTGGCGGCGCACGTGGCCGGCACGAACGACCGCCTGCTCGGGTTCATCGCCCAGGAGGGACGACGCCTCCGTGGTGCCGGCATGGCGATCGTCGGTGCGCCGGAGCGGGCGGGCGTCGACGCGGGAGCCAGCCGGGCCTGAAGCGGCCCCCGCCGGCGGCCGCGGTCACTCGACGAGCGGGTGCTCCTCCGTCCCGTCGAGCTGCGCGGTCACCCACGTCAGGTGCGGATCGGCGTCGTGGTCGAGGAGGGCCTCCCGCACCTCGGCCTCGTCGCTGGAGAGCCGGTGCGCGTCCCTGCGCCCGGACGGTGTCGACTGTGACATCTGCTCGTCCCTTCTCCGGATGGTCGGGCCAGTGTCGTCCTGCCCGCGTCCGTCCGCAAGACCCTCCGGGCGCGTCCGGAGGAACACGGGCTGCCTAGGATGGTCGGCGTCGTCGGGCGGCTCGCCCACGGCTCCGATCGCGAGGGAGGACCGGCGTGGGCCCGCAGCGCAGCGCACCTCCCACGGTCTACGACGTCGCCTCCGCGGCCGGGGTGTCGATCGCGACGGTCTCCCGGGTCCTCCGCACCCCCGACGCGGTCCGCGAGGGCACGCGCGACCGGGTGCAGGCGGCGATCCGGACGCTCGGGTACGTGCCGTCGGGGAACGCCCGCGCGCTGGCCGGTCGCCGGACCGGGGTGGTGGGCCTCCTGCTGCCCGGGTTCGACGTCGTCCCGGACGAGCGGCCGGACGTGGTCACCGACGGCGGCGTGCGCGTGGTCGACGACCGGCGGCACGTGATCCAGCCGACGCCGTCGAACCTGTACTTCGACGAGGTGCTCCGCGGCGCCGAGACCGAGGCCTGGCAGCGCGGTCTGGCACTCATGGTCGCGGCCGGTCGGGGGCCGTCCCGCGACGTCGTCGTGAACGACGTCGCCGGCCGGGTGGACGGACTGGCGGTCCTCGCGCAGACGGTCCCGGACGAGTTGCTCGAGCACGTGGCGCGCCGGATCCCGGTCGTCGTGTTGGCGGACGACCGGCGCTCGCGGGGCTTCGACTCGATCAGCGTCGACAACGCGGCCGGCATGCGGACCCTCGGCGCCCACGTCATCGGGCGTCTCGGCATCCGGTCGATCGCGTACGTGGCCGGGCCGGTCGACTCGCCGGACGACCAGGAGCGGACGGCCGGGTTCCGCCGCGCGCTCGAGGACCACGGACTCGACCAGCACGCGGTGCGCACCGTGCACGGGGACTTCGGACGCGCCCGGGCCCGCGAACTCGCCCGGGCCCTGCTCGACGAGCGGGTGCCGCGGGCGATCGTGTGTTCGAACGACCAGTCGGCGCTCGGGGTGCTCGACGCCGTGCTCGCACGCGGTCTCCGGGTGCCCGACGACGTGGTCGTGACGGGCTTCGACGGGATCGACGCCGGACGCTTCTCGTCCCCACGCCTGACGACCGTGCACCAGCCGATGGGTGAACTCGGCCGGGCCGCGGTCCGGGCGATCGTCGACCGGCTGGACTCCCGTGAGGGTCCGCCTCGGTCCGTCCGGCTGCCGGTCGAGGTGCTCCTGCGCGAGAGCTGCCCGCCGTCGCTCTGACCGTCGGCCCCGGTCCGGAGCGTGACACCCTGCGCAACAACGTTCACACTTGCACCGCGCGATGTAAGCGCATACATTAAGCGGGTACCCACTCGACACGGAGGTCGACCGAGCAATGACGCTTCCCCCGCAGCGCACGCGCAGGCCCGCCGCCCAGGGCCCTCGGCCCCGGCTGGGCGGCATCCCGGGCGCATCGCACCGGTCCGGCCAGTCCCGTGCCGGCCGGACCCGTGCCGGCCGCCTCGCCGCCGCCATCGCCGGACTCGCGGTCGTGGCCCTCGTGGCCACCGGCTGCAGCATCCAGGTCCGTTCCCAGCCGGACCCGAGCATCGGTAAGGACACGATGCTCATCAACGCGGACCGCGGCAACCCGCTGTTCGACCGCAACTTCAACCCCTACATCCCGAACGCCCGCACCGCGAGCAAGTGGATGTACGAGCCGCTCATCGAGATCAACCCGCTCGACGGCACGGGCACCCCGTGGCTCGCGAGCTCGTGGGAGTTGCCCGACGCGCGGACGATCGACATGACGATCCGGAAGGGCGTCAAGTGGTCCGACGGCACGGAGTTCACGCCAGAGGACGTCGTCTTCACGTTCGACCTGCTCAAGGAGTTCCCGGCGATGGACGTCAAGGGTGCGTGGCAGCACATCGACCGCATCGAGCGGGACGGCGACCACCTGGTCTTCCACCTCAAGGGTGAGGACGTCCCGAGCCTCAACATCATCGGCGCGACGTACATCCTGCCCGAGCACCACTACGGCACGGTGAAGGACCCCGTCACCTGGCGTGACCCAGACCCCGTCGGCACCGGCCCGTTCGTGCTCGGCAACTACTCCGACCAGCAGTACTCGATGGACAAGAACCCGACGTACTGGCAGGCCGACGAGATCGCGATCGAGCACCTCGTGCTCCCCGCGACGAACACGCAGCTCGACACCGTCACACGCGGCTACGACTGGGCGTACTCGTTCATCTCGGACGTCGAGGGCACGTGGGGCGCTGCATCGCCGGACAACAAGTGGTGGTTCCCGGCCGGCGGCGTGATCGGCCTCATCCCGAACCTGACGAAGGCGCCGTACAACGACGTCAACGTGCGCAAGGGCATCTCGTACGCGCTCGACCGCGACGGCATCGCCGAGACCGCCTCCGAGGGCAACCTCAGCGCCGCGGGTCAGACCGGCCTGATCCTGCCGAACCAGGAGCAGTACCTCGACCCGTCGATCCCCGACCAGGGGATGATCACGCAGGACACCGACCGTGCCCTGGCCGAGTTCGCGAAGTCCGGCTACGAGCAGCAGGGCGGCAAGCTCGTCAAGGACGGCAAGCAGCTCGAGATCACCCTCATGACGGCGAACGGCTACTCGGACTGGCTCCGTGCCGCACAGCAGGTGCAGCGTGACCTCGGGAAGATCGGCGTGGAGGTGCAGATCCAGGCACCGCAACCCGCCGGCTACCAGCAGAACATCAACAACGGCACGTTCGACATGGCGATGGGCGGCATGGGGAACGGCGACGTCTTCCAGGCCTACAACTCACTGCTGTCGAGCGACTTCTACCAGCCGGTCGGCAAGTCGACGGTGAACAACTTCGAGCGGTACAAGAACGCGGACACCCAGAAGCTGCTCGACGAGTACCGCGGCACGACCGACCGGGGCGAGCAGCAGCAGATCCTCAACAAGCTGCAGGCCATCGTGTACGACGACCTGCCCGTGATCGGCATGTACTACGGCGGACTCTGGGGCCTGTTCAACACCGGCAAGTTCGTCGGCTGGCCGAGTGCCGAGGACCCGTACATGGCACCGCAGAACTACGACTCCGCACCGCTGTTGATCTTCACGAAGCTCCGGCTCCGTGACAGCGAAGCGGGCAAGAAGATCCTGGAGGAGCAGGCCAAGTGAAGTACGTCCTCCAGAAACTCGTCCTCTTCGTCCTGACCCTCTGGGCTGCGGTCACGCTGAACTTCGTGCTCCCGCGCCTCATGCCGGGCAGCCCGTCCGACGCAGCGCTCGCGAAGCTCAGCCAGAACGGCCCGGTCACCGACGCCACGAAGAAGGCCATCGAGGCCCAGCTCGGCGTCCCCAGCGGCAACCTCTGGGACCAGTACGTCAGCTACCTGCACCAGGTCGTCACGCTCGACTTCGGCACGAGCTACACGTTCTACCCGCAGCCCGTCGGCGACCTGGTCGGCCGCGCCCTGCCGTACACGCTCGTGCTCGTCGGCACGGTGACGATCCTGGCGTTCGTCATCGGCACGCTGATCGGCGTCGCGGCGGCGTGGAAGCGCGGTACCTGGCTCGACTCGCTCCCGACCCTGTCGGGCTCCTTCATGTCGACGTTCCCGTACTTCTGGACGGCGCTCTTGCTGCTGTTCTTCCTCGGCTACGTCCTGCACTGGTTCCCGACCACCGGTGCCTCGTCCGCGACGAGCGTCCCGGGCTGGAACGGCACCTACATCGGCGATGTCCTGCGGCACGCGATCCTGCCGGCGGTGACGATCCTCGTGACGAGTCTCGGCGGCTGGATCATCGGCATGCGCAACGCGATGATCAACACGCTCGGCGACGACTACGTCACGTTCGCCGAGGCGAACGGCCTCCGCGGCCGCACGGTCGCCATCCGCTACGCCGCGCGGAACGCGATCCTGCCGAACCTGACCGGCTTCGGCCTGGCACTCGGCGGTGTCGTCGGCGGCTCGGTGCTGGTCGAGCAGGTGTTCGGCTACCCGGGCATCGGCTACCTGCTGTTCAACGCCGTGATCGGGCAGGACTACCCGCTGATGCAGGCCCTCTTCCTGATGATCACCGTGTCGGTGCTCATCGCCAACTTCATCGTGGACGTCCTGTACGGCGTCCTGGACCCGAGGACGCGCCGATGACCAACAACGCGACCGTCGCAGTACGGACCCGAGAAGAACAAGAAACCGCTCCCTCCAAGCTCCGAGCAGCCGCCCGCCAGTTCGGCGTCGTCTGGAGCAACACCAAGGCCCGCGTCGGCATCTGCATCCTCGGCGCCTTCGTCCTCATCGCCCTGTTCGCCCCGCTCCTCGCCCCCTACGGCGCCAGCCAGAACGGCTTCGAGCGCAACGCCGACGCCACGTGGGCGCACTGGATGGGCACCACCGCCGCCGGCGAGGACGTCCTCTCCCAGTTGATCTACGGCGCCCGGGTCTCCGTGCTCGTCGGTGCGGTCGCGGGCTTCCTGTCCACGCTCGTCGCCGTCGCGATCGGCCTGAGCTGGGGCTACATCCGCGGCTGGGTCGCCGAGGTCATCGGGTTCATCGTGAACCTGTTCCTCGTCATCCCGGGCCTCCCGCTCATGATCGTCATCGCGGCGTACCTGCAGAACGGCGGCATCGCGGTGATCATCGCCGTGATCGTCGTCACCGGCTGGGCGTGGGGCGCGCGCGTCCTCCGCAGCCAGACGCAGTCCCTGCGGAGCCGCGACTTCGTCACTGCCGCGCAGTTCTCCGGCGACGGTGCGACGCGCATCGTCTTCCGCGAGATCCTGCCGAACATGACGTCCCTGATCGTCGGCAGCTTCTTCGGCGCGGCGACGAGCGCGATCCTCGCCGAGGCGGGCCTCGAGTTCCTCGGACTCGGTGACTCGTCGATCGTCAGCTGGGGCACGATCCTCTACTGGGCGCAGAACTCGAACGCGCTGCTCACCGGCCAGTGGATCCTGCTGTTCGCGCCCGGCCTCTGCATCGCCCTGCTGGCGATGAGCCTCACCCTGATCAACTTCGGCGTCGACGCCGTGTCCAACCCGCGGCTGCGCGAGGGCGCGCGCCGCAAGCGCAAGGAGGTCACCGCATGAGCGGCGCAACCAGCGACGGCCTGGAGGCTCGTGGCGGCACCGCCACGCGCCTCCCGTCCGGAACGTCGCAGGACCAGGGCCGGACCGACGTCCTGCTCGACGTCCGCGACCTGTCCGTCGTCTACGAGTCGGCCGGCCAGACGGCCGTCCAGGCCGTCGACCACGTCTCCTTCCAGCTGCGGAAGGGCGAGTTCGTCGGCCTGGTCGGCGAGTCCGGCTCCGGCAAGTCGACGCTCGGCTACGCGCTCACCCGGCTGCAGAAGCCGCCGGCGCGCACCAACGGCGGCAACATCGTCTTCGGCGGGAGCGACATCCGCGACCTCGGCGACGAGGAGCTCCGGCGCCAGCGCCAGGGCGGTTTCGCCATGGTGCTGCAGTCCGGCATGAACGCGCTCAACCCGGTGCGGACGATCCGCAACCACTTCATCGACGTCTTCAGGGCACACGGTCACGTGCCCCGCGAGCGGTGGGACGCCCGGATGCGCGAGCTCATCGGCAAGGTGAAGCTGCCCGAGACCATGCTCGCGCGGTACCCCGGTGAACTCTCCGGCGGCATGCGGCAGCGCGTGTCGATCGCCCTCGCCCTGTCGCTCGAGCCGCAGCTCATGGTGTTCGACGAGCCGACCACGGCCCTCGACGTGCTCGTGCAGCACGCCGTGATGGACACGATCATCGAGCTGCAGCGTTCCGAGGGGTTCACCGCGATCCTCATCAGCCACGACCTCGGCATCGTGCTCGAGGCGACCGAGCGCGTGCTCGTCATGCACGAGGGGCGGATCGTCGAGGACGGCCGCTCGCTCGAGGTCCTCCGTGACCCGCAGGACGACTACACGACGATGCTGCTGTCGCACTACGCGGACCCGCGGGCTGAGGTCGTGTCGTTGCCGGGGTTCCCGGACCGGTCGCAGCGCTCGGCGTCCCGTCAGGAGACCACCTCGTCCTTCGCCACCGTCGGCTCCCGGGAGCGCTCGGCCGCGAGGAACCCGATCGTCGTCGACCACCTGGTCAAGACGTACCCGGCGCCCCGTCGTGGCGAGCAGCCCGTGCAGGCCGTCCGCGACGTGTCGTTCACCCTCGAGCCCGGGCAGTCGCTCGCCCTGGTCGGCCAGTCCGGCTCGGGCAAGTCGACCATCGCGAAGATGCTCACCGGCGTCGAGCAGCCGACGAGCGGCACCGTGCGCTTCGGCGACACGGACGTGGCGAAGCTCGGGAGGCGCGGTCTGAAGGACCTGCGCTCCGAGGTGCAGATGGTGTTCCAGGACCCGTACGCGGCGCTCAACCCGCTGCACACCGTCGAGTACATCCTGTCCCGACCGATCGCGAACTACACCGGACTCCGCGGGCGGGATGCCCGTCGCCGGATGCTCGAGATCCTCGAGACCGTGGGCCTGACTCCCGTCGAGCAGTTCGCGCAGAAGCTCCCGCATCAGCTTTCCGGCGGGCAGCGGCAGCGCGTCGTCATCGCCCGGGCGCTCGCGAGCGACCCGCAGGTGATCATCGCCGACGAGCCCGTCTCGATGCTCGACGTGACGCTGCGGGCCGGCGTGCTCGCGCTGCTCGAGGACCTGCGCGAGCAGTGGGGCGTCTCGCTCCTCTACATCACGCACGACCTGCTGAGCGCGCGGCTCATCACCGACGACATCATGGTGCTGCACGACGGCGCCGTGGTCGAGCGCGGCAGGACGGCCGAGGTACTGCAGCACCCGCAGGACGACTACACGGTCGCGCTGCTGGACGCGGTCCCGAACCCGCGGCGGACACTGCTCGGATGACGACCTTGCTCGACTTCCCGCCCGTTCCGCCCTTCGGGCACCTCCCGACTCCGGAGGGCATCGACGCCGTCGGCATCGACCTGCCCGTCGGTCGGCTCACCGCCTACCGCGTCGTCCCTGCGGGGGAGTCGAAGGGCACGGTCCTGATCGTCCCCGGGTACACCGGGTCGAAGGAGGACTGGCGCACCTTCATGCCCCTGCTGCGCGAGGCCGGCTGGACCGCGGTCGCGATCAGCCGCCGCGGCCAGGCCGACTCGGCAGCACCGACCTCGCCGTCCGACTACTCGCTCGACGAGGAAGCGGCCGACGTCGTCCGGGTCGCGGCGCTGCTCGACGACGGCGCCCCGGTGCACCTGATCGGTCACTCGCTCGGCGGCGTGATCGCCCGCGCGGCCGCCATCGCCTCGCCGGGGTCGTTCCGCAGCGTCGTGCAGTTCTGCTCCGGCCCGTACGGCTGGCCCTACCGCAAGGTCACCGAGCTGACGATCCTGCACGACACCGGCGGGAACAACCGCACGCTGTTCGACGCCGCGAACCCGCTCTGGGCCTACCGCCCCGACGAGGAGCTGCCCGACGACGTGCGCATGGTCCGCGACCGCTTCGACGCCACGAGCCCCTTGAGCATCGTCGCTGGCGGACACATCCTCGAGGACCACACCGACTCGTCCGCCGAGCTCCGCGCGACCGGGCTCCCCGTCCTCGTGGCGCACGGCGAGTGGGACGGTGCCTGGCCGATCCCGTGGCAGCGGCAGATGGCGGAGGACACCGGCGCCAGCTACGAGGTCGTCCCCACGAGCTACCACGGCCCCCACGTCGAGAACCCGGCCGCGACCATCGCGCTGTTCGACGACTTCCTCGGCCGGCACGCACCGGCTCGCACCTGAAAGGCACCATCATCACCACGCTGCAGTTCCCCGACGGCTTCCTCTGGGGTGCCGCCACCGCCGCCCACCAGATCGAGGGCAACAACGTAGGCTCCAACTGGTGGGTGCACGAGCACGAGCCCGACACCACCATCGTCGAGCCCTCCGGCGACGCCGCGGACAGTTACCACCGGTACCGCGAGGACATCCGCATCGCCGCCGACCTCGGCCTGAACTCCTACCGGTTCAGCATCGAGTGGGCACGCATCGAGCCCGAGCGCGGCCACGTCTCCCGCGCCGAGGTCGACCACTACCGCCGCATGGTCGAGGCCTGCCACGAGGCCGGCATCGAACCGATCGTCACCCTCATGCACTTCACCGTGCCGCGCTGGTTCGAGCGCGACGGCTTCTGGCGTGCACCCGACGCCGCCGACTTGTTCGCCCGCTACACCGAGGCCGCGCTCCCGGTCGTGCAGGACGGCGTCCGCTACGTCTGCACGATCAACGAGCCGAACATCGCGGCGATGCTCGCGGGTGGTGAGGACGCCGCGAACCTCGTCGCCTACGGCCTGCCGAACCCGGACCTGGGCGTCGCCGACGCCCTGCTGGCCAGCCACCGGCGGTCGCGAGACGTGCTGTCACAGGTGTCGGGCCTCCAGTCCGGGTGGACCGTCGCGACCCAGGCGTTCCGGGCGAACGGTGAGCCCGGCTCCGAGGAGATGCTCCGCGAGTACGGGTACCCGCGTGACGACTGGTACCTCGAGGCCGCTGCGGGCGACGACTTCCTCGGCGTGCAGGCCTACACCCGCACGTTCATCGGCCCCTCCGGCCCGTTGCCCGTCGCCGACGATGTCGAGACGACGCTGACCGGGTGGGAGTTCTACCCCGAGGCCTCGGCGGACGGCCTGCGGTCGGCGTGGGCGCTCTCCGGCGGTGTCCCGCTGATGATCACCGAGAACGGCATCGCCACCGCCGACGACACCCGCCGGATCGCCTACACGCAGGGCGCCCTCGAGGGGATCCACCGCTGCATCGAGGACGGCATCGAGGTCCTCGGCTACCAGCACTGGTCGCTGCTCGACAACTACGAGTGGGCCTCCGGGTTCCGGCCGACGTTCGGGCTCGTCGCATGGGACCGGGAGACGTTCGAGCGGACGCCGAAGGACTCGGCGCGGTGGTACGGGGAAGTTGCGCGGGCGAACGCGCTCGAGACGGGTCGCGGCTGACGGCTGCGCGGATCGACGGGAGGCACGAGTTCCGTCTTGCACCGTGCCTCCCGGTCCCACTGTGTCTGGACGGCGGACGGACGAGGCGACCCCGAGCACCGACGGTTGCTACGCGGGGACCGGACGAGGCGTCGGCCGGAGCACTCGTCGTCGGAGCCGGTCCGTCGGCACCTCGACCAGCACGCCGCCCAGCACCCCGACGACCAGGGCGACGCCGAGTGCGATGGCCCGGCCGAGGACGCCGTCGATCCGCGGCTCGATGAGGGCGAGGACGACGAGGTGCCAGAGGTAGAGCGAGTAGGACGCTCGCGCGCCGAACCACGCCAGCGGACGCCAGGCGAGGACCCGGGCCGCCGCGGTGTCCGCCGTGCCGAGTCCGGCGATGAAGACCGCGGCGACGAAGCCGGCGGCGGGAACGGCACCCAGGATGACCACGGGGTCGGACTTCCACTGCGACGGCATCAGGAGCGCCAGAGTGACCAAGGATCCGAGGCCGCCCCAGGTGGCGATCCGGCCGGCCCGTGCAGACCACCGCTCGCGCTGGCGGAGGTGGTCGAGCACGAGCGCGGCGAGGCAGCCCGACGCGAGCGACGACATGCTGACCGGCGGGGCGTAGTACACAGCTGAGGGCCCCGCGTCCGGACTCGGGAGGGCGAACGGGATGCAGCTGAGGGGTCCGAGGAGGACGATGCCGCCGAGGATCCACAGCAGGACGTGACGGCGACGGACGACCGGCAGCATGAGTGCTGCGAGTGCGGGCCAGAACACGTAAAACTGTTCCTCCGCGGACAGACTCCACAGGGGGTCGAAGACGCCCTGGTGGATCCCGAAGTAGGCCCTGCCGAGGTTCGTCGTCCATGTCAGGGCCAGACCGGCGGCGAGGCCGAGATCGGTCGTCGACCCTCCGTACCCTCCGACCCACGGCCACAGGAGTGCGACGACGGCGGTGAGCACGAGCACCGGCGGCGCGATCCGCAGGAGACGGTTCAGGACGAACCGACCGAGCCGGACGCGGCGGTGACGGCGCACCTCGGCGAGCAGCAGGCTCGTGATCAGCGTTCCGGAGAGTGCATAGAAGACCGGGAGGGCGAGGACAGCGCTCTGCAACCCGGGCGCACCCATGTGGTATGCGCTGATCGCGATGGCGAGCAGCGCTCGGAGGCCGTCGAGCGCAGAGATCCGATCACTGATGCGACTCGCGTGCAGAGGGACGTCCATCCCGGGAGTCTTGCTCCGTCCGGCACCCTGCATCCAGTTGTCCACATACCAAATGTTGCATATGAGTAACGGCAGGTCAACGTGCTTGGACCGTACGCACATTGGATATTAGTATTTCGGCATGCCTGCCCGTCCCCGACCTCTCCGCATCACGGTCGTCTCGCAGTACTACCCTCCCGAGATGCAGGGGTGGATCCCTGCATCCGTGGCGCGCGGCCTCGCCGACCGAGGGCATGACGTCAGTGTCGTCACGGCGTTCCCCAACTACCCGTTCGGCAGGGTGTTCCCCGGCTGGTCCCAGCGCTTCGGGCACGTGGAGGACGACGGCCCCGTCACCGTACGGCGCGTCCCCATCGTGCCGGACCACTCCAGCAGCGCTCTCCGCCGGATGGTCAACTGCCTGAGCTTCGCGGCGTCGTCGCTCACCACCTCCCGCGCCGTCCGTGGCGCTGACGTCGTCTACGTGCACAGCGCGCAACCGACCGCGGCGATCGGACCGATGGTTTGGCGCCGCCTGTTCCGCACGCCGTACGTCCTGCACGTGCAGGACGTCTGGCCGGAGTCCGTCACCGGTTCGGGTTTCGTCCGCAGCGAGTGGGCGGCGCGCGTCGCGCAGCTCGTGCTCATCGCCTGGCTTCGACGTCTCCACGGACGTGCAGCACACGTCATCGCGATCGCTCCCGGCGCCGCGCGTCTCCTCGTCGAGCGCGGAAGCCGACCGGACCGCACATCGACCATCGTGAACTGGGCGATGCACTTGCCTGCGCTGCCCGAACGTGTCCACGACGGCACGACGACGATCGTGTACGCCGGCAACCTCGGCCCGAACCAGGGCCTCGACGTGGTCGTCCGCGCTGCCGCCCGGTGCAGGCACGTCCCCGGCCTCCGGTTCGTCTTCGTCGGGGACGGGCTCGCCGCCGACCGTCTGCAGGCCCTCGCCGTCGAGGTCGGGGCGACCACCATCGAGTTCCGTCCTCCGGTGGCCCGTGAACGCATGCCCGCCGTCCACGCCGAGGCAGACTTCGAGATCGTCGCGCTCGCGGATGCGCCCATGTCCCCGATCACCATCCCGTCGAAGCTCCAGGACGCCCTGGCCAACGGCGTGCCGGTCATCGCCGCGCTCCCGGGTGACGGGGCCGACCTCGTCCGCGACGGGGACGCCGGGTTCGTCGCCGCGCCCGGTGACGTGGACGCGGTCGAGTCGGCATTCCGGGCCGCGCACGCCACCGACGGCCGTCAGCGCGCCCGCCTCTCGGTCAACGCACGCCGCGTCGTGGAGCAGCACATGCACCCCGACGCGGCGATCGACCACATCGAGCAGATCCTCAGGGAGGCAGCCGCGTGACCGTTCGCTCATCACACCGATCCTGGACCTCGATCAAGCACGCGCTCGACCGCATCGTCGCCGTCGCGCTCCTGATCCTGCTGGCGCCCCTGCTGACCGTGATCGCGCTCGCGATCCGGTGCGAGGGCGTCGGCCCTGTGGTCTACCGACAGACCCGACCCGGTCTGCACGGCGAGCCCTTCGAGATCGTCAAGTTCCGGTCGATGCGACCCGACCCCGAGCTCGAGCGCCGCGGAACCGAGGGAGACCACCTGCGCATCACGCGTCTCGGTCGTCTCCTCCGCGCGACCAGCCTGGACGAGCTCCCGAACCTGATCAACGTCGCGCGCGGCGAGATGAGCATCATCGGACCGAGACCGCTCCTGATGTCCTACCTCGAGCTGTACGACGAGCACCAGGCGCGACGGCACGAGGTCCGTCCGGGGATGACGGGACTCGCCCAGGTCAACGGTCGAAACGACTCGGACTGGGCGACGCGGTTCGACCTCGACGTCGAGTACGTCGATCGCTGCTCGTTCCTGCTCGACGTCCAGATCCTCGTCGCGACCGTGCGGACGGTGATCACCGGACGTGGCGTCTCCGCCCCGGGCCACGCGACCATGGGCACCTTCCGGGGCACCGAAGACCAGGCGATCGCAGCTCGCTGATCCGGACAGCACCACCCCTTGGCGAGCATCGTTCGCCGAGGGCGGGGCTGTCTCAGCGGTGTCCGAGCGCCATCTCGAACACGTGTGGGGCGGGCGGTGACCTCCGCCATGCGTCGTACGCGTCCGCAGCGTCCTGCGAACGTCGGACCCGCTCGGCAGCCGATTGGCCTGCCCACCGGTCGAGCGTCGTCGCCCACGCGCCATCTGGGACGACCTCTCCGCCGCCAGCCGCGACTCGCGCCGACCACGGCGTGGTGTCGGACAGGAGGACCGGGCGGCCGACCGAGAGCGCCTCGGCGATCGTGTGTCCGAAGTTCTCCCCAGCAGTCGCCGTGACCATGGCGTGCGCGGCTCCGATCGTGTCGAGCACCGCTCGGTGGGACTGCGCCCCCCGGAATTCGACGCAGACGTGCTCGGGCAGCGCGGCCGCAGCGGCAGCGCACCGGCGACCGTACGCGACGTCGTCGACCGGCCCGACGACCACGAGCCGGACCGGATGCGAGACCTGCGCGAGCGCCTCGATCACCAGGTGGGTCCGTTTCTTCGGGCTGATCCGACCCGCCATGACGACTTCGAAACGCTCGTTCGGACGCACCGGGACACGGGTGGACACAGCCGGCAACGTCGTCTCGTTCTCGCGGACCACGACCGCCGCGTCCGGTCCGACCGCCGCCCGGATGTGCGCGGCCTCGAGTTCGGTCGAGGCATGCCAGGTGACTCCGTGGAAGACGCGGGAGGCGCGGGCGACGTCGAGGTAACGCTGCTTCTTCACCCGCTTGAGTGCGAGCGCACCTGGGTCGAACTCGCCGCGCGGGGCGACCAGGAACCGCCCGCGGAGGGGGAGCCGGCACCGGCGCAGCAGCAGGGGGAGCGCTCCGAACCGCGGGTCGAAGACGCTGTTCACGTAGGTGAGGTCAGCGTGTGGGCGGGCGACCATCGCCGCAGCGAGGCGGACGGTCCCGTCGACACCCCGGGCGTCCACGAAATGGACTCGCCGCCCGCCCGGGAGGGTCGCAATTCGGGGGACGTCGAGGCGGACATCTGCGCAGAGATCGCGGTCCCGCGTGACGACCTCGACCCGCATCCGGTCCGGCGCGGTCCGGACCAGGGCGTCGAGCGTGCGGATCGGTCCGCCGCCGTTCACAGCCGGCGGGAAGTACGGGGCCAGCACCCGGACGGAGGTCATCGTGGTCCTCCGGTGCGACCGGGGGTCGCGACCGCCTCTGACACGACGTCGCGCCACACACGCTCCGCCACCGCCGTCGCGTACCTCGCCTCCACGTGTGCACGGGCGTCCCTTCCCCGGACGTCGGCCCGTGTGGCGTCGAGGACGCCCTCGGCGAGCGCTGCGGCGAGGTCCGGGATCAGGGCCGGCCCGAACGGGACGAGGGTCCCCGCGGCGGCGGGGACTGCCTCCGTCGCGCCGCGCGTCGCGGTCGCGACCACGGGGAGTCCGGAGGCCATCGCTTCGAGGAACACCACGCCGAGCCCCTCCTCCCGTGAGGCCAGGGCGAAGAGCGACCCCGTCTGCAGCAACGCCGCGAGTTCGGCATCGGTGGGGGACTCGACGACTCGGACCACCTCGCGCAGGCCGAGCTCGTCGATGAGCTCGACGTCAGCCGTCGGCAGCGCATGACGTCCGGCCAACACCAGGTCGTGGCGGACGCCGTGCCCGCGTCGCGCGAGGGCGTAGGCCCGGAGCAGGGTCCGGACGTCCTTTCGTGGGTCGTTGAGTCGACTGACCATGATGATCGGGCCGTCTGCTGCGCGCCTGGTCGCCGGTCGGAACACGCTCGTGTCGACGCCGACGGGCAGCACCCGGACCGGACGCCCGGAGCGTTCCCGCAAACGGTCCGCCATCGACGCGTTCACCGTGACGACGGTCTTGGCGAGCTCCAGCGCGCGTGTGTCGTGGCGCGCGGTCGCGGCGGTGACCGTCCGCAGCAGGAGTCCCCGGAGTCCGCGGCTGCCCGCGAGCCTGGCGGCCCGTTCCTCCTCCACGAGTGACGCCACCTTGAGCACCCAGGGGACGCGGACGTCGCGCATGACCGAACCGATCGCCGGTGTCCCGGCGATGACGATCGCGGCGTCACAGTCGTCGACGAGCGCGGTCAGGGCTCGCCGCGGACGGTAGCGGTTCGGCTCCAGCTCCGGGAGCGCCGTCCCCACGTCCCAGATCTCGAGCCCGGTGTCCGCTCGCCGTCGCGCGACCGGTCCGCGCAGGAGCGACCCCGGCCGCATGGGCGAGGCGTGCTCCTGCGCTCCGTGGAACATCCGCGGGGAGACGACCCGCACATCCCATCGTTCCGTCACGGGTACGTGGTTCCCACCGAACGCCTCTGCGACGAAGTCGGCCACGGCGGCCAGACCGCCGCCTCGGGCTTCCGATGTGCGGTACTCGGGGACGACGATCGCGAGCGAACGCATGACGCTCTCCTTCACGGGGACACCACGTCCGGCCGGACGTGGACGGTGGTCGAGGGACGGAGGAGCGTCGCGAGGCTCCACCACCACGCGACGGCGCTGAGGGTGGTGATGACCGTAGCGACGGCAACGACGGCCCCGATCCCGAGCGGTGCCGCTGCGACGACCGCCGGAAGCCGGACCACGGCCGTCGCACATCGGACGGCGAGGATCCGGCGACCGACGCCCAGCGCACGGTGCGCGGACTCCGGGACGGCGGCGACGAGCTGGAAGAGCAACTCGATGGCGGTCAGGGGGAGGATCGGGCCGACGAGGTCCCAGGTCGCGCCGAGCAGCGTGCTGCCGATCTCGTCCGGCACGCACGCGAGCGCGACCAGTGCGGGCAGTGCGAGTGCCGCCATCAGCGCCGTGTCCGCCGTGAACAGGCGGAGCGGAGCGTTCGAACCGAGGTGATGTACCGAACGGGGGATGAGCACGCTGCGTGCGGCGGACAGCGCCACCGTCACCGGACCGGCGAGGGTCCCCGCACCACGGAGCGCTGCTGCCACCGAGAGTCCCGCGATGGCGGTGGCGACCCACGTCACCAGCTGGACGACGCCGCTGCCGATGAGCGTGTCCGACGCGAACGCGATCGAGCGTGCGCTGGGCACCGGAGTCCGTGACCAGACCGGCAGGGCATCGGAGTGGGTCCGCAACGTGCCGGCGTACCCGAGCGCCGCGCCGCTCACCGCCCAGATGGTGAAGGCGTCGACACCGTCCCAGGTCCCGGCGAGCGACCCGACGAAGGCCAGGGCGCTCGCCGCGGACCAGCTCCCCTCGAGGACGACCGCCGTTCGCGCGGACCCGGTGGCGACCAGGACCGCGCGGACGCACTCACGCATGGTGAGTCCGTGCACCGTCAGGGCGCCGATGACCAGGTACGTGGACCTGGTGGTCAGGCCAGCCGCGAGCAGCACGACCGCGCCCAGCAGCCCGACAGCCGAAGCACGGCCGAGCAACTTCGTGTCCGCCGGACGCCGGGTCGCATCGGCGATGAGGGGATCGGTGGCCGCTGAACGGGCCAGAGCTGCGACGAGGAGCAGCGCGGCGACGGCGATACCGAACCGGCCGGTGCCCGCGACGGTGGAGGTGCGGGCCACCGCGACCGAGACGAGGAGCCCGGAGATGCTGGACAGGGCACTGATGATGAGCGCCGGCACCGCGCGTCCGTGGACGAGTCGCCCGAGTCGCCGGAACCGCTTCACGATCTGCTGGCGCTCACCGCGCCGGGTAGGCAAGCCGGGTCAGAGCGGCGGTCCGGAGTGGCCGGCGCTCGTCGTCCCCACAGCTGGAGCAGGAAGAACACCGGGAGCGTCGACACGAGTGTCTGCAGCAGGTTGATGGACGTGTCGGGTGGGGTCCCGAACCAGGAGAGCGGGCCGCTCAGCACGAGCGTCAGAACGATCAGGGCGTACGGGCGCTCGGCGATGGCACGCCACGGGCGGAGCGACATCACGACCGTGGCGTAGCCGGCGTAGAGCAGGACCACGGCGAGGGCGCCCCAGAAGAACCACGCGGTCGCGACCGGCAAGAACGTGTACGACGAGAAGGACACTCCGCCGAGGAACTCGTTGATCACGTTCCCGGAGGAGAGCCCGTCGCGACCCGGGTCGAGGAACCGTGGGACGAGCCCGTAGCGCAGCACCTCTCCCAGCCCCGCCTGTCCGAGGTCGTGTCCCGGTCCGAACTGGGCCGCGCGCGCGATCTGCTCGTCGAAGCGCAGCCGGTCGGATGCGGAGACGTCCTCGCTCACGTCGATGCCGCTCGCGACGCGCAGTTGGTTCCGGATCGCGTAGACGGTCGGCCAGACGACGGCGAGCACCGCGATGGCCGCGGCGATCCAGGACCGAGGCACCAGGTCCGTGAGGAAGGCGAGGATGAGCAGCAGTACCACGAAGGCGGCCGCACGGACCGTGATCGTCGAGACGTACGCCGCTCCGATCTGTGTGACGAGGAGTGCGCCGATCCAGCTGAGTGTCACCGCGCGGCTGAGACCGCCGAGATGGTACGCGGCGATGAGCAGCGCGAGCGCGACGGAGGTCCACGAGACGAACGGCGTGAGGACGGCCGCAGCGCCGGACGGGAGCTGCGAGTCGACCTGCGAGCGCAGCGTCCCCGCGCCGAGCAGGACCGACGCAGAGGTCGCAGTGATGGCGACGACGCTGACACCACGAGCGATCGCCGCCACCCGTCCGGCATGCCAGCACCGTGCCGTCGTTCTCGGGGGCGGGGACCCGGCGGAGCGACCTGCCCGGTGCTCCGCCGACGCCACCAACGCCACCGAGCCCTCGACGGCGAGCGTCCCGGCGACCGCGGCGCCCCACGTCTGCAGGATGAAGTCGGTCTGCGGATTCGCGTTCCAGACGGCCAACGGCAGGAAGAGGAGCACGTACGGAGCGGTGACGACGAAGGTCGTGGGGAAACGCAGCGCCAGACGAAGGCCCGTGGAGCCCGCGCTGCTCACGCCTTCCGCCGGATCCCGGCGTTCGCGTGATGCGCGTGCGCCGTGCCGAGGATGAAGGCGACCACCCGCCGGGCTGTGTCCGCCACGGCGTACTCAGCCGGGCCTCCCGACCGGTCGGCACTCGCTGTCGCGCGCGCGAACCGGACCGCCTCGGTCACCGCGCGAGCGGTGACACCCGCGGTCACCACGGACCCGGTGTCGATCGCCTCCGGACGTTCGATGCGGTCGCGCAGTGTGACGGCGGGGAAGCCGAGCATGACCGACTCCTCGCTGATCGTGCCGGAGTCGGAGAGCACCACGAAGGCGGAACGCTGCAGTGCGTTGTAGTCGTGGAACCCGAAGGGCTCGTGCATCAGCACACGCGGGTACCGCTCGGCGTCGATGTCCGTGAGGGACCGGCGGGTCCGCGGGTGCGTCGACATCAGGACCGGTAGGTCGTGCTCGTCGCCGACTGCCTGGACGGCCTCGAGCAACGTGATGAGGCGGTCGGGGTCGTCGACGTTCTCCTCGCGGTGCGCGCTGACCAGGACGTACTCATCGATGGTGAGGGACAACCGGGCCAGGACGTCGCTGCTCATGATCGCGGCACGGTGCGCGGCGAGGACCTGGTGGAGCGGAGAGCCGGTCAGGACGATGCGCGACGGGTGGATCCCCTCCGCCAGCAGGTTCCGGCGTGCGTGCTCGGTGTAGACGAGGTTGTAGTCGGCCACGTGGTCGACCATCCGCCGGTTGGTCTCCTCCGGGACGTTCTCGTCGAAGGACCGGTTGCCGGCCTCCATGTGGAACACCGGGATGCGCATCCGCTTCGCCATCAGGGCTGCGATCGCACTGTTCGTGTCACCGAGGACCAGTACCGCGTCGGGGCGCTCGAGGCGCAGGATCCGCTCGGTCTCGCGCAGGACGTCGCCGAGCACCGCGCCGAGCGAGGACGTGTCGATCGACAGGTGGTGGTCGGGAAGTCGGAGGCCGAGGTCGTCGAAGAAGACGTCGCTGAGTTGCCGGTCGTGGTTCTGTCCGGTGTGGACCAGGACGTGGTCACACGTCGCCTCGAGCAGGTGGATGACCTCGGACAAGCGGATGATCTCCGGGCGTGTGCCGACGACGGTCACGACCTTCGTCATGCGCCCTTCGGGTTGCGTGCTCATGCGGTTTCCTGGTGGGTGTCGGGGCGTGCGGGGTCGAAGAGCTCGTTCGTCCAGAACGCCGTGACGAGCGGGGAAGCTCCGGTGTTCGTGATCGCGTGCGCCCACAGCGTCGGTATGTCCACCGCTACGGGCTGCTCGCCTGTCACGTCGATGACCTGGCGCTCGTCGGTCAGGACCCGGCGGAGCACGATGCGTGCTTCGCCCTGGACCACGACGAAGCGTTCGATCTTGCGGCGGTGGAAGTGGTCGCCGCGGGTGATCCCGGGCAGCGTCGTCGAGATGCCGGTCTGTCCCGCGCTGCCGTGAGCACGCACCAGCTCGGTGAACGCCCCACGCTCGTCCATCGCTGAGGTCAACCGATGCACCGGAGACACCGCGAACGCGTACGAACGGTAGGTGTTGAAGAGGTCGCGGTCGAACCTGCTCTCGAAGGCAGGGATCTCCCCGCGGCGGTACACGTCGGCGAGCGCGGTGATCCGCCCGGCGAGCTCGGGGACCGTCATCCTGGTGCCGCGGCGGTCGAGCTCGGCCTGGTCGATCATGCCCGCGAGGGCTTCGGCGACGTCCTGCGCGTGCACGAACGTCCGGACGTCGTCTGAGTCGACGGACGGTTGCTCGCCTCGCGCGATGCGGTGGCAGAAGGTCAGCGCGACGCCGTTGTGGTAGGGAGTGCCGTGCTCCCCGAAGACGTTCTGGATGACGACGTCGACGAAGTCCGCTCCCCACCGTGCCGCTGCCGCCGACAGGACCTCGCGCGCCCGGGCCTTGCCCTCGGTGTACGGGCTGGTCCCCCGCATACCAGTGTCCGCGTACACGACTCGACGCGGACGCGCACCGCCTGCGTCGAGGGCCGCCACGAACCGGCGAGCGAGTTCGACGTTGCCTTCGCGGACATCGTGGTCGGATCCACGCGAGATGCCTGCGACGTGGATGGCGGTCTCGACATCGGCGAGGTCGGTCGTCGTGGCTACCGTCTGGCGCAGGTCGACGTCCTGCCATGACCGCCCCTCGCTGTACAGCACGGTGCGGAGGTGCCAACCGACCAGCCCGCCGCGGCCACTGATGGCGATCACGCTGCGATCTCCATGACGCGCCGTCCCGCGGCAGCCAGCTCAGCGCGGATCTCGGGCAGCGAGAGCAGCAGGTCCTCGACGCCGCACACGTCGAGGCGTTCGACACTGTGTGAGTCGTAAGCGAGGCGGTCGGTCTGCGTGGGGTCGCCCTCCTCCACGTACGCCGAGTAGTTGAGGTCGCGGACGTCTGCCGGGATGCGGAAGTACTCGCCCATGTCCTGCGCGCGGGAGAGTTCCTCCCGGCTCGCCAACGCCTCGGACAGCTTCTCGGCGTGGCGGGTGCCGATCACGCGGAACGGGTCGCCGGTCACCCCGAACAGGTTCGCCAGCGCCCGGGCGAGGTCACCGATCGTGCACGACGCGGCCTTCTTCACGAACAGGTCGCCCTGGTCGGCGTGCACGAACGCGTGCTCAACGAGGTCGACACTGTCCTCGAGCGACATCATGAACCGGGTCATCTCGGGGTTCGTGATGGTGAGCTGTTGCCCGCGGCGGATCTGGCCGACGAAGAGCGGGATGACCGAACCGCGCGAGTACATCACGTTGCCGTACCGCACGCATGACACCGTGGTGTCGGAGACGTGGTCGTTGAGGCCGAAGGACAGCGCCACCTTCTCCATGAGCGCCTTGCTGAGGCCCATCGCGTTGACCGGGTAGACCGCCTTGTCGGTGCTGAGACACACGACGGACTGCACACCGGCGGAGACCGCCGCGGCGACCACGTTCTGACTGCCGAGCACGTTCGTGCGGACCGCTTCGAGCGGGAAGAACTCGCACGAGGGCACCTGCTTGAGCGCGGCGGCGTGGAACACGTGGTCGACACCGCGCACGGCACGGTGGACGCTCTCCGGTTCGCGGACGTCACCGAGGTGGAAGCGCGCACGGGGATCGCCCAGCTCGTTGCGGAGCTGGTCCTGCTTCGCTTCGTCGCGGCTGAGGATCCGGACCTCGCCGACACCACGAGCGAGGAGACGCTTGGTGACGGTCTTGCCGAAGGATCCGGTGCCGCCCGTCACGAGGACGCGGGATCCGACGAGGGAGTCGGTGCTGGTGGTCATGATGGTCCTGAGGGTCCTTGTCTCGACTGGGGTCGGTATGACGTGCGTCTGCTGCGTCTGCTGCGTCTGCTGCGTCCGGCCTGGAGGCGCGGTGCGCGTGGTCTCGTCGGGTGCGGTCCGCTTGGCGGTACCGGTCAGTCCGCGACGCGGACGCCGCGGACCGGGCGCAAGTCGGCCTTGGTGAGTTCGGGGGCATCGCCGAGGTAGCCGTAGCCGTACTGCTGGTGCGGGGTCTTCGTCATGGTGACGGCGATGCCGAGCGTGTGGGCGTCAGCGCGCTCGAGTACGGCGAGTGCGTCGCGGAGTTCGTGGGTGTGGGACTTGCCGGCCGCGGTGACGACGATCGCACCGGAACTCGCCGCCGCGAGGACTGCTGCATCCGTCACCGGGAGCAACGGCGGGGTGTCGACGATGACGTAGTCGTTCGCGACCGCGAGCGCAGCGAGGATCTCGGTCATTCCCGCGGACGCGAGCAGGTCAGCCGGATTCGGCGGGAGGGGACCGGTCGGGAGCACCGTGCCGGTCGCTCCCCACGGCTGTGCCACGTCGTCGAGTTCGGCCCGGCCGATCAGGACGTCCGTCAGCCCGACGCTGTTCTCCAGGTCGAGTCGGGCAGCGACGGCCGGGCGGCGGAGGTCGCAGTCGACGACGGCCACGCGAGCCCCACCCTCCATCAGCGCCGCGGCGAGGTTGAGGGTCGTGGTCGTCTTGCCCTCGCCGGGGTTCGCCGAGGTGATGACGAAGACGCGGCCGGTCGCGCTCTGCCCGAGGAACCTGAGGTTGGTGCGGAGGGCGCGGAAGGCTTCGGCGAAGGCCCCCCGACCGTTGCCCTGGATGAAGACCGGGGTCCGCTGCAGGTCCTTCCACTTCGGCACGGTGCCGAGCACGGGTCGATCGGTCACCGACTCGACCTCGGTACGGCTCCGGATCTTCGTGTCGAGCAGTTCACGGAGCACGGCGCCGAGGACGCCGACGGAGAGCCCGCCGACGATGCCGAGGAACAGGGTCTTCGCCAGCTGCGGAGTCGCCTTGTCCTCCGGCACCAGGGCCGGTTGCACCGTGCGGATCGAAACCGGACTGGTCGCTCCCGCACTCGCCTGCTCGAGGTCGTCGGCCACGAGCTCGGTGAAGCTCTCGCTGATGGCGTTCGCGATCGCCGCGGCACGAGCGGCGGACGTGTCGTTGACGGTGAGGTTGAGCAGGACGGTCTCGTTCGGTGACGATGCGCGGACCCGGCTGGCGAGGTCCTGGGCGGTCATGTGGAGCCCGAGCTCGGCGATCGCGGGCTGCAGCACTCGCGGCGTGGTGATGATGTCGACGTACGACCGGACGCGTTGCTCGGCGGCGTTCCCGCCCTGGACGAGGTCGGTCGTCGAGCCGGATTCGGACGATGCGACCGTGACGTAGAGCCGAGTGGTCGCGTCGTAGGTCGGCGTCGAGAGCATCAGCTGCGCGCAACTGGCGGCGGTACCGAGAGCCAGTCCGCTCAGCACGAGGGGCCATCGTCGCCCGAGGGTGCGGACGATGTCGGGGAGGTCCATGTCGCTCCTGTCTTGAAGGCGTGACGCTTATCCTAGCATCCGAAATGTCAAGGTGAAATACGAAACCCAGGAAAAGCCAAGGCCGACCGGGCGGGACCGGTCGGCCTTGGCGGTCTTCAGTGCTCGTCAGTCGACTCTGTTGCCCTGGCCTTGGTCGTCGACGGTGGGAGCGTCGCCGTCGACATGGACCTTGTTGTTCGAGCCGAGCAACATGACCGACTCGACTGACTCGACGGTGATGTCGTTGTTGCTGCCCTCCACGACCATCGACTTCGTGTCACCGATGCGGACCTTGCTTCCCTTGGCCACGACGGCGACGGCATCGCAGTCCTCGATCCGATGCGGGGCGCCGTCGCCGCTGATCACGGCCTGCTTGCCGTCGCAGGCGTTCTCGTACGGCGCTGCGGCGCCGGGGTCGCGCATGGTCGCCGATGGTGATGAGGACGGCTTGGTCGCGGTGTGGCCGGTTGACTGCTGCGTGCAGCCGGTCAGCAGGAGCGTGGTGGCGCTGGCGGCCAGGAGTGCGGCAGCGATGCTGCGGGTCTGCATGATCTGTCCTTCGGGGCGGATTCCGGTGGGGGCGGGGAAGCGTTGGCGGGGCCGGTCGGACAGGGCGTCCGCCGGCCCCGCGTGGTGTCACTGCTTGAGGGTCAGGGGCAGGTAGACGGTGTCGACTCTGGAGCCCGCGTTCTCCTGGACGATCTTGATGTTGTAGTTCGTCGGAGGGGTGTTGAGGATCCGGTTGATGGTCCACTTGCCACGGGCGTTCGCGATGCCCGTCGCGGGGTTGACGGGGTTGTCGCCCCAGGCGTAGAGCGTGACCTTCGTGCCGGGTGTCGCGGTTCCGGTGAAGGTCTGGTTCCCGGGGGTGAAGGTGCCGCCCGCGTGGCTGGTGACCGTCAGGTCGGCCGGGGCGCCGACCCAGCCGTAGGGCGCGACGCGGATGTTGTCGATCTGGTTGACCTTGCCCTCGGCGGCGGGCTCCTGACGGATGCCGATCCGGTCGTAGTTGGTGTCCGCCAGACCGCGGCGGATGGTCCAGTCACCGGTCTTGCTGTCCGCCTTGGTCGTGATGTCGTACTGCTCGACGGCGGGGTTGTCGAGGCCGAACGGGTTGAACACGATCGTCGCGCCCGGAGTCGCCTTGCCCGCGAAGGTCTGGTCACCGGGGTTGAAGAAGTCGCCGTCCTTGAAGTTGGTCAGCTGCAGGTCGCCCGGTGCGCCGATGCCGTCGTAAGGGCGGAGGTTCCAGTTCAGGAGCTCGTTGGTGACGCCGTCCTGTCGGGTCTGCTTCACCGAGAACAGGGGGTAGGTGGTGTTCGCCAGGCCCCGCTTGATGCTCCACTCACCGAACTGGTCGACCGTGGTCGTCAGGTCCTGCGCAGCGGTCGCGGGGGAGAAGCCGTGCACGTTCAACGTGACCGTCGCGCCGACGGTGCCACGGCCGGTGAAGAGCTGTTCGCCGGGCATGAACGTGCCGTTCTTGACGTGCGAGCTGATCTGGATCGACTCCGCCGTGATCGGCGCGGTCGAGCTGGCCGTCGTGGCGGTCGTCAGGGCGCCCTTCGACTTCGCGGTTGCCTGCAGCTGGATCTTGCCCGAGCCGAGGCCGGAGAGGTCACGACTGAACGACCCGTCGGCGTTCGTCACCGCGAACGAGTCGACCTGCTTCCCGCCGGTCGTGATCGCGACCTGCGCACCCTTGGAGGACTTCCCGGTGACGGTCATCTTCCCGTCGGTGAACGTCGTCGGAGCGTCCAGCGACACTGCGGCGCCGAAGTCGGCCTCGGTCGTGATGGTCTGGGTGTCGTCGATGCCGGTCTGCTCGACGGTCAGCGTGTGCTTGCCGGCCCCGAGCGGCTCGATCTCGAGTGCCCACGCACCGTTCTGCACTTCGGTGGAGCCGAGCCGCTCGCCGTCCTCGTCCTTCACGGTGATCGTGCCGCCGTCGACGCCAGTGCCCTTGACGATCGCCTTCTTCGTGACGTCGTCCGGGAACTCGACCGACGCCGTCGGCTTCGCGACTGAGTTCTTGCCGGGGTTGATCTTGAGGTCGGAGTGCGTGCGGTTGTTGCCCTTCGTGATTCCTGCGGCCACGAGGGTGTACTCGCGGTCCTCGAGCTCGTCGATCGAGGCGAACCAGGTGTTGTTCCTCGCGGCCTTGGTCGAGGCGAGGACGTCATTCGTGGCCTTGTCGTACACATTGACCTCGGTGCCCGCCGGTGCAGTGCCCTCGATCTCGAGCGTCTCGCCCGGCTCGAGCACGAGGTCCTCGGCGGGCGAGGTGACCACGACGCCCGCGCCGTAGTCGATGTCGACGCTGACGCGGCCGTTGTCCTGGCCGCGGATCTCCTGCCCCACCGTGAGGTCGTAGTTGCCCGGCATGTTCGGTGCGTTGATCGGCGTGGACCACTTGCCCTCGGCGTTCGCCTTCACGGTGACGAGGTCGTCCTCACCGTGCCGGATCGTGACCTTCGCATTCGGCTGTGCCGTGCCGGAGACCTGCACGACCGTGTGGACGTCGTCGGCGAACGTCGCCGTCGCGGAGACCGGTGCGACCTCGAGCTTCACGTCCACGGTCGTCGTCGCGATGGGCTCGCTGCCCTCCCGGGCGGTCAGCTCAACCGTCGTGGTGCCGATCTTCAAACCGTCAAGGATCGCCGAGTACTTCCCGTCGGCGACGGACGCGGTCTTCTGCCTCTGGTTGCCCGCTTCATCCGTCCATTGCACTCGGACGCTCGTCGCGTCGGTCGGAGCCCACCCTGACACGGTCGCCGTGCCGCCGATAGCGTCAACCTGAGACGCCTCGGCGCTAAAATTTGGCTGGTAATTGTCCACGAACGGGAAAGTGTCCGTAGCTCCCGACGGGATGCCGCTGGAGTATGAGTGAGCGGTGAAACCGGAGTCCCATCCTCCGCCGATTGATGCGTCTCGCCCGACGGTCCTCAACACGAAGCCAGGGCCCGTGTACCTCTCATCGACTTGCTTCGTCCAGGCGAACTTTTGGCTGAGCGCGCCGGAACATTCTTCCATCACGAGTTGAATGACGCCGCTCTTATCTGTGACACAGAGCGAGGACCCGCGGGGTCGGACGGAGCCTTCACTACCAAAACTGGGGAACACCCATTCGATATCCGACGCTGCCGCCGCCGCGTTCGCCGTGCGATACTCCGTCGATTTCAGCGTCTTGCCCTTCGCCACTGAGGTGACGGTGTAGTAAGAGCTGCTCGTGTTCTTGGTCACGAACTTTCCCGTAATCTCGGCATTCCCGGGCGGTTGTGCTGCTTGAGCGGCGGACCCGAAACTCAGCCCGCTGACGATGGTGGCAGCAGCGAGCCCAGCGGCTCCGACTGCTCGAAGTGTCTTCTTCATGTGTGAGGAGATGTCTTTCGATGCGTGCCGTGCTAGCACACGGCTCCAACATGGACATGTGAAATATCGCATGGAGAGACCGAGAGCCTCCCGAGTGCGATGCATACGCACCAAGCTGCGCCCACCCGACGCAACTTCTGCACCCCCGACTTGACGCGCCTCCCATCCCGAGTAAACTTGAGCCCATCGGACGCAAGTCCAACCCCTTACCCCAACACGAGGAGTCAACACATGGGACGTGCAGTAGGCATCGACCTCGGAACCACCAACTCCGTCGTCTCCGTACTCGAAGGCGGCGAGCCCACCGTCATCGCCAATGCCGAGGGGCTCCGCACGACGCCCTCGATCGTGGCGTTCACGAAGGACGGCGAGGTGCTCGTCGGCGAGACCGCGAAGCGCCAGGCCGTCACCAACGTCGACCGCACCATCGCGAGCGTGAAGCGCCACATCGGTACCGACTGGAAGGTCGACATCGACGGCAAGAGCTACACGCCGCAGGAGATCTCGGCCCGTACCCTCGGCAAGCTCAAGCGCGACGCTGAGCAGTACCTCGGTGAGGACGTCACCGACGCGGTCATCACCGTCCCGGCGTACTTCAACGACGCCGAGCGCCAGGCCACGAAGGACGCCGGTGAGATCGCCGGCCTCAACGTCCTCCGCATCATCAACGAGCCGACCGCCGCGGCGCTCGCGTACGGCCTCGACAAGGGCAAGGAAGACGAACTCATCCTGGTCTTCGACCTCGGTGGCGGCACGTTCGACGTCTCCCTGCTCGAGGTGGGCAAGGACGAGGACTTCTCCACGATCCAGGTCCGCGCCACCTCGGGTGACAACCGCCTCGGCGGCGACGACTGGGACCAGCGCATCGTCGACCACCTCGTCAAGAAGTTCAAGGACGAGCACGGCGTCGACCTGTCGACCGACAAGATCGCGAAGCAGCGCCTCAAGGAGGCCGCCGAGCAGGCGAAGAAGGAGCTGTCGAGCCAGCTCAGCGCGAGCATCCAGCTCCCGTACCTGACGCTCACCGCCGACGGCCCGCTCAACCTCGACGAGACCATCTCGCGCGCCCAGTTCGAGCAGATGACCTCGGACCTGCTCGACCGCACGAAGAAGCCGTTCAACGACGTCATCAAGGAAGCGGGCGTGTCGGTCAACGACATCGCGCACGTCGTCCTCGTCGGTGGCTCGACCCGCATGCCCGCCGTGGCCGAGGTCGTCAGGTCGCTGACCGGTGGCAAGTCGCCGAACCAGGGCGTCAACCCGGACGAGGTCGTCGCCGTCGGTGCCGCGCTCCAGGCCGGTGTCCTGAAGGGTGAGCGCAAGGACGTCCTGCTCATCGACGTCACGCCGCTCTCGCTCGGCATCGAGACCAAGGGCGGCCTGATGACGAAGCTCATCGACCGCAACACCGCGATCCCGACCAAGCGCAGCGAGACCTTCACGACCGCCGACTCGAACCAGCCGTCGGTCGCAATCCAGGTCTTCCAGGGTGAGCGCGAGTTCACCCGCGACAACAAGCCGCTCGGCACCTTCGAGCTGACCGGCATCGCGCCGGCCCCGGCGGGCATCCCGCAGATCGAGGTCACGTTCGACATCGACGCCAACGGCATCGTGCACGTGTCCGCGAAGGACAAGGGCACCGGCAAGGAGCAGTCGATGGTCATCTCCGGCGGCTCGTCGCTGCCGAAGGAGGACATCGAGCGCATGGTCCGCGAGGCCGAGGAGCACGCGGCCGAGGACAAGGCCCGCCGTGAGGCGAGCGAGCGTCGCAACCAGGCCGAGCAGCTCGTCTACTCGATCGAGAAGCTCATCAAGGAGAACGACGACAAGCTCCCCGCGGACGTCAAGTCCGAGGTCCAGGGCGACGTCGACGGCCTCAAGTCCGCGCTCGCGGGTGACGACGACGAGGCCGTGAAGACCGCGTTCGACAAGCTCAACGAGTCGCAGGGCAAGCTCGGACAGGCGATCTACGCGCAGAGCCAGGCAGCCGACGCCGCCGGTGATGCGGGTGCGGGCGCCGGTGCCGAGGGCCAGACCACCGGTGACGACGAGGACATCGTCGACGCCGAGGTCGTGGACGACGACGACAACGACAAGAAGTAGGACACATGACCACCAGCAACGAGAACCCGCAGGACCCGCAGCACGACGGCGCCGACCTGCCTGGAGGCTCGGCTGACGGTGGGCAGACCGGGTCCGGCCCGGCGGATGGTTCCGCCGGGCCCGCCGGGTCCGCCCCCCAGGGTGGGCAGGCACAGGGCGGCCAGGCACAGGGCGGACGGGCGCAGGGCAACCCGGCCGAGGGCTCCGAGGACGGCGCGACGGCTGACGTCGACGGCACCGAGGACCTCATCGAGGCCGAGGGTCCGGACGTCGAGGTGTCGACGGACGCCCCGCCGGCGAACGACCTGAGCCCCGAGGACGAGGCGCTCCTGGCCGACGCAGCGACCGGCATCGCCGAGGACCGGCTCTCGCCGTCCGACCGCGACCTCGTCGGCGAGATGCGGACGGACATGCTCCGCGCCCAGGCCGAGCTCGTGAACTTCCGGAAGCGCGTCGAGCGTGACCGGGACGCCAACCGCGAAGCCGTCATCGCCGAGGTCGTTCGTGCACTGCTCCCGGCCCTCGACGACCTGAACCGCGCCGAGTCCCACGGCGACCTCGCCGAGGGACCGATGCAGGTCATCGCCCAGAAGCTCCGCAGCGGGTTCGACAAGTTCAAGCTCGTGCAGATCGGCGAGAAGGGCGAGACCTTCGACCCCAACGTGCACGAGGCGATCGTCCAGCTGCCCACGCCGGGAGCGACCGGCCAGACCGTGGCGGACGTCGTGGAGCCGGGCTACAAGCTCGGTGACCGCGTGCTCCGTGCGGCCAAGGTCGCCGTGGCGGTGCCGGCCTGAGGGTCGGCGACGGTGGAAGGGAGGTGAGCCGTGGCCAGTCAGGACTGGTTCGACAAGGACTTCTACGCAGTGCTCGGGGTGTCGAAGGACGCCTCCGAGGCTGACCTGAAGAAGACGTACCGGAAGCTCGCGCGGCAGTACCACCCGGACTCCAACCCGGGTGACGCTGCTGCCGAGTCGAAGTTCAAGGAGATCAGCGAGGCGTACTCGGTGCTCTCCGACAAGGAGCAGCGCAAGGAGTACGACCAGGTCCGCGCGATGGGCTCCGGCGCTCGCTTCACCTCGGGTGGTGCGGGCGGCCAGGGCGGCTTCGAGGACGTGTTCGGCGGCATGTTCGGCGGAGGCGGCGGCGGACAGCGCGTCCGGTTCGGCCAGGGCGGTGCCGGCGGTGCGGGCGGGTTCGAAGACATCCTCGGCGGCATGTTCGGCGGGGGCGGTTTCGGCCAGAACTCCGGCGGCTTCCGCGGCTTCGGCGGACCGACGAAGGGGCGTGACGTCACCGCGACGACCACGCTCGACTTCGCCACCGCGATCGCCGGCGACACCGTCAAGCTCGCGCAGGGCAACGGCCGACCGGTCAACGTCCGCATCCCCGCGGGCGTCGCCGACGGCCAGAAGATCCGGCTGCGTGGTCGAGGCGAACAGAGCCCCGACGGCGGCGAGGCCGGCGACCTGGTGGTCACCGTCTCCGTCCGCAAGCACCCGGTGTTCGAGCGCGACGGGCAGAACCTCCGCGTGGACGTCCCCGTGACGTTCGTCGAGGCGGCGCTCGGCGCCACGATCCAGGTGCCCACACTCGGCGGCGAACCCGTCAAGCTGCGGGTCGCCCCGGGGACGCCCTCGGGCCGGGTCCTCCGGGTCAAGGGCCGGGGCGTCCCGGGCAAGAACGGCACCGGTGACCTGCTCGCCACCGTCCAGGTCGCCGTCCCGTCCCACCTCTCCGACAAGGCCCGCGCAGCGCTCGACGCCCTCGCGGACGCCCTGCCGGACGAGGACCCCCGCGAGGACCTCCTCGCGAAGGCGCGCGGCTAGCCGCGCACCGAACCGCACTGCACGACCGGCCTGGAGGCTCGTCGCGGCTCCGTCAGGGACCGGCGCCGAGCCTCCAGGCCAGCACGGGCGGCGCGCCGCTGGCGTGTCCCGTCGGGACCGGTGGTGCGGGCACAGACTGGTCCCACACGCACGACGGAAGGAGCGCTCGATGACCGAGATGGACGAGAACTCGCCCGTCTTCGCGATCGCGGTCGCGGCGGAACTCGCCGAGATGCACCCGCAGACCCTGCGGCAGTACGACCGGCTCGGCCTCGTCGTGCCCGGGCGCACCCGTGGCGGGTCGCGGCGGTACTCGATGCGCGACATCACCCAGCTCCGCGAGATCGCGCGGCTCGGGTCCGAGGGCGTGTCCCTCGAGGGGATCCGGCGGGTGCTCGACCTCGAGAACGAGAACGCGCAGCTGCGCACCCGTGTCCGGGAGCTCGAACGCGCACTCGCCGACCAGCTCATCAACCGTCCGGGTGCGCGGGTGTTCGCCGCGACGACGACCGGCGCCGCGGTGCCCCTGCGTGCCGGCATGCGGCCGCAGCGCAACACCGCCGTGGTGCTCTACCGACCGCAGCGCTGAGTGGAATACCACATGTGCATCACGAGGTGATCGTCTCTACTTTGTGCCCTGGCTCGCCTGAGCCACGACACGAGGAGGGGATCCATGGGGATCAAGACCATCGCGATGGCCGTCACAGCCGTCATCGTCTCCGCCCTGATGGGTGCTGGGCCGGCGGCGGCAGCGGCTGCGCCGGAGGCGCCGCCCGGCTCGACGAGGACGATCGCGAACAAACCGACCGGCGTCGGCCTCATCCCGGTCGACGACCGGACCTACCAGGTGACCGGACAGCCGCATTGCGGTTTGTTCGACAGTACCTGCCAGATCCACGTGGGCAACGTCGGGGGTGACTACCACTGGGACGGTGGCACATCGACCGCGACCTTCGCCGGCTGGCGGTACGGGGAGACCAGGACACCGCAGTTCTGGACGTACGCATGCGCGCTCTGGTGCGCGAACTCGGCGAAGGTGAACGGGACACCGGTCACGCGGCCGTACCCGAAGCGACCGATCACCGCGGAGGTGGCATCCCAGAGCGATGCCGGCCGGAGCGCGTACATCACGGGGACAGCGTCCGGGAAGGCGAGCATCCGCCTGAACGGGCGACAGGTCGCGACGGCGAGCGATGCCGGGACGGGGACCTGGGCGACGACGGTCACGGGGCTCTCCGTCGGACAGAACACGTTGGTGTTCCAGCAGTACGTCGACGGGCAGTACCGTGACCAGACCTCGGTGACCGTCACGATCACGGAGCCGAGCAAGCCGGGGCGGATCATCGGGAACGACGACACGGCGGAGCTGCAGCGCGGGGGGAGCACCACCGTCTACGCCCGCTACACCGCTCAGTCGGCGTTCACCACCCCGACCGGCACGCTGGTGCTCACGGCTCCCGAGGGCACCACGTTCGCCACCGGTCAGGACCACCAGCGCGGGCAGTACCTCGACGGGTCGACCTGGCGCGAGTTCGGCGGGGACTCGCTCGTGAGCGGGGTGCGATCCGCCGACGGGCACACGTACTCGTTCACGCTCGGCAACAGGAACTGGGACGTCGCCGCGGGGCAGCAGTTCCGCTTCGCGATGCAGGTGGAGACCCCGGTGGGCATCACGAGCACGACGGGTGCGCTGACGGGAGCCCTCACCGGGTCGGTCGCGGCCGGGTCGTTCGACACCACCGCCACGGTCACGACCACCGTGATGGGGGAGGCCTTCACCGCGGCGGCGACGTTCCCGGGCGACATCACGAAACCGGTGGTCGTCTCCGGCAGGGGGCAGCCCGGGGCGCAGGTCGAGGTCCGGGACGGTGATCGCGTCCTCGCGTCGACGACCGTCGGGCTCGACGGTTCCTGGTCGGTCACGGTCGCGGCGCCCGACCGCGGAGGCGTGCTCGCGGTCCGCGCCGTGCAACGCGTGCAGGGCGAGGACACAGACGCCGTCGGCGTCGACCTCGATTACGGCACGGCGGTCCGGATCTCCTCCCCGGGTGACGGCTACCACACCAACCCGGTCTTCTCGAGGGTGCGGATCGTCGGTGTCGCCGAGCCCGGAAGCGTCGTGCGGGTGGGCGAGCGCGGCGGAGCTCCGGACGGTCTCGGCCGCGTCGACGTCGGCGCGGAGGGACGCTGGGCGGTCACCACGCCCGCGCTGGGTGTCGGTGAGCACGTCGTCGTCGCGACGGCGACCTCGAAGGGTGCCAACACGACGAACTCGAGCGTCCGGGTCATCGTCGACGACGAATGAACGGAACGGGGCGGGTCCGACGGGACCCGCCCCGTTCCCGGCGACCCCGCTGGCTCGGCGTCGTGCCGACACAGTGAGGGGCGGCCCGGTCGACTGGGCTCGCGCCACTCTGTGCGCTCGCCGCCGAGTGGTGTGACGCTGCTCGTCAGGTCCCCGGTGGCGGATCCGAGAGCGCGCGCTGCGTGCTCGGTGCCGAGCTGCAGGACCGGACCGGATCCGGCCGCTCGGAGGACGGGGTGCATCGGTCGCTCACCACGCGATGAGCCCGGACGGTGCGGATGACCTGACGGATGCACTCCTGGCACACGTCAGCGCCCCGTGCGTCCTCGTACCGGGTCGTCGTCGTCGAAGACCCGTGTGTCTGCGCGGTCTGGATCCGGCAGGAGGTGCACCGCCCAGGTCGCACGCTCGGCCAGTCGTCCGTCGCGGCCGTCCACCGCGATCCGCAGCGCCACGACACCGTTGCGGATGTGTTCCCACGGCAAGGTCTCGTGGAGTCGGTCGTTCCGCAGGCGGAAGGTCAGGCCGTCCAGCGTGCCCCCGAGTGCCGCCGAGAGCATCGGGTTCCCGCACTCGTTGATGAACGTCCGGTAGACCGGGGTCGCGGCCGCCGCAGTGGCCATCCAGCCCGGCTCCTGCATGCAGTCGAGCAGGATGCCGAGGCGCCGGAAGAGGGAGGCGCGTGTGCGGTCACGCAACGTGGGAACGGCCGTACGCACGACACCGCCGAACAGGAGGCCCAGCGCCTGGAGCGCGGGCAGGACGTCCTCGTCCCGTGGCTGCGCGACCCGGGTGTACCGGTTGGCGCGGAGCTCGACGAGGCCGAGCCGATCGAGGTCTGCGAGGGCCTCGCGCACCGGCGTCCGGGAGCATCCGAGCCGGGCGGCGAGTTCGTCGTCGTCGAGGCGTTGGCCCGGGCGCAACCGCCCGCTGATGATCTCCGACCGCAGGCGGTCACGAGCGACGTCCCGGAGCAGGGTCCTCGTGCCGGGGGTGGGTTGCGCTGCGAACATGGGCCCCTCCCGCAGTGCCGCGGAGCCCGGGCGGTCCGGGCGCGTTCCCGAGCGTACGACCCGAGCCCGACGCTGTCGCGTGTGGTATATCGCTCACCTGTGGCGGTCAGTGGTGACTCGGGACCGGGACTGCCAGTGCACCGCGGCTACTCTCGGTCCGTGCCGTCCTTCGACTTCGCCGACCACTTCCGGCGCCACGCCCGCGAGCAGGGCCCGGACCTCATCGCGATCGACGGGACCGACCGGTTCCTCCTCGATGAGGCTCCGCACGTGCACGGCGACGCCCTGCGGCACCCGGGCGCCGTCACGGTGGTGGACGACCGGTACGGGGTGCTCACCCTCGGAGTGCTCGCCCTGCACGGAGCGTCGGATGTCCGTGTGGTCCAGGACTCGCTCGTCGGTGAGCGAGCATTGGAGGCCAGCGCCGGCACGTTCGGCCGTCGCGGGTTCCACCACCCGGAGGGCTTCGAGGAGGCGTTCCGTGACGCCCGACTCGTCGTCCTCCGGCTCAGCAAGTCGCACGACCGCCTGGACGAGGTCGCACGCGCGGTCGCCCGCTTCGCCGCGCCGGACGTCGTGCTGCTCTGCGGTGGACGCACGAAGTACATGACCCTGACCCAGAACGACGTGCTCCGGCGGTCGTTCGGCGAGGTCGTCGCGAGCCGTGGGCGCGGCAAGTCCCGCCTGCTCATCGCGTCGGACCCGCTCCGCGCCGCCGCCGAACGCGCCGCGGTGACCGATCCGTGGCCGCGTCAGGTACGTCAGGACGAGCTCGACATCACCATCGCCGCCCACGGCGGCGTGTTCGCGGGCACGTCGCTCGACATCGGGACGCGGGTCCTGCTTGAGGCCGCCGAGGCGGCCATGCCGGAGGCCCGGGTCGTCGTCGACCTCGGGTGCGGCAACGGGGTGGTCGCGACCGTCGTCGCGCGCTCCCGCCCACGCGTGCGCGTGGTGGCGACGGACGTCTCCGCGGCGGCGATCGCCTCGACGCGTCTCACCGCCGACGTCAACGGCGTCGGCGACCGCGTCCGTACCGTGCGGAGCGACGCCGGCGACGAACTCGACGAGGACAGCGCCGACCTGGTGCTGTGCAACCCGCCCTTCCACGCGGACACGACCGTCTCGACGGACGCCGCCGAGGCGATGTTCCGGAACGCGGCCTCGGTGTTGCGTCCGGGTGGGGAACTCTGGACGGTGTGGAACTCGCACCTCCGGTACCGCCCGGTGCTCGAGCGCATGGTCGGACCCACGCGGCAGGTGACGCGGACGGCGAAGTTCACCGTCACGGCGTCGGTCGCCCCGCGCTGAGCTCCGGTCAGACGAGCCGCCGACGTCTGCGGGCCCGGGGGAGTGGCCGGCCGCGAAGGGGACGGCCCCGCACCACGGGCGCTCACTGGGGGCGACCCCGCACGGGCCGGCTGAGACGGGGACGACCCCGCACCACTGGCGTGGAGCGGGGCCGTCCGCATCTGACCCTCGTGAGGGGCCGTCGTGCCGTGCGGGTCAGATCGTGACCGCGACCTGCGTGGAGCGGTCACCCGAGACGACGGTGATGACGTGCTCGCCCGCCGTCAGCCCGGTCACGGTGAGGTGTCCGGTGCCGTCCTCGTGGATGGCGCTGTAGGCGAGGACCGTGCCGTCCGCGTCCTTCGCCTGCAGGCCGCCGATGCCCGAGGGGAGGCCCCAGACGTCGATCTCGGCGCTGCCGGTGAGTGCCGACGCGTTCACGACCGTGGCCGCGAGCTGGTCGGACGGGTGGTCGCCGTTGCCGACGACCACGTCCTGTTCGGCGGTGCGGTCGCCGTTCGTGGAGGTGACGTGCACCGTCGTCGTCAGCGCTTCCGGTGCAGGCAGGACGACACTCGCGACGCCGCCGTCGCCGATCGTCGCCTGCTTCGTGACGCCGTTCGCGGTGGCCGTCACCTCGGTGCCCTCCGCGCCCGAGAAGTGCGCGACGATCTCGGAGGCGGTGAGGCGGCTGGTGGTCACGGCGACCTCGGCCGGAGCGGGGGTCTCCTCACCGTCGCCCTCGCCGGGGTCGGTGGTGCCGTCGCCGTCGCCCTCGCCGGGGTTCGGGGTCCCACCGTCGGCGTCGTAGCGGAGGGAGTACGGCTCCGACTTCCAGCGTCCGTGCTCGTCCTGGTACTGCACGGTGAGTTCGTTCGGGCCCACCTCGAGGTCCTCCGAGAACGCGATCCGGAAGTCGCCGTCGGCGTCGGTCGTGCCGTGCGCGGCCGTTGACCCGGTGTGGTCCGTGACCAGGACCTGTCGGTACGAGCCGACGGTCGATCCCTCGATGGTCGGACGGGCCTCCGTCACGGTGGAGCCGTCGGCGGGCGTCGCGATGGTGAAGCCGGTGGTCTTCGGGGCCCAGGTGACGCTCTGGGAGACCCGCTTCTGCCAGCTGCCGTCCGGCTGCTCGAACGCGACGACGATGCCGTTGTCGCCGAGGTGCAGCGCGCCCTCGATCGTGACCGACCAGTTGCCGTCGGCGTCGGCGGTCGTGCTCCCGAGGGGGTCGACGCCCATCGCGAGGATGCTGACGCGGCCGTTCGGACGGCCGTGCCCGGTGAAGGTCGGCTGCGCGGTGTCCACCGTGGCGCCGTCGGAGGGGCTCGTCACGTCGTACACCGGCTCGGTCGACTCGCCGGGGCCCGGGTTCTCCGAGCCGGAGCCGGAGCCGGAGCCGGAGCCTTCGCCGGCGCCGGAGTCCTCCCCACCCGAGCCGGAGCCCGAGCCGTCCCCGGCGTCCGCGCCGACCTCCGCCAGCACCCAGCCGCTCGCCGCGAACTGGTCGTGGTCGGGCGTGCTCGCCGGGACGGCGTCGTTCACGGTCCGGACGAAGGCGTGCTCGGCGTCGGCGCCGCCCGGGATCCGGACGCTGAAGTCGCCGTTCGACCCGGTCTCGGCGGTGGCCAGGACGGTCTCGCGGTCGGTCGACGTCTGGACCTCGGCGCGGAGGTTCGTGTGACCCGTGACCACGAGGTCGTCACCGTCGCGCGTGACCGTGTCGATCGTGGGGGTCGCCGCGTAGGCGTCGAGCTCGGCCTGACCCGGCGTGCTGTACGTGCCGTTCTTCTTGACGACCGACGCCGTGATGGTCTGCGGACCGGAGACGAGCGGTTCGAGCGTGCAGGAGTACAGGTTCGGACGCGCCTGGGTCGCGGTGCCGGTGCACAGGACGTGCCCGTCCGCGTCGACGATCTTCAGCGTGCCGCCGGTGACGGAGCTCGTGACCTGGGCCTCCGGGGTGGCCTGCCCGGTGACGAACAGGCGGTTGCCGTCCCGCTCGCCCTGGGCGGTGGCGCCCTGCACCGTGTACACGTTCGTGGTGCTGCCGACGATCGGCCGTGAAGCCGTCGCCCCCGGGATCGACGGGGTGTCCGCAGGGCTCGTCGCGGCGGAGGCGGCCGACGGGACGAGGGTTGCGGCGAGGACGAGGCCGAAGGCGGCCCCGGCTGTTGCTCGGTGGATCGTGCGCATGGTTCCCTTCCTGTCCGCGCGGAGCACGCGGACCTGGGAATACTGCATGTGGGATACGGAGAAGATCCCGAGTGTGATGGTGAGGTTCCTCCACCAGAACGAGGAAAGCCCCGACCAGCTGGCCGGGGCTTTCCTCGTGGGAGCGTGGACTACGCGGGGACGTAGTCGAACGTGTCCGGGTCGGGGCCGGTGCGGTGGCCCTTGTCGAGCGTCGTGATGTCCGTCATGTCCTCGTCCGAGAGCTCGAAGTCGAAGATCTGGAAGTTCTCCTCGACGCGCGAGCGGGTCACCGACTTCGGGAAGACGATGTCGCCGCGCTGGATGTGCCAGCGGAGGACGACCTGGGCCGGGGTCTTGCCCGTGCTGCGGGCGATGCGGGTGATCGTCTCGTCGTCGAGCACGAGACCCTGGGCGATCGGGGACCAGGCCTCGGTCGCGATGCCGTGCTCCGAGCCGTACGCGCGGAGCTCGTCCTGCACGAGGTACGGGTGCACCTCGATCTGGTTCACGGCCGGCGTGATCGTGGTCTCGGCAGCGAGACGGTTCAGGTGGTGCGCCTGGAAGTTGCTGACGCCGATCGAGCGCGCGGTGCCGGCGTGGTAGAGCTCCTCGAGCGCCTTCCAGGTCGGGACGAAGTCGCTCACGGTCGGGAGCGGCCAGTGGATCAGGAAGAGGTCCGTGTAGCCACCGAGCAGGTCGGCCGACTTCTTGCCGTTCTCGGCTGCTGCTTCCGGGGCGTGGAAGCCGTTGTTGAGCTTCGAGGTGACGAAGACCTCCTCGCGGGGGATGCCCGACTCGGCGATCGCCTCACCGACCTCCTTCTCGTTGCCGTACATCTCGGCGGTGTCGATGTGGCGGTAGCCGACCTCGAGCGCAGTGAGGGTTGCGGCCTTCGTCTCGGCGGGGTCGATCTGGAAGACGCCGAAGCCGAGCTGCGGGATCGTGCGTCCGTCGTTGAGCGTGATGTTCGGAACGGTGGTCATGCCTCGATCCAACTCCCGACGTCGCGCACGGCTTCCCGGGGACGGTCAGGCGGGCGTGTCCCCCTCCCGCCGGTCCGGGTGGGTCAGGCGAGTGCGGCCGCGATGTACGCGGCGAGCGCCTCGCCGTAGGCCACCGCCGGGTCGGCCGAGGCGAAGGTCCGGTCGGTGCCGGCGATGCGGGCGGTGACCGTCCACAGCACCTGGTCGTCCTGGCCGACCAGCCGCGTCAGTCCGACGAACGCCGGCCCGAGCAGGTCCCGCAGTTGGTCCTCGCGCGGCAGCCACAGGGAGTCGGCCGCGGCGACCGAGTCGAGCGCCCACTCGGTCGTGCCGTTGAAGCCGAGTTCGACGCCCGTGGGGTGGTCGTGCCGCTCGACCGTCATCTCGGAGACGGTGTACACGTCCTCGTCGACCCCCGGCTTGTCGATGACGAACCGGTCGCCGGTGTCCGGGTGCCAGCGGAGTCCCGCGGTGCGGAGGGCACGGGCGAGTTCCACGGTGATCATGCGCCCACACTGGCACGCACCGGACCGGCCGGCACCGAGCGCACGACCAGGTTGCGGACCGGTCCCGCGAGGCCGCGCTCCCGGGACGGCAGGAGGGCCCTCCGGAGAACTCGTCGGGCGGTCGTACTACCATCGCGACGCACCGCGCGTCACGCCCGTCGTGACGCGCGCGCGACGCGACGACGCCCGGCCACCGGTGCCGCGCCTCCCGGTCGGACCACCGACCACGGGGCGGGCCGAGGGCCGGCGTCCCGAACCGCAGGGCCGACCGGCCCGCTCAGCAAAGGACCCGTATGACCCTCGACCGTGAGGAACTCCGCGACGGTTGGACCGTGTCGCTCGTCGAGGACGGCGCCTCCGGCGTCGCTGCCGACCTGCCGACCGGCGTCCGCGGTGTCACGTTGCCGGCGACCGTGCCCGGACAGGTGCACACCGATCTGGAGCGTGCCGGGCTGCTGCCCGATCCCACCTTCGACCGCAACGAGACCCGGACGCAGTGGGTCGGGCGGTCGGACTGGGCGTACCGACGGCAGCTCGACGTCGACCCCCGCGGCCACGAACGCGTCGACCTCGTCTGCGACGGCCTGGACACCGTGGCCGAGCTGTCCCTCGACGGAGTCCCGATCGCGACCACGCGGAACATGCACCGGCGCTACCGGTTCGACCTCCGGCAGGTCGAGACGTCGGGTCCGGTCGACGGCAAGGAACTCGAGATCGCGTTCGAGTCGCCCTACCGCGAGGCCGAGCGCGTCGCCGCGCGCGCGGGCAGCATGCCCGGCCCGTACGACGAGCCGTTCCCGTACGTGCGGAAGATGGCGTCGAACTTCGGGTGGGACTGGGGGCTGACCGCGGTCACGAGCGGACCGTGGCGACCGGTCGCGATCGAGCGGTGGTCGACCGCCCGTCTCGCCGACATCCGGCCCCTCGTCGACGTCGAGGCCGGTGAGGGCGTGCTCGACACCCACATCGCGCTCGAGCGCTCCGGCCCGACGCTCCACGGCACGAGCACCGGCGACCTCGACCTGGACGGCGAGGACGACGACCTCGTGCTCGTCGTGACCGTGTCGGGTCCCACGGTCGACGGGCGGACGACCAAGCAGCGGTCCCGCGCCCAGGTCACCCCGAAGGAGGACGGTGCGGTCGTCACGGTCCGTGTCCCGGACGCGGCGCTGTGGTGGCCGCGCGGGTACGGCGAGCAGGCCCTCCACGACGTGGTCGTGGAGCTGCAGACCGTCGACGGCGCGGTGCTCGACCGGCGCTCGTTCCGCACCGGGTTCCGGTCCGCCGGGGTGCGGACGGCGCTCGACTCCGCCGGTCGCCCGTTCGAGGTCGTCGTCAACGGCACCGTCATCGACATCCGCGGCGTGAACTGGATCCCTGACGACGTCATCGTGTCGCGGGTCGACCGTGCGCGGTACGCCGCCCGGCTCGACGCGGCGGTCGACCTGCGCGCGAACCTCGTCCGCGTCTGGGGTGGCGGGGTGTACGAGTCGCACGACTTCTACGAGCTGTGCGACGAGCGCGGTCTGCTCGTCTGGCAGGACTTCCCCTTCGCGTGCGCCGCGTACCCGGAGGACGAACCGCTCCGCGGCGAGGTCATCGCCGAGGCGCAGGACAACGTCGCCCGGCTGTCGCGGCACCCGTCCCTCGTGGTGTGGAACGGGAACAACGAGAACATCTGGCTGCACGACGTCGACGGCTGGGGGGACGAGCTCGGTGACCGCCCGTGGGGCCTCGGCTACTACCTCGACCTGCTGCCGACGATCGTCGACGCGGTCGACCCGTCCCGCTTCTACACGGTCGCGTCGCCGTGGTCGGGGTCCGAGTCGATCGAGCCGAACCACGTCGACCACGAGACGCACCACTCGTGGGACGTCTGGAACCGGGTGTCGGACGACCACTACCGCGACTCGGTGCCCCGGTTCGTCTCCGAGTTCGGGTGGCAGGCGCCGCCGGCCTGGCGCACCCTCCGCGACGCGGTGACCGACGACCCGATGACGCCGACGTCCCCCGGGGTGGTGCACCACCAGAAGGCCGCCGACGGGATGGCGAAGCTCGCGCGGGGGATCGAATCGCGGTTCGGCAGCGCCGGGGACGACCTCGACCGCTGGCACTACCTGACCCAGCTCCAGCAGGCCCGCGCGATCGCGACCGGCGTCGAGCACTGGCGGACGCACTGGCCCCGCAACACGGGCGTCGTGGTCTGGCAGCTCAACGACCTGTGGCCGGTCTCGTCGTGGTCGGCGATCGACTCAGCCGGTCGCCGCAAGCCGCTCGCGCACGAGCTCCGCCGGCTCTACGACGACGTCCTCGTCGCGATCCGCCCGGTGTCGACCGTCGACACCGCCGTCCGCGCGGCGCCCACCGATGTCGACGACCGGACGGGAGGCCCGGCTCCGCGCACCGCGTCCCTGCCGGTCACCGATTCGGCCGGGTCCGGCACCGTCCCCGGCGACGACGGGCGTGACGACCCGTCGCGGGCCTCCGACGCCTCGCCGGTCGAGGTCGCGGTCCGCTCCGCCCGCACCGGGCTCGACACCGTCGTCCGGGTCCGCCGGATCGACCTGTCCGGGCGGATCCTGGCGGAGGAGACCCTGCCCGTCGTGCTCGACCGTCCGGGGGTCGCCGTCGTGCGGCTGCCCGCGAGCGTCGGTGTCGTGGACGACGCCCGGGACGAGGTCGTCGTCGCGGACATGGACTGGCGCCGGGCCGTGTGGACGCCGGCGCCGGACCGGGAGATGCGCTGGCAGCCCGCGCGGTACCGGGCGACGTTCTCGGTGACGCCGGAGGGCGACGGGCTCGACCTCGTCGTCGAGGCCGACTCCCTCGTCCGCGACCTGCTCGTGCAGCCGGACCGGGTGGCCGCGACGGGCACGGTCGACCGCGGGTTCATGACGCTGCTGCCGGGGGAGCGCGTGCGGTACCGCCTGACCGGCGTCGTGGAGGCGGACATCGCGGCCCTGACGAGCGAGCCGGCGCTGCTGACGCTCGACCGGGTCCTCGCGGAGCGGAGGAGCGAGGCGGAAGCCTGAGCCCGACCGGCGCCGGGGCACCGCCCGCTCGGCCGTCCCTGGACGAACGGTGACCATCGGGCTCCTCGCCTGGGCTTCTCACGCGGTGCGAGTTACGATGGTGGGACAGCGGGACACCGCCGGACCGGTCGACGGTGACCGGACGGGACGACCAGGGACACTGGTCGGACGGCGGCCAGTTCCAGTACCGAAGGAGTCGACATGTTGCAAGGCCTCACCGGAATCCACCTGGTGATCATCCTCGGCATCGTGCTGCTGTTGTTCGGTGCGACGAAGCTCCCGGCGCTCGCGAAGGGCCTCGGCCAGTCGATCAACGTCTTCAAGAAGGAGATGGGGACCGACGACGGCAAGAAGACCGGTGCCGCCTCGACCGATGGGACCGCGACCGCCGCACCCGTCCAGCAGCCGGCGGCGCAGTACCCGAGCAGCAACGGCGTCCAGGACCCGGTCGTGAACCCCGGCCCGTCCACGCAGCCGAACAGCGACTCCCGCTCCCTCTAGACCGCCGACCCATCGGCATCCCGGCCCCGGGACCGACGACAGCCCTCGTGCACCAGCACGGGGGCTGTCGCCGTTGCACGGCGCGACCGGGCGCATGATGGCCTCATGACGACCAGCGCCCCAGCCGCAGCCGCCGACCGGCCGGGAGGCACGGCCCCCCTCCACGACGACCGACGCCTGGTGCTCGTGGTCGCGGTCCTCGCGTCCTTCGTCGTGGGGCTCGACTCCAGCGTCGTGAACGTCGCACTCCCCGCGATCCGGACCGAGCTCGGCGGTGGCCTCGTCGTCCAGCAGTGGACGGTGGACGCCTACCTGGTCACGCTGGGGTCGCTGGTCCTGGTCGCCGGGTCGCTCTCCGACCTCTTCGGCCGGGTCCGCATCATCACGTGGGGTCTCGTCGTGTTCGGCGTCGCCTCGGTCCTGTGCGCCGCTGCACCGAGCGGCGAGGTGCTCGTCGTCGCGCGCGCGGTGCAGGGGGTCGGTGGAGCGCTGGTCACCCCGAGTGCGCTCGCGCTGATCGTCGCCGCCTACCGCGGGGCAGCCCAGACGAAGGCGATCGGGACGTGGACGGCCTGGTCGAGCGCAGCGATGATCCTCGGCCCCGTCGTCGGCGGGCTCGTCGTGGACGGCATCGGGTGGCGCTGGATCTTCGTGCTGACCGCGGTGCCGATCGTGGTGACGATCCCGCTCGTCCGCCGCATCGGGTCCGAGGTGCGCGGCGGCCCGCACGCGCGGGTGGACGTCGTCGGCGCGGTGCTGGCGGTCGTCGGGGTCGGTGGCGTCGTGCTCGGGCTCATCGAGCAGGAGCGGCTCGGGTGGGGCTCGCCCGTGGTCGTCGGCGCGCTGGTCATCGGCGGGGTCGCGCTCGGGGCGTTCGTGCCGTGGGAGCTCCGGGTGACCCGGACGTCCGGGGCGCCGCTCGTCCCGCTCGGGCTCTTCCGGGCGCGGAACTTCACCGTCGGGAACCTCGCGACGCTCTCGATCTACGGCGCACTCGGGATGGTCTTCTTCGTCGTCACGCTGTTCCTCCAGGAGGTCTGGGGTTTCCCGGCATGGGTGGCGGGCCTCGCGACGCTGCCGCCGACGCTGATGCTCCTCGCGCTGTCCACCACGGTCGGTGCACTGGCCGGTCGGTTCGGACCGCGGTGGTTCATGACGGCCGGGCCGGCGATCGCCGCGGTCGGTGCGCTGCTCATGCTCCTCGCCGGCGACGACCCGGCCGGCTACTGGTGGTCGGTCCTGCCGGGACTGGTCCTCGTCGGTGCCGGCATCGCGACGATGGTGACCCCGCTGACGAGCGCCGTCCTCGGCTCCGTCCCGCAGCCCCAGGCGGGTGCGGGGTCGGCCGTGAACAACGCCGTGGCGCGCATCGCGGGCCTCGTGACGGTGGCGCTCGCCGGGGTCGTCCTGGGCGGCGAGATCGGCGTCGCCGGCCTGCACCGGGCGATGGTCGTGATGGCGGTGCTGCTGCTGGCCGGAGCCGTCGTCAGTGCGGTCGGGATCGTGGACCCGGACCGTCGAGACTCCGACTCGTCCGCCTGACCAGCCGTTCGAGCGGCCCGGTGCCGATCCACCGCCGCCACGGGGTCGCCACCAGACCGGCGCCGACGACCACCAGGAGGGTCGCCGTCCACCCGGTGTGCCAGTGTCCGTCACCGGTTGCGTCGAGTGCGGCGTACACGACGATGTGGGCGGCGTAGACGGTCAGGGCGAGTGCCCCGACGGCCCGCACCGGGGCGAGGAGGACGCCGGCGCGACGTGCGGCGAGGAGGCTGAGTGCGAGGACCGCGAGCGCGACGCCGAGTGCGCCGAGCAGCTCCGGTGTCGACCCGGCATGCGGCTGCACCGAGGTCAACCCGGCCCAGTCGACACCGGGGCGCTCGACCGTGCCGCCACCCTGTGGGACGAGGTGTGGTCCGGCGTCGGCCGGGCTGGTCCCCGCCGACCCGGCCCCTGCGGAACCCGCGCCGGCCGTACCGGGGCCGGTGGACGCCGACCCGCTCGCGCTCGTGTCGCCGGGTGGGAGTCCCAGGGCCGCCCGGACGAGGACACCGCCGCCGTAGCCGACCACCGCGGCGGTGACACCGGTGGCGAGCAGGAGCAGGTGCACCCGGGTCCGCCGGAGCGGGAGCCGCCCGACCACGAGCCCGACGAGGACGACGCCCCACCAGGTGATGCCCGGGTATGCACCGAGCAGGACGCCGTGCACGAGTGGGTCGCTGGCGTCGTGCAGCACCGACCGGCCGACCGCGGTGCAGACCGGCCCCGTCACGAGCGCTGCGGCCCCGACCCCCGCGACCGTGCGGGTGCGGGCCCGCAGGAGCGGGATCGTCGCCACGAAGCACACCGCGTACGTGGGCAGGATGACCTGGACCGGGGTGTCGAGGACGGTCAGGAGGGAGCCGAGGACGAACAGGGCGACCGCGCGCACGAGCACCCGCCGTCGGTGCACCACGAGGCCCTCCGGTGCCGATGGGTCCGACGGGTCCGACGGGTCCGACGGGTCCGACGCCGGCCGAGGTCGGGTCATCAGCGTGAGCGAGACGCCGGCGCAGAGGGCGAAGAGGACCGCCGAGCGCCCGTCGACCACCGCCACCCAGGTGTCCGGCCGCGCCCAGTCGAAGTCGGGGTGCGGTGGACCGAGGTGCGCCACGACCATGCCGAGCACGGCCAGACCGCGGGCGAGGTCGAGGCCGTCCAGCCGGGACGGTCGCACATTCGACGCCGGGGCTGGCCCGGCGGACAGCCCGTCGGCGGACGGCCCGTCGGCGGATCGACCTGCGGCCGGGCCCGGGGACCGGCCGGGGGATCGGCGGGTGGAGCGGCGGAGGGACGGGAGCGGACCCGGGGTCCGGCGAGCTGTCGAGGCGGTCATGTCCCCAGCACAGCGCGCGGGGTGTTTCGTCGGAGTTGCCCGCAGGTGGCGGGAATGCCGTCACCCGCCGTAAACTTGAGTCAAGTGGACTCAGGAAGGCGCTGACGGGATGGGCCCCGCGCCGGACGGTCCGAGGACTCCGGTCCGGCTGGCGGTCGCCGGCCGACCACACGGCAACGCAACGGAAGGACGGAACGCATGGCGAACCTCCAGGGCGCTCCTGACTCGCAGGAGAAGCAGAAGACCGCCCTCCAGCAGTACGGCGTCGACCTCACGGCGATCGCGCGGAGCGGCAAGCTCGACCCGGTGATCGGGCGGGACGCCGAGATCCGGCGGGTGTCGCAGGTGCTCACCCGCCGCACGAAGAACAACCCGGTGCTCATCGGCGAGCCCGGCGTCGGCAAGACCGCCGTCGTCGAGGGGCTCGCGCAGCGCATCGTCGCCGGTGACGTCGCCGACTCGCTCAAGGACAAGCGGCTCGTCTCGCTCGACATGTCCGCCCTCATCGCCGGTGCGAAGTACCGCGGCGAGTTCGAGGAACGGCTCAAGGCCGTGCTCAAGGAGATCGACGACTCCGACGGGCAGGTCATCACGTTCATCGACGAGCTGCACACGCTCATGGGCGCAGGCGGCGGCGAGGGGTCCGTCGCCGCGTCGAACATGCTCAAGCCGATGCTGGCGCGCGGCGAGCTCCGGCTCATCGGGGCGACGACGCTCGACGAGTACCGCGAGTACATCGAGAAGGACGCCGCCCTCGAGCGACGCTTCCAGCAGGTGTACGTCGGGGAGCCGAGCGTCGAGGACACCGTCGCGATCCTCCGCGGCCTCAAGGAACGCTACGAGGCGCACCACAAGGTGACGATCAACGACTCCGCCCTCGTGGCCGCGTCCGCGCTGTCCGACCGGTACATCTCCGGCCGTCAGCTGCCGGACAAGGCGATCGACCTCATCGACGAGGCGGCGAGCCGACTGCGGATGGAGATCGACTCCAGCCCCGTCGAGATCGACGAGCTCAAGCGCACCGTCGACCGGCTGCGCGTCGAGGAGTTCGCGCTCAAGCAGGAGAAGGACGACGCCTCGAAGGCCCGGCTCGAGACCCTGCGGGACGAACTCCGCACCCGCAGCGAGCTGCTCGCCGGACTGGAGGCGCGGTGGCAGGCCGAGCGCGCCACCCTGAACCGGATCGGTGAGCTGAAGCAGCAGCTCGACGACCTCAACATGCGGTCGCAGCGTGCCCAGCGGGAGGCCGACTACGAGACCGTGTCCCGCCTGGAGTACGGCGAGAAGCCCCGCATCGAGGCCGAACTCGCCGCAGCCGAGCAGGCCGGGTCCACCGACCGCATGGTGAACGACAGCGTCACCGACGAGGACATCGCCGCCGTCATCGCGCAGTGGACGGGCATCCCCGTCGGGCGCCTGCTGCAGGGCGAGACCGAGAAGCTCCTGCACCTGGAGAGCGAACTCGGTCGTCGGATCATCGGGCAGCGGACCGCCGTGTCGGCCGTGTCGGAAGCGGTCCGTCGGACCCGCGCCGGCATCTCCGACCCGGACCGACCGACCGGCTCGTTCCTGTTCCTCGGCCCCACCGGCGTCGGCAAGACCGAGCTCGCGAAGGCGCTCGCCGAGTTCCTGTTCGACGACGAGAAGGCCCTCGTCCGCATCGACATGAGCGAGTACGGCGAGAAGCACTCGGTCGCGCGGCTCATCGGCGCCCCGCCCGGGTACGTCGGCTACGAGGCCGGCGGGCAACTCACCGAGGCCGTCCGCCGTCGGCCGTACTCGGTGATCCTGCTCGACGAGATCGAGAAGGCGCACCCCGAGGTGTTCGACGTCCTGCTCCAGGTCCTCGACGACGGCCGGCTCACCGACGGGCAGGGCCGCACGGTCGACTTCCGGAACACGATCCTCGTGCTGACGTCGAACCTCGGGTCGCAGTTCCTCACCGACCCGGCGCGCTCCGCCGAGCAGCGTGAGGCGGCGGTCCGCGAACTGGTGCAGCAGGCGTTCCGTCCGGAGTTCCTCAACCGGCTCGACGACATGGTCGTCTTCCAGGCGCTCACCCCGGACGACCTCAGCCAGATCGTCTCGCTCTACGTCGACCGACTCGCGCGTCGACTGTCCGGTCGCCGCCTCGAGCTCGCCGTGACGCCGGACGCCCGCACCTGGCTCGCCGAGGGCGGGTACGACCCGGCGTACGGCGCTCGGCCCCTCCGCCGGCTCATGCAGCGGCAGATCGACGACCAGCTCGCTCGCGCCATCCTCGCCGGCGACGTCCGCGACGGCGACACCGTCCGCGTCGACGTCGCGCCGGGCGGCGAGCAGCTCACCGTCGAACCGTTCGAGGTCGGCGAGCTGGTCGAGGAGTGACCGGCCCGGCCCGCACCACGGCGGATCCGGGCGTGACGGCCGCGCGGTGACGGACGGGAGGCCCGGTGCCGGTCCCACGGACCGGTACCGGGCCTCCCGTCCTGCGGTGCCGGCCGTCGTCGGTGTCGCCTGGCGGACAGTGGCGGCGTGCTGTGAACCCGATCCGCGGCGGCGGTCTACCGTCGGCGGCATGCCGGAGATTGCAGCACTGCGACGCGTGACCGATTCCATCGAGCAGGCGAGTGTGCTCGACAAGGCCGTCGACCTGGACCGCAAGGTCGTCAACGCCCTCATCCGACCGCGGGCGCTCCGGCAGATCCTGCACGGGGTGCCGTTCGGGCACCCGATCCACCCGCTCATGGTGCAGGTGCCGCTCGGTGCCTGGATCTCCGCGGCCGTCCTCGACCTCGTCGGCGGGAAGGGCAACGAGAAGGCCGCGAAGACCCTCGTCGGGCTCGGCGTCGCCTCGGCCGGGAGCGCGAGCGTCGCCGGCTACACCGACTGGTCGGAGATGAACCGCGAGCAGCTGCGCACGGGTTGGGTGCACCAGGCGGTGAACTGGGTCGGCATCACGTTCTACGGCCTCTCGTGGCTGCAGCGGAAGCGCGGCAACCACGCAGCCGGGCGGACGCTGGGGTTCATCGGACTCGCGACCGTCTCGGTCGGCGGGTACCTCGGTGGGCACCTGTCCTACCGGCAGCGTGGCGGCGTCAGCACCTCGGGCGAGGTCCCCTTCGACGCGTAGGACTCCCAGCCACCGCATACCGTACTGGTACATCATGTTCCGGTGCGTGTGTTGGTGGTGGACGACGAAACGGCGCTGGCCGACCTCGTCGCGAGGGGGTTGCAGCGGCAGGACATGGCCGTCGACGTCGCGTACCGCGGCGACACCGCCGACGAGCTCCTCGCCGTCAACGACTACGACGTCGTCGTGCTCGACCGGGACGTCCCGGGCCTGCACGGCGATGCGGTCGCGCGTCGGTTGGCAGCGCGGGGCTCGCTCACCAGGATCCTCATGCTCACGGCGGCGACGTCGCTGGCCGACCGGGTCCAGGGCCTGGAGATCGGCGCCGACGACTACCTGACGAAGCCGTTCGAGTACCCGGAACTCGTCGCCCGGGTCCGTGCCCTCGGTCGGCGCTGCCTCGCGCCCGTCGCGCCCGTGCTCGAACGCGGCGGGATCGTGGTCGACACGAACCGGCGGATGGCCACCCGGGACGGCCGACCGCTCGACTTGACGAGCAAGGAGCTCGGCGTCCTCGAGGAACTGCTGCGCGCGGACGGTCGGGTCGTCCCCGCCGAGGAGTTGCTCGAGAAGGTCTGGGACATGAACGTCGACCCGTTCACCACGGCTGTGCGGGTGACGATGTCGAAGCTCCGGCGGAAGCTCGGCGCCCCCGATCCGATCACGACCGTCCCCGGGCGGGGCTACGCGCTGTGACGCGGACGTGGAGCATCCGGGCGCGGACGGCCCTCGCGTTCGCGCTGACGGCGATGGCGCTCGCGGCCGGCACCGTCGCCGTCGTCAACCTCGGGTCCCAGGCCTCGCTGCAGCGTGCGGTGCTCGATCGGCAGCCCGGCGCCGGGCATGCCGACGGTGTCCCCGCGGTCGGCCCGGACAGCGGTCCTGCGACAGCGGTCACCCTGGACGGCAGCGGTGGCGTGCAGGTGGTGGCGGTCGTCGCCGGGTTGCAGTGGCAGTGGTCCGTGCTCGGGGTGACGGGCGCGGGCGTCCTCGCCGGTGGGATCGGGTGGGCGGTGAGCCGGCGGATGCTCGCGCCCGTGGACCGCATCACCGCGACCGCCCGCCGGATCTCGGCGTCGACCCTGCACGAGCGGATCGCGCTCGACGGCCCGGACGACGAACTCCGGCGGCTCGCGCACACGATCGACGACCTGCTCGACCGGCTCGAGGACGCCTTCGCGAGCCAGCGGCGGTTCGTCGCGCAGGCGTCGCACGAGCTCCGGACGCCGCTCGCCGTGCAGCGCGCGGCCCTCCAGATCGGGTTGCCGGACGACGCCGGACCGGCCGACGTGGCCCGCACGCGGGAGGAACTGCTCGAGCAGAACCGGCGGACCGAGCACCTCGTCGAGTCGTTGCTCGTCCTCGCCGAGGCGGACCGGGGACTGGACGGGCGGACCGTGGCGGTCGACCTGGTGGCGCTCGTGGACGATGTGGCGGCGGAACACCGCGCCCGGGCGGAGACCGCCGGGCTGACGCTGACCTGCCGGACGGAGGGCGGGCCTCCAGGCCGGGTGCCCCCGGTGCAGGGTGAGCCGGTGCTCCTGCGGCAGGCGCTGCGGAACCTCGTCGACAACGCGATCGAGTACAACGTGCCGGGCGGGAGCGTCCGGGTGACGGTCGACGCTGCCGGGGTGCTCGTCGAGAACGACGGGCCGGAGGTCCGTGCAACGGAGGTCGCCCGGTTGACCGAGCCGTTCCGGCGGGGCGGGACGACCGCCGAGCCGCCGAGCACGACCACCGGTCGGCGGCACAGCGGGCTCGGGTTGTCCATCGTGGCGGCCGTGGTGCGCGCGCACGGGTGGGTCCTCGCCGTCGACCCGCGTGACCGCGGTGGACTCGTGGTGCGCATCGGTGTTTCGTCGGTGTGACCTCGGCGGTACCGCTGCCGCAACGTGCCGACCGCTCTGCTCGGAGCATGACGACGACACCGAGATCATCCTCCCGACCACTCCTCGCCGGCCTGCTCGCCCTCGGGTTGGTCACCGGCTTGTCCGCCTGTACCGGGGCGCCGAGTTCCGCTGCCGGGACCGCGGACGCCGACGCCGGCCTCGGGTCCCGGTGGGGCGCGTGCATGCGCTCCGCGGGGTTCTCCGTCGAGGACCCGAGCGACGACCAGATCCGCTCCGGGACCATCACGTCGCCGTCCGGCGTCGACCAGGACCGCTTCCGGTCCGCGGCCGACCAGTGTGCGGAGGACCTCGGCGTGCACGGGGCCGACTCCGCCTCGAAGGAGAAGTGGATCCGCGAGTACGACCAGGTCGCGTCCTGCATCCGTGACGCCTACCCGGACTTCCCGGAGCAGCGGCCCGGCGTGATCGAGTGGGACCGCGAGGAGTACCCGCCCGCCGGTGACCCGGCGTTCCAGCAGCGGGCCGACGAGTGCACGAGGAAGTACTCGCCCGACACGAAGACGCAGAGCGTCGGATGAGGCGCGTCGACGACGCCCTCCGGCGGGCTGTCGGCGCGGAACGGTGTTGCGTCGATGTGACCTCGGCGGTACCGCTGCGGCAACACCTGGGCCGCTGTGCTGGAGGCATGACGACGACCACGAGACCACGCACACGACTCTTCCTCGCCGGTCTGCTCGCCCTCGGGCTGACGACCGGCGTCACGGCATGCTCGGGCGCGACGGACCCCACCGCCGGACCGACCCACGCGAGCACGGGCATCGGAGCCCAGTGGGGTGACTGCATGCGCTCCGCCGGGTTCGACATCGAGGACCCGAGCGACGACCAGGTCAGCTCCGGGACGGCCCTCTCGCCCGCGGGAGTCGACCAGGAACGCTTCCACAGCGCGGCGGACGAGTGTGCGGAGGACCTGGGTGTGCACCGCGCCGACTCGGCAGAGCAGGACAAGTGGGTGCGCCAGTACCAGCAGGTCGCCTCGTGCGTCCGCGAGGAGTACCCGGACTTCCCGGAGGACGGGTCGGACGGTGGCATCTCCTTCGACCCGGACGGGTACCCGCCCGCCCGCGAGCCGGCGTTCCAGGAACTGGCGCAGAAGTGCATGCAGCAGTACGCACCGGACACGCAGACGCAGGAGGTCGGCTGATGCGGATCGACGCGCGAGCCGTGCTCGCCTCCTTGCTCGTGCCGGCGCTGCTCACCGGGTGCTCGTCGGCGCCCGACGACGAGTCCCGTCCTCCGGCCACCGGCACGCCCTCGGCATCCACTGCGTCAGCCGCAGAGGTCGGCGCATGCATGCGGGACCGCGGCCACGACGTGGACGACTCGCAGTTCGCCGAGAGCGGGGGCTCCCGTGCCCGCGTGAGCGTCCCACCGGGGGTCGACGCGGACCGCTGGGTCGCCGATCTGAACGCCTGCTCCGGCGGTGCCGCCGACGCGCCCGCTGCCCAGCCGGTACCCGGCTGGGACGCGCTGAGGAGGAAGGCGGCGGCCTGCATCCGGGACGGCGGGTTCCCCGACTACCCGGACGGGACGGAGGACCAGCGCCGGTGGAAGCCGTCGGACACCGACGCGTTCGACCGCGTCGCGGAGGACTGCGACGCGGAGGTGTACGGCACCGTGGGGACGGAGGCCGGGCGATGAGCATGACTCGCAGGGCCAGGACCGTGACCACGGCCGTCTGCCTGGTGGCCGCCCTCGGAGCAGGGACCGCCACGTGGGCACTCGTCGCCGCACCCTCGACCGAGGCCGCCGAGCACGTCGCCGAGCACCACGGGCCGACAGCGGAGGTGACGCGCGGTGACCTCGTCGAGTCCCGGACGGCCGCCGGCACCCTCGGGTACGGTGCACCGACCCCGGTGGAGGGTGCCGGCGATGGGACGCTCACGTGGCTGCCACGGCCCGGACAGGTCGTGCACCGTGACGAACCGCTGTACGCCGTCGACGAGCGGCCGGTCCGGGCGTTCACCGGCACCACCCCGCTCTGGCGGCCCCTCTCCCGAGGGCTGCACGGCGCCGACGTCCGGCAGCTCAACGAGAACCTCGCGGCGCTCGGCTACGACGTCGCCGAGGACGACGTGTTCGGTCCGCGGACCGCCGCTGCCGTCCGGGCGTGGCAACGGGACCGCGGGCTCGAGGTCACCGGCACGATCGACTCGGGACAGATCGCGTTCGTCGACGGGACGGTCCGTGTGGCGTCCGTGCCCGGACGACTCGGACAACCGGCCGGTGGCGACGTCCTGCAGGTGACGAGCACGAAGCGGGTGGTCACGGCGACGGTCGCACAGCGTGACGCCGAGCCCTTCGCGGTCGGCACCGCGGTTCGGGTGCTCGTCAACGGCGGCGGGGATGCGATGGCCGGCGAGGTCGTCGACACCGTCCCGGCCGAGTCGGACGACGGCAAGGAGACCGTGACCGTCACGGTGTCGTTCGACGCCGGCGACCGGGAGTTGCCCGACGCAGCCTCCGCACAGGTCGTGGCCGACGGACACACCGAGCGGGACGTCCTGTCGGTCCCGGTGTCGGCGCTGGTCGCACACGGCTCGTCCGGGTACGCCGTCGACGTCGTGGGGAAGGGCGGTCACACCCGGCGCGTCCCCGTCCAGGTCGGGTTCGTGGCCGACGGCCGTGCCGCGGTGACGGGCGACGTCGCCGAGGGCGCCCGCGTGGTGGTGCCCTCGTGACCGCCGGCACCCCCGGGACCGCGGGCACCGCCGCGACCGCCACGACCGCCGCGACCGCCGCGACCGGCACGACCACGGGAGCAGGGCGGTCCGCGGGGGAGGACACCGTCCTCGTCCTCACCGACGTCACCCGGTCGTACGGCGAGGTGCAGGCCCTGCGCGGGGTCTCGCTCGAGGTCCGGCGCGGGGAGCTCGTCGCCGTCGTCGGCCCCTCCGGGTCGGGCAAGTCGACCATGCTCAACACCATCGGCACGCTCGACCGGCCCACGACCGGGTCGGTGACGATCGCGGGCGCGGACGTCGGGGCGCTGTCCGACGACGCGCTCTCCGCCCTCCGCGCCGAGCACATCGGGTTCGTGTTCCAGCACTTCCACCTGCAGGCGGGGGCCACGGCGACCGAGAACGTCGCGGACGGGCTGCTCTACACGGGGACGCCGCGGCACGAGCGCCTCGAACGGGCGGTGGCAGCACTCGAGCGCGTCGGACTCGGGCACCGGGTCGACCACCGGCCGCACCAGCTCTCCGGCGGCGAGAAGCAACGCGTCGCCATCGCCCGCGCGATCGTCGGCGAGCCCACCGTGCTGCTCGCCGACGAACCCACCGGCGCGCTCGACACCGTGGCGGGGGCGGCGATCCTCGGTGTGCTCCGCGAACTGCACGCGGCCGGCACCACGGTGCTCGTCATCACCCACGACCTGGAACTCGCCGCGTCGCTGCCCCGACAGGTGCGCATGCGGGACGGCCGGATCGAGGACGACAGCAGGAGCGACGCAGCGCGCCTCGCAGCGGCGATCGGCGCGGTCCCGGCCGTCTCCACCGAGGCCGCGCGGTGAGCGCCCGACGCACGCTCGGCACGGGGGACCTGCTCCGGCTCGGGGTGTTCGGCCTGCGGACCCGACCGACCCGCGTCGTGCTCTCCGCCCTCGGCATCGCGATCGGGATCGCCGCCATGATCGCGGTCGTGGGCATCTCGTCCTCGAGCAAGGCCGCGCTCGACCGGGTCCTCGACGCCCTCGGGACGAACGTCCTGACGGTCACGCAGGCGGAGTCGTTCGCGGAGCAGGTGCCGCTGCCCGCCACCGCCGTCGAGTCCGTCCAGCGGCAGGACGACGTGCTCGAGGCCGCCGGGGTGGGCAAGGTCGAGGACGCACGGGTCTACCGGACCCCGTACGTGCCGACGGCGGAGACGAAGGGCATCGGCGTCCTCGGGGCCGAGGGGGACGTCCCCGAGGTCCTCGGCGGCTCGGTCGCGGCCGGCCGGTGGCTCGACCCGGGATCGGCGGCGCCGGCACAGGTCGTGCTCGGCGCGACGGCGGCGCGCGCCCTCGGCATCGACCGCGTGACGGCGGACACCCGCGTGTGGCTCGGCGGTCGCTGGGTGCAGGTCGTCGGCGTCCTCGGGCCGCTGCAGCTCGCCGAGGACCTCGACAACCAGGTCTTCGTGCCCCGTGGCCTCGCCGCAGACCTCGGCTGGGACGGGCATCCGTCCGCGGTCTACACCAGGGCCGACCCCGACCGGGTCGCCGCCGTCCGCGACCAGCTCCCGCGGACGGTCAGCCCGGCGTCCCCGGCGGACGTCGCGGTGACCCGACCGTCCGATGCACTCGCGGCGAAGAACGCGACCGACGACTCGTTCACCGGGCTGCTCGTCGGCATCGGTGGCGTGGCGCTCCTGGTCGGCGGGATCGGCGTCGCGAACACGATGGTGATCACGGTGCTCGAGCGACGGGCGGAGGTCGGTGTCCGCCGAGCGCTGGGAGCGCGGCGACGGGACGTCCGGAACCAGTTCCTCGTCGAGTCCCTGCTGCTGTCGTTCCTCGGTGGTGTCGCGGGGGTGGTGATCGGCGTGGTCGTCACGCTCGTGTTCGCGCTCGGACAGGGGTGGCCCGTCGCGGTCCCGCTCTGGGCCGTCGCCGGCGGGCTCGGGGCGACCGTACTCATCGGCGGGCTGTCGGGGCTGTCGCCGGCTGCGAAGGCGGCGCGGATCCCGCCGACGTCGGCGCTCGCCGCGGCCTGAGGCGGGCGGGCAGGACCGAGCCGGGAGGCACGGGGCCGGGTCGGACGGACCGGTCCCGTGCCTTCCTCCGCGTCGGTGATGTTGGTTCTCCTGTGGAACGGTTGCGTTCGTGTTGGTTCAGCACGTACAGTGCTCAGAACCAACGGGAACGAAGGAGTCCGGGCATGTACGCAACGGAGCGGCACGAGGCCATCGCCGCGGCCCTGCAGTCCGCGGGCCGGGTGTCCGTGGCCGGGCTCGCCGAGCACTTCGACGTCACCACGGAGACCGTCCGCCGCGACCTGGACGCCCTCGAGACCGCCGGGGTGCTGCGCCGTGTGCACGGCGGAGCGGTCCCGGTCGAGCGGTCGAGCCTCGTCGAGCTCAGCGTCGCCGAGCGGGAGGGGCAGCACGGCCCGGAGAAGACCGCGATCGCCCGGGCCGCCATGCGCCTGGTCCCACCGACGTTCACCGGATCGATCGCGCTCGACGCCGGCACGACGAGCGGTGCAGTCGCCGCCGAGCTCGCCCGCTGGGAGCCCGCCACCCCCGGCGCGACGATCACGGTCATCACGAACTCCGTCCCGATCGCGGGCGTCCTCCAGCACAGCGCACACGTCGAGCTCCACCTGCTCGGCGGCCGGGTGCGCGGGGTGACGAGCGCCGCCGTCGGCACCGCGACCGTCGAGCAGATCGGCGCGCTCCGCCCCGACGTCGCCTTCGTCGGGACGAACGGCCTGTCCGCCGGTTTCGGCCTGAGCACGCCCGACGAGCACGAGGCCGCGGTGAAGGCCGCCTACGTCCTCGCCGCCCGACGGAGCGTGGTCCTCGCGGACGCGGCGAAGCACGGCGTCGAGGCCCTCATGCGCTTCGCCCGACTCGACGAGATCGACACGCTCGTCACCGATCAGGAGCCGCCGGCCGACCTCGCCGGGGCCCTCGCCGACGCCGACGTCGAGGTGGTCGTCGCATGAGCGCCCGCATCGTCACCGTGACGCCGAACCCCTCGCTCGACCGCACGATCGAACTGTCCGGGGAACTCCAGCGCGGCGCCGTCCAGCGAGCCGTGCGGTCCACGGCCGAGCCCGGCGGCAAGGGCGTCAACGTCTCGCGGGTCGTCGTCGCGAGCGGCGGGGACACCGTCGCGGTCCTGCCCGGCGACGAGACCGACCCCGTGCTGCTCGGCCTCGCCACCCGCGGGATCCCCACCGCAGCCCTGCCGATCGGCGCCACGCTCCGCTCGAACGTCACGGTCACGGAGCCGACCGGCACGACGACGAAGCTCAACGAGCCGGGCCCGTCGCTCGCCGGCCGGCTCGACGACCTCGCGGAGCTCGTCGCCACCACCGCCGGGCCCACCGCGACCGGACCGGCCGCACGCTGGGTCGTGCTCGCCGGGTCCCTCCCGCCGGGACTGCCGGACGACGCACTCGCCGTGCTCGTCCGCGCGGTCCGGCAGCGGCACGGCGACGACGTCAAGGTCGCGGTCGACTCGTCCGGCGTCCCGTTCACCGCGCTGCTGCAGTCGGGGGAGCGGATCGACCTGGTGAAGCCGAACGCCGAGGAACTCGCCGAGGTCGTCGGCGGCGACCCGGAGGCGTACGAGCAGGAGCCGGGACTCGCCGCCGCCGCAGCCGCACGGCTCCGGGAGCGCGGCGTGGACACCGTCCTGCTCACCCTCGGCAGCGCCGGCGCCGTCCTCGTCGACGGCACCGGCTCGTGGTCGGCAGCGGCACCACGGATCACGGCACGCTCGACCGTCGGAGCGGGTGACTCCGCGCTCGCCGGGTACCTGCTCGCGGAGGTCGCCGGAGCTCCGCAGGAGCGTCGACTCGCCCAGGCCGTCGCCACCGGGGCAGCCGCCGCGGGCCTCCCGGGCAGTGACGTCCCCGCGCTCGACGCCACCGACCCCGACGCCGTCGTCGTCCGTCGCCTCGACCCGTCGGCGGACAGCTCCCCAGCGGAGCACGCCACCGACCACCCCGTCCCGCACGTCGTCTGACCTCCCCGGTCCGTCGTCCGCCTCCCGGCCCGCCCCGCCGCCGGAGCACCACCAGCACACCCGTCCCACCAGCACAGCCCCCCGGCGCACCGCGCCACTGCGAAGGAGCAACCCATGTCCGCTGCGCACAGCACCGGCGCCGGCGACGGTGCCGGCCTGATCGGCGTCGACCTCGTCGGCCTCGACGAGGACCTCGGCGCCACCTCGTCCGACGTCATCCGCGTCCTGGCCGACCGCATCGCCGCGACCGGCCGCGCCGCCTCCGGCGAGACCCTCGCCACGGACGCGATCGCCCGCGAGGCGAGCGTCGGCACCGGGGTCCCCGGCGGCATCGCCATCCCGCACGCCCGGTCGACCTCGGTCACGGCCCCGACGCTCGCCTTCACCCGCCTCGCGCGGACGGTGCCGTTCGGTGCGCCCGACGGCGACGCCGACGTCGTGTTCATGATCGCGGTGCCCGACGGCGCGGACAAGGACCACCTCACCGTCCTGTCGACCCTCGCACGTGCGCTCATCCGCGAGGACTTCACCGCCGCCCTCCGCGCCGCGACCACCCCGCAGGAGATCGTCGACCTGGTCGACCGCGAGGTGAGCGGCGAGGTCGCCGCAGCCGGTGTCGGCGCCGCTGGTCGGGCCTCCACCGCGACCGGCCAGGAGGCCCGTCCCACCCCGGCAGCGGACACGCACGTCGTCGACAGCGACACGACCGGCACCGCCGGTCGCCGGAAGGTCATCGTCGGCGTCACCGCCTGCCCGACCGGTATCGCGCACACCTACATGGCCGCCGACGCCCTCGTCGCGGCCGCCCAGCGGGCCGGTGCCGAGATGCACGTCGAGACGCAGGGGTCCTCGCAGGTCGAGCCGCTCGACCCCGCCCTCATCGCCCGAGCCGACGCCGTCGTCTTCGCGGTCGACGTCGACGTCCGGGACCGCTCGCGGTTCGCCGGCAAGCCGCTCGTCTCCGGCCCGGTCAAGCGCGGCGTCGACGAGCCGGACGCGATGATCGCCGAGGCGCTCCGCGCGGCCGACGACCCCGCGGCCGCCCGGGTCTCCGGCTCCGCGGCCGAGGCGGGCACGAGCACCGCGAAGGACGAGCACTTCGGGCAGGCGCTCAAGCGCTGGCTGCTCACGGGTGTGTCGTACATGATCCCGTTCGTCGCGGGCGGCGGGCTCCTCATCGCCCTCGGCTTCCTGCTGTCGGGCTACGGCATCGCGCTGGCGCACGGTGACGACGGCGTCAACAACGCGGTCTGGACGCTGCAGCACTCCACCCTGCTCGATCTGCCGTCGCAGGGGCTCGGGTACTACCTCGGTGCCGCGGCCTTCCAGATCGGCTCCGTGTCGCTCGGGTTCCTGGTGGCAGCGCTCGCCGGGTACATCGCGTACGCGATCGCCGACCGGCCGGGCATCGCGCCGGGCTTCGTCGCGGGGTCCATCGCCGTGTTCATGAACGCCGGGTTCCTCGGCGGGCTCGTCGGCGGCCTCATCGCCGGTGCCGCCGCGTACTGGATCGGCCGCATCCCGACCTGGCGCTGGCTGCGCGGGCTCATGCCGGTCGTGATCATCCCGCTGTTCGCGTCGATCATCGCCTCGGGCCTCATGCTCCTCGTGCTCGGCGGCCCGATCGCCTGGCTGATGACGCAGCTCACCGGCTTCCTCAACTCGCTCTCCGGTGCCTCGGCGGTCCTGCTCGGCATCATCCTCGGCCTGATGATGGCGTTCGACCTCGGCGGTCCCGTCAACAAGGTGGCCTACGCGTTCGCCGTCGCCGGGCTCGGTGCCGGCAGTGCGTCGAACGTCGTGCCGTTCGAGATCATGGCCGCCGTGATGGCCGCGGGCATGGTGCCGCCGCTCGCCCTCGCGCTCGCGTCGACCGTCCTGTACCGCAAGGGGTTCACGAAGCCCGAGCGGGAGAACGGCAAGGCCGCGTGGCTGCTCGGCGCGTCGTTCATCTCCGAGGGCGCGATCCCGTTCGCCGCCGCCGACCCGCTGCGGGTGATCCCGGCGTCGATGGTCGGTGCGGCCGTCACGGGTGCGATCTCGATGGCGGCGGACGTCACCTCGCGGGCACCGCACGGCGGGTTCTTCGTGTTCTTCGCGATCGGGAACCTGCTCATGTTCACCGTCGCGATCGTGGCCGGCACGGTCGTGTCCGCGCTCGTGCTCGTCGCGCTGAAGAAGTGGGTGCGCCGGGCGCCGGCCGCGACCGACGCGGCTGCCGCCGAGGCAGGGTCCGCCGGCGAGACGGTGGGGCAGCGCGCGCCGGTCGCCGCGTAGCGCGTCGAGCCCTGCGACACGCCGCCGGGCTGCCGAGACGCCGCTGAAGGCACGAGACGCCGCCGGATCCGGCGGCGTCTCGTGCCTTCGGCGGCGTCTCGTGCCGACGCCCCCGCTCCGCGGGCGGGAGCCGGGGCGGGGCCGCACCCCGGAGTCTGTCAGGCCACTCAGGCAAGGTGGCGGGATGACGACCGCCGTACCCTCGACCGTCGCCCACGTCGGCGCCACCACCGCGTCCTCCGGATCGGGAGGTGGCCCGGACCCCGACATCGGCGGGCTGACCGGCCTCGTCCTGCAGGTGATCGACACGATGGGGGAGTGGGGCGTCGCCCTCATGCTCTTCATCGAGACGGTGTTCCCGCCGATCCCGTCCGAGGTGATCCTGCCGCTCGCGGGCTTCCTCGGCGGTGCCGGGCGCATGGACCTGACGCTCGTGCTCGTCCTCGCGACCGTCGGCTCGTACGTCGGGGCGCTCGTGCTCTACTGGCTCGGCGCGGTGATCGGCTTCGAGCGGACCGTCCGGTGGTTCGGCAAGCTCCCGCTCGTCGACGAGGACGACTTCCGCAAGGCGGCGTCGTGGTTCCACCGGCACGGGAAGAGCGCGGTGTTCTTCGGACGCCTCGTCCCCGTCGTTCGCAGCCTCATCTCACTGCCAGCGGGTGCCGACCGGATGCACCTCGCCACGTTCTCGGTCTTCACGATCCTCGGCAGCGGGCTGTGGAACTCGGTGCTCGTGCTCGGTGGCGCGGCGCTCGGGACGCAGTACGAGCGCATCGAGGGGTACACCGAATGGATCGACCGAGCGGTGTACCTCGCCGTCGTGGTGGTCGTCGTCGCGTTCGTCGTCCGGCGCATCCGCCGGGGCCGCGCGGCTGCCCGGAACTGACCCCGGCGGTCCCGCAACCCCGGCGACCACGCCGAGCGCGCTCGTCACTTCGCGGTGAGCGCCGACTCCTTGTGCGCGGCCTGCTTGCCCGACTTCTCCGACTCGATGATCCAGTACGGGTCGTCGTCCGTCGGCTTGAAGGTCTGCCCGTCGAACTCGAAGTCCTCCGTCTTCTTCTCGACGAGCTTGCCCGTCGTCTTCCCCTGCGACGTGTTCCACTGGACTTCGTCACCCTTGCGCATGTCGGCCTCCCGCCGTCCTCCGGAGGACACTCCGTCCGGGACGTGGACGGTACGCGCGGCCGCTGGATCATCCCTGGTGCGCAGTTCCGGCCCTTGCGCCGGTCACATTCGGGTAACCGCGGCTCGGATCGGCGGGGCCGCGGGTACCGTGGCCGGGGAGTCACACCGCGAACACCCGACGCGGATCCGGACTCCCGAGGGATCGACGTGCACCATGAGCCTGGCCACCGACAGCGCGCGGGCGGAGACCGTCCTGGCAGGACGGTACCGTCTCGTGAAACTGATCGGCACCGGCGGCATGGGTTCGGTGTACGAGGCCCGCGACGAACACACGTACCGCGCCGTCGCCGTGAAGATGTTCGCCACGCCGGAGCGCATGACCACCGCGGACCGGGTGCGCCAGGAGCGTGAGATCCGCCTGCTCAGCATGCTCTCGCACCCCGGGCTCATCCCGCTCTACGACGCCGGCACGCACGACTTCGAGGACGGCCCGCACCGCTACATCGTGATGGAGCTCATCGCCGACGCGACGCTGCTCCGCCGCCTGGCCGAGGGGCCGCTGCACAACTACGAGGTCGCGGACCTCGGCGCCCAGCTCGCCGACGCCCTGGCGTACGTGCACTCCCGCGGGATCGTGCACCGCGACGTGAAGCCGGCGAACATCCTGCTGAGCGACGAGGGCGCCTCCGGGTTCGTCCGCACGGTCAAGCTCACCGACTTCGGCGTCGCGCACTTCGTCGACGGTTCCCGCCTGACGAACGACGGCACGATCATCGGCACCGCCGCCTACCTGTCGCCGGAGCAGGTCGCCGGGGAGCCGATCAGCTACGCCACCGACGTCTACTCGCTCGGACTCGTGCTGCTCGAGGCGCTGACCGGCGTGCAGGAGTACTCCGGCACCGTCATCGAGGCCGCGCTCGCCCGGCTCCGCCGCAACCCGTCGGTGCCCGACTCGGTCGCCTCGGAGTGGCGTGACCTGCTCACCAAGATGACCGCCCGCGACCCCGCGAAGCGCCCGACCGCGGTCGCGGTCGCGCGCGCTCTCCGCGGCGGGTCGACCCAGGTGACCGGACCGGTTCCGCTCGGCCCCGGTCGTGAGGTGCACCGACGCGAACACCGGATGCACCGAGCCGCTCACCGTCACGCACGACGTGGCACGTTCGACGCCGCCCGCCGCTGGCGCCGACGGAACGTCATCGCGGCGTCGGTCACCGCGCTCGCGGTCGCCGCCGCCTGCGTCGGGTCGTACGTCGTGGGCGCGCTGCACTGACCTGCACCGCACCGCCGGGCACTGCACCGCACCGCACCGCACCGCCAAGCCCGGCCGGCAGCGTTCGCTGAGCGCGCCGCTCCCGACCCGTCCGCGCGCGGAGCGATCGGGCAGGATGGGTGCATGAGCGACCAGCGCTGGATCAAGATCTGTGGCCTCTCGACGCCGGAGACCCTGGACGCCGCCGTCGACGCCGGTGCGGACGCGGTCGGCTTCGTCTTCGCCGCGGGCAGCCCCCGCACGGTGACCGCCGACGCCGCGAAGGCACTCGTGGAGCGGCTGCCGGACGGCATCGACGCCGTCGGGGTCTTCCGCGACCAGGCGATCGACGAGGTCGTCGGCATCGCCTCCGAGGTCGGCCTCACCACCCTGCAGCTGCACGGCCGGGAGTCCGCGTCGGACTTCGCCCGCGCCCGCGACGCCGGGTTCTTCACCATCCGGGCCGTCGCCGCCGCCGACTACCTGCGCGAGACGCCCGAGCAGCGCGCCTCCTTCGACCACGACCTCCTGCTGCTCGACGCGGCCGAGCCCGGGAGCGGACACCTCGTCGACCCCGCCACGCTCACGGGGTCGGTGGACGAAGCCTGGATCCTGGCCGGCGGACTCACCCCCGCGAACGTCGCCGACCTCGTGCAGCGGCTCGACCCGGACGGCGTGGACGTCTCGAGCGGCGTCGAGTCGTCACGCGGCGTCAAGGACGTGGCACGGATCCGCGCCTTCGTCGAGGCGGTCCGCAGCATCCCCTGAGCCGCACGCGCGCGGACGACGGACGGGAGGCTCCCCACCCGCCGGTGGGGAGCCTCCCGTCCGTCCCGTGGTCCGCCGTCAGGCGGTGCGGAGCGTGGGCACCAACTCGCGGAGGAACGCGTCGGTGTCCTCCCAGCCCTCGACCGCGTGGCAGGGGACGCCGAGCGCCTTGACCGGGTAGTCGTTGCCCTCCGGGTCGAGCCGGTCCCCGACGAAGAGCATGTCGTCGAGCGCGATGCCGGTCAGCTCCGCGAGGCGCTGCATGCCGTACGCCTTGTCGATGCCCTTACGGGTGATGTCGATGCTCGTGGAGCCGCCGGAGCGGACCTCGAGGTCGGGGAGCTCGGCCTGCACGCGGCGACGGAGGTCGTCCTTCTTCGCACCGGTCGGGTCCCACAGCTTCTTGACGTCCACCGGAGCCGTCTGGCCCAGCGCGGAGAACGTGATCTGCGAACCGCGGTCCTCGAGGATGGCGCCCCACGTCTCGGACTCCCAGTACCCGGCGGCCTTGGCCTGGGCCTCGACCGCGGCGAGGGCACGCGTCTTCTCGTCGTCGGTCAGGTCTTCGGCGTACTGGAGTGCCCAGTCCCCGGCGTCCCACCGGTAGTACCGCGTCCCACAGGTCGGCATGAGGTGCAGCGCGTCGAGTGCCAGGCCGTCCCGGTCGCGGAGCGGGGACACGAGCTGCTGTTCGAACTGCTGGAAGTTGCCGCCGCTGATCACGGCGACGGGGACGACCTCGAGCAGGGACGCGAAGGTGTCGAGCATGCGGGGGTCGAGCGGCGACTTCGACGGGGCGAGCGTGTCGTCGAGGTCGAACGCGACGAGGCGGGGTGTGGACATGCCCTCGATCATGCCAGGACCCGGTGTCCGGACCGAGTGGGGCGGGCCCGGAGGCGTGCCGGGCCCGCCCGTCGGGTCACTCCTTGACGAGCACGACCTCGTCGAGCGGGAGGCGTGTGCGCTCCGCGGTCTCCCGGGCGGCGGCCTTCTCGTCGAGCTGCGACGGGTCGGCGACGTGCCCGATCGCGGTGACCGTCACGGGCACGAGGTGCTCCGGCAGGGCGAACGCCGAGCGGATGGCGTCGACCTCGAAGCCGCCCATCTGGTGCAGGTGCAGGCCCTCGGCGTGCGCCTGGACGGCGAGCGCGGCGACCGACTGGCCGAGGTCGTACTCCGCCCAGCGACGCGGCTCGCCGTCCGCGGTCACCGGCTCGGCGATCGCGACGAGCAACGCACCGGCGCGGTGCGCCCAGGCACCGTTGAAGCCCATGAGCGACGCGTGGATCGCGTCGAAGGTCGGGGTGCCACGGCGACCGACGACGAAGCGGCGGGGCTGCGTGTTCGCGGCGGACGGCGCCCAGCGAGCGGCCTCGAGGAGCGCGTCGAGCTGGTCGTCCGAGATGGTGGCGGACTCGTCGAACGAGCGGGGGCTCCAGCGCTCCTCGAGGAGCGGCACGAGGGGCTGGCTGGAGTCGGTGGTGCGGGAGAGCGTCGTCGTCATGCTCGCTGGAACAACTCTCCGGGCGCACACGATTCCCGATCCGCCTGCGAGGATGGGCACGATGAGTGGTGTCCTGGTCGGCTTCGCGATCATCGGCGTCGTCATCGCGACCGGCTACGGCGTCGGGAGGGCGGCGTTGCTCGGGCCGCACGCGCAGTTCGTGATGAGTCGGCTGGCCTTCTTCGTGCTCATGCCGTGCCTGCTGTTCCACACGATCGCCACGGCCGACGTCGCGACGCTGTTCTCCCCGATGCTCGCCGTGTCGGCGCTCTCCGCGCTGTCGGTGGCCGTCGTCACCGCGACCGTGTTCGCGCTCGTGCTGCGGCGCCCGCTCACCACGACCACGGTCGGTGCGTTGGCGGCGTCGTACTCGAACGCGAACAACATCGGCCTGCCGGTCGCGGTCTACGTCCTCGGGCAGGCGACCGCGGTCGTGCCGGTCATCATGCTGCAGCTCGTCGTGATGGCGCCGATCGCGCTGACCGTCCTCGACGCGGCCACGGCCTCCGGGGGCGGCTGGCGACGCCGGGTGCTCGGCCCGGTTTCGAACCCGCTCATCATCGCGTCGCTGCTCGGGCTCGTCTGCTCGGTCACCGGGCTGACGCTGCCGGACCCGGTCCTCGAACCGTTCGTGCTCGTCGGCGGTGCCGCGGTGCCGGTCGTGCTGCTCTCGTTCGGCATGAGCCTGCACGGCTCGGCTCCGCTGCGGGACCCCGCGATCCGGCTCGACGTGCTGCTCGCGACCGGCGGGAAGCTCCTGGTGATGCCGGTGGTGGCGTTCCTGCTGGCCCGGTACGCGTTCGGCCTGGACCCCGCGCACGTGTTCGTCCTGACGGTCCTCGCCGGGTTGCCGTCGGCGCAGAACGTGTTCAACTACGCCCAGCGGTACGACGCCGCGGTCCCGGTCGCGCGGGACGTGGTGCTCCTGTCGACGGTCGGCTCGGTGCCGGTCCTGGTCGCGATCGCGGCGCTGCTGCACCCGTAGGCGGGCGCTCGGAGCGTCAGAAGATCATCGGGCGGTCGTCGTCCAGGACCGTGTCGAGGTCCAGGTCGACCGACACCGGCACGTGGTCGCTCGGGGCGTCGCCCTTCCGCTCGTCCCGGTGGATCGTCGCGCCGACGGTGACGTCCGCGAACGCCTGCGACCCCATGACGAAGTCGATGCGCATGCCCTCGTTGCGGGGGAAGCGGAGCTGCTTGTAGTCCCAGTACGTGTACCCGGTGGGGACGAGCGGCCGGACGACGTCCTGCAGCCCGCGCTCCTCGAACGTGCGGAACGCGGCGCGCTCCGGCTCGCTGACGTGCGTCGACCCCTCGAAGACGCGCATGTCCCACACGTCCTCGTCCAGCGGGGCCACGTTCCAGTCGCCCATCAGCGCGAGCGGCAGGTCGGGCTCGGCCGCCAGCCACTCGGATGTCCGGTCGGCCAGCTGGGCGAGCCAGTCGAGTTTGTACGTGTAGTGCGGGTCACCGAGCTCGCGGCCGTTCGGGACGTACAGGCTCCAGAGGCGGACACCCTCGACGGTGACCCCGATCGCGCGGGCCTCGACGGGCAGGCCCGGTCCCTCCTGGCCCTTGAGGAAGCCGGGCTGGCCGGGGAAGTCGCGGGTGACGTCCTCCATCGGCAGGCGGCTGGCGAAGGCGACGCCGTTCCACTGGTTCAGGCCGTGCGCCTCGACCGTGTAGCCGGCGGCCTCGAACGCCTCGACCGGGAACTGCTCGGGCTTGCACTTGATCTCCTGCATGCCGAGGACGTCCACGTCCTCCCGCACGAGCCAGTCGACGACCCGACCGACTCGGGTCCGGACGGAGTTGACGTTCCAGGTCGCGACACGCATGCACCGAACCTACCGGGATCGACCGACCGGGCGGACGTGCACCGGGACAGGGTGTTCCCTGGACGGACACATCACGACCAGGACCGCTGGAGGCACTCATGGCGACGACGACGAACTCCGACCGGGTGGACGGCACGACCACCGGCAGCACTACCACCCAGGTCACCTCGGCCGGGCGCACGATCATCGACGACGCCGTGGTCGCGAAGGTCGCCGGCATCGCGGCCCGCGACGTCCCCGGCGTCCACGCACTCGGCGGGAACACCGCGCGGGCGTTCGGTGCCATCCGGGACGCCATCGGGTCGAGCGACCTCGGGCAGGGCGTCCGGGTCGAGGTCGGTGAGACCCAGGCTGCCGTCGACCTGACGATCGTGGTCGAGTACCCGATGCCGATGCAGCAGGTGGCGGCCGGCGTCCGGCAGGCCGTCACCGACGCGATCACCGACCTCGTCGGCCTGCAGGTCACCGAGGTGAACATCGCGATCGTCGACGTGGACATCCCCGCACTCGACGCTCCCGTCGTCCCCGAGACGCGCGTCCGGTGAACGCCACCGTCGTCGGCATGGCCGTCGGAGCGGTCCTGGCGGTCGTCGCCCTGACGCTCGGGTTCTGGGCGTTCGTCGTGGTGGCCGTCGCGATCGCGGTCGGCGGACTGGTCGGCCGCATCGTCAGCGGCGACGTCGACGTGCGTCGACTGCTCGACGTTCTCCGCGGACGACGGAGCTCCTCGTGAGCCACGTGCCGGTGCCCGGCACCGACCGGATCGCGTCCCCGGCCCTGGTGCACACCGCGCAGGCGGTCGCCGCCGAGGTGCTCCGGGCACCGTTCCGGGAGGTCCGTGCCCGGGTCGTCGACGACGGTCGCGGTGCCCTGGCGGTCGAGGTGACGAGCCCGCTGGCCCTGCCGGTCCTCGGCACGCACGCCGTCCCGCACGAGCCCGTCCTCGCGACCGCGCACCGCGCGCGCACCTCGATCGCGGAACGGCTCCGGACGATCACCGGGCGGAAGGTCGCGCGCGTCTCGCTGACGTTCTCGTCCGCCGTCCTCGCCCGGCCGCGGAGGGTCCGGTGAGCACGAGTCCCGCGAAGGGGACCCCGTCCGCGGACGACGACCGCTCCGTGCGCCGCCTCGTCCGTCGGGAGACGTCCGCGTCCCGGTCGGTGTCCGTCGTCGTCGCGATGACGTTCCTCGTCCTCGTCGCGGTCACGGTGGCCGTCGCCGCCGTGGTCGTCCTGCTCGGGCAGCGCATCGCCGGGGTCGACCCCCGGGACGTGGTGGACGCCGCCGTCCGTGCGCCCACCGGGCTGGTCGACGCGGTGGTCGTCGCCGTCGGTGCCGTCCTCGCGCTGCTCGGTCTCTGGTCCCTGCTGCACGGCCTCCTGCCGGCACGACGTCCCCGACACGTCGTCCGCTCCGACCGGCTCGGCGTGGTCGTCGACGACGAGGTGCTCGCGTCCGCCGCCGCGCGCGCCGCCCGGTCCGCGACCCGGCTGGGACCGGACGCCGCCGTCGGGTCCGTCGGTCGCCGCGCCCTGGACGTCGTGCTCCTGCCCGCCTCCGGTGTGGACGTCGACGAGGCGTCCGCCGCCGCGGCCGTGGACCGTGAACTCGCCGCCGTGGACGTCGTGCCGCCCCTCACCGCCCGCGTCCGGGTGCGCACCACCGGCAGGATCGACGGATGAACGGCACGAACCGCACGGTCGGTCGGATCGTCCTCGTGGTGGTCGGGCTCGTGCTGCTCGCCCTCGGGGTCGCCGTCGTCCTCGTGCAGACACTGCCCGACGCGGCCGACCGCTGGCACGTCGTCGCCGACACCGCACTCGGCGGCCTCGGCTCGGGAGCGGCACGGGAAGCAGGCGTACGCGCGTGGTCGGCGGTGCTCGCGGGCGCGGTCGTCCTCGGTGTCCTGGCGCTGCTCGTCCTCACCTCGATCCGGAGTGGCCGGACCGGCACGGTCGTGGACGACGACGGGCCCGCGGACGGCCTGCCCGGACGGGTCCGCATCGAGGCCGCGGCGATCGAGCACGCGCTCTCGTCCGCGATCGCCCCGCTGCCGCAGGTCGCGTCCCTCGCCGTCGACGTCCGCCGGGTCCGTCGTCGCACCGCGGTCCGGATCCTGGTCCGCACGCGCCGCGGAGCGCCCCCGCGTGAACTCGTCGAGCGGGTCGAGGCCGTCGTGCACGACCTCGACGCACTGCTCGGGGAGCGCCTGCCGGTGCTGCTGCGCATCGCCCGCGGCGCGTCGTCCCGTCCGGACCGGGTGCGCTGACCGATGCCCGGCGTCGGTGACGACGGCGACCCGACGGACGACCTCGTCGGCCGCGGCGGACTGCCGGAGGGGTCGGTCGAGGTCCCGGCCGCGGTCGTCGGGGTCGCCCGCGGGCGGCCGCTCGAGCCGGTTTGGGTGAACTCGGCCGGCGGACGGACCTTCCGTCTCGGCCCGACACCGGACCGTGCCGAGGGCTACGTGAAGTGGGTCCCTCCGCGCTACGCGCCGTGGATCGACGCCGAGGTCGCACGGCTGCGCTGGGCGGCCCGCTGGCTGACCGTGCCGGAGGTGCTCGAGCACGGGCCGACGGTTCCGGTGCGTGGATGGCGACACGACCGGTGCCGGGCTGGAGTGCCGTGGACCCGCGGTGGCGGGACGACCCGCGCGCGGCGGTGATCGGTGTGGGGGAGGGGCTCCGCGCGCTGCACGACAGCCTGCCGGTGCCGTCGTGTCCGTTCACGTGGTCGACGGACGAGCGCCTCGACCGGGCACGAGCGGCCGGTCGGAACGTCGACGCGATCGGTCCGCAGCCCGCGACGGACCAGCTCGTGGTGTGCCACGGGGACGCCTGCGCCCCGAACACGCTCCTCGGGGCCGACGGCCGCTGGGCCGGGCACGTGGACCTCGGCGCGCTCGGCGTCGCGGACCGGTGGGCCGACCTCGCGGTGGCGTCGATGAGCCTGGGGTGGAACCACGGCCCGGGCTGGGACGACCTGTTCCACGAGGCGTACGGGCTGCCGCAGGACCCGGAGCGGACGGCCTGGTACCGGGCGTTGTGGGAGCTCGACGTGGATGACGTCGACGACCCACGGCGTGCGGCCTGACCAGCCGAGTGGCCTGACCAGCCGGGCGGGCTGACCAGCCGCGCGGTCCGGTCGCGCGGGCGCTGCTGCTGGGCGCGGGCGCTGCGGCCGGGCGCTGCTGCCGGGCTAGAAGCCGACGCCGCGTGCACCCATGAACGACACCGGGTCGACCGTCCCGCCGCCGACGTGGGTCTCGAAGTGCAGGTGGCACCCGGTCGAGTTGCCGGTGGAGCCGACGAGGGCGACGAGGGTCCCGGCGCCGACCTGCTGGCCGGGGCTGACCCGGAAGCCGCCGGCGACGATGTGCCCGTACGCGGTCTTCACGCCGCCGCCGTGGTCGATGCGGACGTAGTTGCCGTACCCGCCGTAGGGGCCGACGTACTCCACGGTGCCCGCGGACGCCGCGACGATCGCGGTCGAGCAGCCGCTGCCCAGGTCGATGCCGTCGTGCATGGCCGTGGCGCCGGTGTACGGGTTGACGCGGACCCCGTAGCCGCTGGTGATCCAGCCGCCCGCCGGTCGGACCCAGCCGGACCCGGACGGCGCCGTGGCACCGCCGCCGCTCGGCGCGGCCGGCGCGGCCGGTGCACTGCCGCCCTGGTTCGCCGCCGCGGCCGCGGCCTGCTGGTCCCGCAACTGCTGCGCCTGGCGTGCCAGCTCGGCCTCGAGGGCCTTCCGGCGACGCTCCTCCGCGGCCTTGCGGATCCGCTCGCCCTTCTCGTACTGGGCCTCGGTCGTGGCGCGACCCGACGTCAGGGAGGCGAGTTGGGCCTCCAGTCGGGACTTGTTCGCCTCCTGCTCGTCGTACGCGGCCTGCGCGCGGTCGGACGCCGCCTGTGCTTCGCCCATCCGGTCCTGTGCGGCCTGCGCGAGCTCCTCGAGCGCGAGCGCGGCGCGGTCGGCCTGGTCGGTGAGCGACCGGGCGACGGACGCGTCGTTGGTGGCCGCGGTCTCGACCCGTTCGGCCTGCTCGGACAGCTTGCTCAGCGCGCCGAGGTCGTAGAGGAGGTCCCGCGCGTCCTCGCCGCCGGTGAGCACGCTCGTCGTGACGTCGGCACCACCGGACCGGGCCATCTGCGCGGCGAAGCGGCCGGCCTGGGCGGCGCTCGCCTCGGCGACCTCGGCGTGCTCCTCCGCGTCGTCCCGCAGCGCCTGTTCCCGCTCGGCGGCGCGCAGGGCCCTGCGCTGGGCGGCCTCGAACGCGGCACCGAGCCGTTCGGCCTCGGCGCGGGCGGCGTCGACCTCGTCCGACAGACCGGAGATGATCCCGCGGATCTCGACGATCTGCGACTGCTTGGCGGACTCCTTGCCGCGGGCCGCGACCACGTCGTCCCACGAGGGGTACGTGGCGGCCTGGGCGGCGGGCGCGTCGAGGACGAGCGTGCCGATGAGACCGGCGATCGCCAGCCCGGTGGCGAGCAGACGCCGCCGAGCCGTCGGCGCGGAGCGGGGACGGGGGGCGGTGACCACGGAGCGAGACATCGCAACGGAGCCTATACATCTCCACAGGCGGTTCGCTGCGGCGACGCTCCGCTGTGGACGGATCCGTGGCGCGATCGAGCCTGTGGACGACTCCGTCGCCGGATCGGAGCAGGACGACGGCCGGTCGGAGGTCAGAACCCGCGCTCGTGCAGGATCCGCTCGGCCGACCCCACCACCGTTCTCTGCAGCACCTCGGCGCCGCGGGTCCCCGCGTAGTCGTGGACGTCGTACCCGTCGCAGTGCGTGATCGTCGCCGGGGGGCCGAGCGAGTCCTCCACGGGCGTCGTCCAGACGTCCCCGGACCCGACGACCACGTAGTCCGGTCGGGCGTCCCGGTAGGAGCCGAGGTCGACGAGCCAGGGGTAGGTGTCGAAGGTGTCCCGGACCTGGAGCAGCCGGACGTCCTGGTCCGCGTAGGCGGCGAGCGGACGGATCGTCCAGAACTGACCGACGCCGACGGGATCGCGGTCAGCGGTGCGGTGTGCGTCCACCCACCGGTCGAGGCAGGCGACCGGTCCGTACCGGGCGTCGACGACCGAGCGGACCGTGCCCGGCGTGACCGCGACGCCCGCGACCAGGACCAGGGCGGCACCCACCGCGGACAGCGTCCGGAGGGTCCGCGTGGGACGGTGCAGCCGGGTCTGCCGGACCGCGGTCCGGGCGAGTTCGCACACCGCGACGAGCGCCAGGAGCGGCATCGTCACGACCGGCTCCAGGTAGCGGGGTGTCTCCGAGCCGGCGACGACGACCCCGACGGACACCGCCACGATCGTCACGAGCGGCAGCGCGGTCGCGAGCAGCACCGCCCGGGAGGACCGCGTCCGCCAGGCCCAGACCGTGCCGCCCGCACTGAGCAGCACACCGAGCAGCATGAGCAGCAGCCCCGCGTCCCCGGAGGCCGAGGCGGCACGGTCGTCGGTGAGCGCCGCGAAGAACGCGGCCGTCGTGCCGGCCCGGTCGGGGTGCACGTACGTCGACGGGTCCAGGGAGACGAAGGGGCGGAGTGGGATCCGGACGAGGTACCCGACCACGGCGCCGACGGTGAGGGCTCCGGCGACCAGGGCCGCCGGTCGCCACGGCACCCGGCGTGCGACGACGAGCAGGGCGAGCGTGACGACGACGGGTCCGGCGGACCACGGGACGTACAGCGGGTTCGACCCCGTGCTGAGTGCCGCGACGACGCCGACCGTCCCGAGCACCGGCAGCGACGCCCGGCCGGTCCGGACGGTGCGCAGTACGAGCACCGCGGTGGCGAGCATCGCGAGCACGGCCCCGTAGTAGTAGGTCGTCGTGAGCAGCAGGGAGGCGAGTTCGAGGGACGTCGCGGTCGCCGAGGACTCGGTCAGGACGAGCATCGTCACGAGCACGACGGCGAGGACCGACACCGCGATCCGGGCCGGGCGGGCGGCGGCGGGCATGAGCTCGTTCGCTGCCGCACGGACGAGCGCGTACACGGCGAGCAGCACCAGGACCCCGTTCAGCGCCAGGGCCTGCTGCGGCGTCGCGGTCACGGCGGAGACGGCCAGGTAGACCGGCAGCTCCGGGAAGAAGAACAGCGCCGGGGACATCGCCCACTCGAATGGCTGCCCGAGCGCGATCGACCGTGCCACGAGCGGCAGCAGCACGGAGTCGCCGTCGTACCAGAGCAGGGCGACCCGCTCCGTCGCGAGGACGTGGCGGAGCGCGACGACCGCCAGGGCCAGGGCGAGCAGGGCCCCCACGGCCTCGTGCCCGACCGCCCGCGCGACTGCGGAGCGGGGGCGGGGAGTGCCGGCCTCGAGCGGCCGTGCACCGTCCCGCGGTCGGACGAGGGGCATGACCGGAGCGTACCTGCGACGGCGTCCCGGGAGCCGGGCGGAGCGCTCCGGGGAGCGCGGAGCGCCGGTCACCGCTGATCTCGGGTGCCGTCCCGGGAGACGGGCGGAGCGCTCCAGGGAGCGCGGACCGCCGGTCACCGCTGATCTCGGGTGCCGTCCCGGGAGCCGGGCGGAGCGCTCCAGGGAGCGCGGGCCGCCGGTCACCGCTGATCTCGGGTGCCGTCCCGGGAGCCGGGCGGAGCGCTCCAGGGAGCGCGGACCGCCGGTCACCGCTAATCTTGGGCACCGTGACCCACGCGCGCGAGCAGTTGATCGAGCACATCAAGGCCGATGCGGTCTTCCACGGCGACTTCACCCTGACCAGCGGGAAGCAGGCGTCGTACTACATCGACCTCCGCAAGGTGAGCCTCGACCACCGCGTCGCTCCCCTCATCGGTCAGGTGATGGCCGACCTCATCGCCGACGTCCCCGACGTCGATGCCGTCGGCGGCCTGACGATGGGCGCCGACCCGATCGCCAGCGCGGTCCTGCACCAGGCCGCTGTCCGCGGGGGCTCCTACGACGCCTTCGTCGTGCGCAAGGAACCGAAGGACCACGGTCGCGGCCGCCAGGTCGAGGGGCCGGACGTCCGTGGCAAGCGTGTGGTCGTCCTCGAGGACACCTCCACCACCGGCGGGTCACCGCTCAAGGCGGCCGAGGCCCTCGAGCGCGAGGGCGCCGTGATCGCCGCCGTCGCCGTCGTCGTCGACCGGGACACCGGCGCGAAGGAGCGGATCGAGGCGGCGGGCTACCCGTACCTCGCTGCGATCGGGCTGGCCGACCTGGGGCTGTCCGCGTGACCGAGGAGCGTCCGGACGACGCGCGCGAGCCCGACGGCCCCGTCACCCCCGATTCCGGGGACGACGGCCGGGAGGCCCGCCGTGCGCCCGCCCCGGACGCTCCGTTCTCGGGCCTCCGCAGTGCCGCGGACATCTTCGGCGCCCCGCTGACGGAGGAGGAGTGGCCCTCCCGGCGCGAGCGCCGCGAGGCCGAGCGTGCCGCCCGTCAGGCTGGTCGGCCGGAGCCCGAGCCGTTCACCGCCCCGGCGTCCGCGCCGGTCGCCCCCGCGTCGGCACCGGCGCCCGAGCTGGACCCCGGCGCGACCCAGGCGATCTCGATGCCCGAGGAGCTCGCGCTGCCCGGTGGCGTCGCCGGTCGGGTCCCGCCGCCCGCGGCCGTGCCGCCGGTGTCGAACGCCCCCGACCCGCGCGCGATCGTCCTGCCCACGGCCCGCTCGGACCGGGAGGCCCGCGCGGCCGAGGCCCGCGCGATCGAGGACGAGCGTCGACGCACCGACCCGGACGGCCTCGGACGGTCGGACGTGGACTGGCTCGGACGCGTGCGGCCCGGCGCCGTGCCGTCGGCCGACCCGTCGTCGTCGCCGGGTGTGACGCCCGTGCCGCCGGCCCTCGCCGGTGGTCCGGACGCGCAGCCGCTCGGCGTCGAGGACGTCCTGCCCGCGACCGACGAACCGCCGACCTTCACCGAGCTCCTCCGGCTGCACGACGACGTGGACGGGGCCCCGCAGGCCGACCGCCCCTTCGACTGGTCGGTCCTCGGCGAGGAGACCGGCGAGGTGCAGACCACGCTGACCCAGGACGCCTTCGACACCAACCTCGTCGCCGCCGGGTCGTGGGCCACCGGGGCGACCGTTCCCGACGCTGCCTCCCACGCCGACCCCGATCCGATCGACCCCGATCCGGTCGACGACGACCGGGCCGGCGAGCGGACGACGCCGTCGGGCGGGTCGAGCTGGTCGCTCAGCGACGAGGCCGCCCGGACCGGCGAGGTGTTCCCCGGTGACGTGACGGACGACGACAGCACGATGGCGATGCCCCTCGACCGCAACGGCGTCGACGACCACGGCGCGGGGTCCCGCGACGGTGGCCACGACGACGGCGACCTCGACGACGACCTGGACGACTCCGCCGGGACGGCTCCCACGGCCGCCTTCGCCCCGCGCTCGGCGGCTCCTGCCGTGCCGCCGTCGGTCCTCCCGTCCGTCGTGCCGCCGTCCTCCGCCACCCCGTGGTGGGAGGCGGAGGAGGACGAGTCGCCGCGGGTCGTGCCGGCGGACCACGTCCCCCCGCTGGTCGAACCGGGCCCGCACACCGCACGCCGCGCACCGGAACCGCGCACACCCTCGGACGACCGTGTCGCCGGAGCCGACGGGACGACCGGCTCGGACCGTGTGCACGACCGGGACCCCGCCCCCGAGCGGGACGGCGCCCCGTGGCGCCTCGCGCCCGAGGACATCGACCAGTCCGAGTGGCAGGGTCGCGAGACGAGCGACACCGGCGTCATCAAGGACCTGTTCGGTACCGAGGCGATCCAGCAGCTCCGTGACGCGGACGCCGCCCGTGCCGAGGACACGAGCACCCGGATGATGCCCGCCGTCGCGGCGACGCCCCCGTCCGGCCAGGCGGAGTCCCGGACGACGGACGCCGACCGTGCCAACTTCATCAACGAGGGGTTCGCCCGTCTGCAGAGCGAGGGACGGCGCGGCAAGCAGCTCCTGGTCTACGGCTCCGTCGCGATCATCGTCGTGCTCCTGCTCCTCGTCCTGGTCATCACCGCCTGGATCCGCGGGAACAGCCTCGAGGAGCAGCCGGCGTCGCCGTCGAGCAGCCCCGCCGGCGCGCTGGCGGTGCACCCGCCGACGAGCGCACTCGACTGACACGCCGACCGGCGGACCGACCGCGCCGAGCCGACACCCAGGCGTGGGGAGTGGAGTGGGACGGCCATGCCGACGCTCGCTTCGACCCTGACCGATCCCCGACCCGCCGTCCGTCTCCGGGCGGTGATGGCCGCCGGGACGACCCCGACCGTGGACGAACTCGACGTCCTCGTCGCGCAGTGCGCGGTCGAGCCGGACCTGCAGGTGCGGGAGATGCTCACGTGGGCGTTGGTGCGCCTCCCGGCCGCGGTGGTCGTCCCGCGGCTGCTCCCGGAACTCGAGCGCCCCGAGGCGCAGGCCCGGAGCCAAGCGCTGCACACGCTCTCGAAGATCCGCGACGGCTCCGTGTACCCGCAGGTCGCGGAGCGGCTGTCCGACCTCGACCCGGGTGTCGCCAGGACCGCGTGGCGTGCTGCCGTCCTGCTCGCGCCCGAGTCGGAGCGGCCGGAGCTCGCGAAGACGCTCGCCGTGCAACTCGGCCACGGTGACGAGGAGACCCGGCTGGCGCTGAGCCGGGCGATCGCCGGGCTCGGGTCCGAGGTCGCCGGGCCGGTCCTCGCCGTCGCGGCGGAGCACCGGAACGCCGCGGTGCGGGAGCACGCGGCCGAGACGGCCCGGCTGCTCGAGGACCCGGACGCGGGGTCGGCGCTGGCGCTCGCGCGGGCGCGCCGTGAGGTCGCCCTCGGCCGGACGCGTTCCGCGAAGGGCTGACCGCCGGCGGCGGCAGTGCGGGCAGGGCAGCGCCCGGGGTTCCATGACCCGCCGTGACCCTGCCCCCGCGGTTCCGGGATTCGCGCATCTCGGGCGCCGAGATGCGCGAATTCCGGAACCGCGGGGTGGGGGTCGCGGCGCGGCGTGCCGTCAGTGCGGGGCGTCGGGCGTCAGCCAGATGGCGGTCGCCGCGGCGGCCGGGAGGTCCACCAGCGCCTCCGCCCCGCCGGCGTCACGGCGCGCGACCGCCACCACCCCCGCGTAGTCGCGCACCTGTTCCACGCGGAGGTGGGTGCCGAGCCCGACCCCGAGTTCGTCGAAGTACCGCAGCAGCGCCGGGTCGTCGTCCGACACCCGGCCGACGGTCCCGCAGACGCCGGGGTCGACGGTCCCGAGCAGCGCTCCGGGCGAGTCCGGCACGACCCCCTCAGCGCTCGGGATCGGGTCGCCGTGCGGGTCGTGCGTCGGGTGGCCGAGGTCGGCGTCCACCCGGTCGAGGAACGTCTCCGACACGGCGTGCTCGAGCGCCTCCGCCTCGGTGTGCACCTCGTCCCAGGAGTACCCGAGCCGCTCGACCAGGAACGTCTCGATGAGGCGGTGCCGACGGACCATCGCCACCGCGGCCTGCCGACCGAGCGGGGTGAGCACGACGCCGCGGTACGGGGTGTGCTCGATGAGGCCGTCGCGGTCGAGCTTCCGGAGGTTGCCCGACACGGTCGACGCCGAGACGTGCAGGGCCGCCGCGATGTCCCGGGTGGCGAGGCCGTCGTCGCCGCGCTCGCCGGCCTTCCAGACGAGCTTGACGTAGTCCTCGGCCATCGTGCTGAGCGAGGGCAGGCGCATGCGCCAATGGTACGGCCGCTCCTGGTACAACCGGGAGGTGACCTCCGTCCAGCCTCCCGCCGTCCGACGTCGCCGTCGCGGGTGGTGGCCGGTCCCGCCGTCGCTGCTGGTCGGGCTCGCCCCGCTGGTCGTGTTCGCCGTGGTGAGCATCGTGCGCTCGCGCCCGAGCGACGACTACCCAGCGCTCGGCCGCACGGTCGACAGCGTGGTGCGCGACCTCGTCGTTCCCGAGGCGGTCGTCGCGGGCATCCTGGCACTGGTCGTCACCGCCCTCGGGTGGTGGCGGATCGCGACGGTCGACCCGGCGCGGGGCGGACCGCAGTGGACGATGGTGGCGCCGCTCCTCGTCCTGGCGGTGTGCCTCGGTCGGCTCCCGCTCCTCGACTGGGGTGGGAAGAGCCTGCGGTACTTCCTGCTCCTCGCGCTCGGGGTCCTGCTGGTCGGTGTCGTCGAGGAGCTGATGACCCGCGGGGTGCTGCTCGTCGGACTCCGCCGACGCCTGCCCGAGATCTGGGTGTGGGCGCTCTCGTGCGTGCTGTTCGGGCTGCTCCACTTCCTGAACGTCCTGTCCGGCGCCCCGGTCGCCACGACCGTCCTGCAGGTGGTGTTCGCCACCTCGTTCGGGTCGGTGCTGTACCTGGCCCGGCGCCTGACCGGCAACCTGCTGGCCCCGGTGCTGCTGCACGCCTTCTGGGACTTCGGCGCGATCGGCGTCAGCGCCTCCGCACCGGGGTCGGTCGACGTCCTGCTCGTCGGACTGCTCGGCCTCGCCACGATCGCGGTGCTGCTGCTCGGTGTCGTCGCCGGCGGGCTCGTCGCATGGCGGGATGACCGGTGCCGGCGCCTGCGCCGCCGGTGGCGGACCGTACCGCCCCTGGGAGCCGCCGCGGTGCGCGGTCCGGACACGGGCCTCCCGGCCGGAGCGGACGCCCCGGTCGAGCTGACGAGCTGACCGGTCTAGATCTCCACCTCGTACGGCTCGGTGTGCAGGAGCTCGTGCACGCCGGAGATGACCTCGCTCGGGCGGAACGGGTACTTGTCGATCTCGGCCTGGTCGCTGATGCCCGTCATGACGAGCACGGTGTGGAGGCCCGCCTCGATGCCGGCCTGCACGTCGGTGTCCATCCGGTCGCCGATCATGCCGGTGTTCTCCGAGTGCGCGCCGATCCGGTTCATCGCCGAGCGGAACATCATCGGGTTCGGCTTGCCCACCACGTAGGGCTGCTTGCCGGTGGCCTTCTCGATCATCGCGGCGATCGCGCCCGTGGCCGGCAGGACGCCCTCGGCGCTCGGGCCCGTCGCGTCCGGGTTCGTCACGATGAAGCGCGCCCCGTCGCGGATCAGACGGACGGCCTTCGTGATCGCCTCGAACGAGTAGTTCCGGGTCTCGCCGACGACGACGTAGTCCGGTGCCGTCTCGGTCATGATGAACCCGGCCTCGTGCAGGGCGGTCGTCATGCCGGCCTCGCCGATGACGAACGCCGAGCCCTCCGGCATCTGCGACGCGCAGAAGTCCGCGGTCGCCAGGGCTGAGGTCCAGATCCGCTCCTCGGGGACGTGCAGCCCGGACTGGCGGAGTCGCGCGCTGAGGTCACGCGGCGTGAAGATCGAGTTGTTCGTCAGGACGAGGAACTCGGTGCCCTGGTCCTGCCACTGCCGGATCAACTCCGGGGCGCCGGGGAGCGCCTGGTTCTCATGGACGAGCACGCCGTCCATGTCCGTCAGCCAGCACTCGACCTCGTCGCGGGATGCCATGCGGCCAGCGTAGTGGGCGGACCCGGTCGGAATCCCGAAGTGCCCTAGGCTTTCAGGGCGCGTTCCCGTACGCGTACCGGAAGCGTCAGGAGGAAGCCGTGCTCGTCGACCAGGACCCCCGTCCCAGCCCGGACGGCCCCGCAGCAGCACCTCGCCGCCGAGGCCGACCGAACGTGGTCTCACGCGACCAGGTCATCGACGCCGCCACCGTCATCGCGAACGAGGACGGCCTGGACCGCCTGTCCTTCCGAGCGCTCGGTGCGGCCCTCGGCGTCGCCCCGATGACCGTGCACCGGACGATCGGCGGCCTCGACGACCTGCACGCCGAACTCGTCCGTCGGACGGTCGACGAGTTCACTGCCACCTTCGTCTGGCCCGAGGACTGGCGCGCCGTGGTCCGGGTATTCGCCGCCACCTTCCGCGACCTGCTCGTCCGGCACCCGCTCGTCCTCGAGTCGCACAGCAGCCGGGCGCCGCTCGCCTCGTCGGAGTCGGACGCCGTCGTCGCGACCGTCGTCGGTGCCCTCCGCTCCGCAGGGCTGTCCGAGACCGAGGCGATGTACGCGTTCTTCGTCGTCTACGACTTCGTCGTGGGGCACACCGCCGTGCAGGTCGGGCGCGGCGACTCCGAGGCCGGGCGGCCCGAGCGGCACCGGCTGGTCGGGGAGGTCCTCGGCGAGCACTCGTACGAGGCGCGCTTCGCGCTCGGGCTCGACGTGCTGCTCGGCGGCATCGAGGCGCGGGTCGCGGACGCCGGGGTGCAGGCCGCGGGCTGAGCGTCGGACGGGAGGCGCGGTGCGCGCACCGTACGCTGGTCACGTGACCCAGGGCCTCCCGTCCGGCGACCTGCCGGAGCCGTCTCCGGCGCTCCCACCCACCCACGAGGCGACGACGCACGGGGTCGGGCCGCACCCGCGGCCGTGGCCCGAGGGGCCGCAGTACGACCCGGAGCTGCTCGAACACGGGGACACCCGCAACGTCGTCGACCGCTTCCGGTACTGGTCGATGGCGGCGATCGTCGCCGACCTCGACACCCGCCGGCACGCCTTCGACGTGGCGATCGAGAACTGGCAGCACGACCTGAACATCGGGTCCATCGTGCGCAGCGCCAACGCCTTCCTGGCCGGCACCGTGCACATCATCGGTCGACGCCGCTGGAACCGCCGTGGGGCGATGGTCACCGACCGGTACCAGCACGTGCGGCACCACGAGGACGTCGCCGCGTTCCTCCGGGTGATGCGGGACGAGGGACGCCCGGTGATCGCGATCGACAACATCCCGGGGGCGGACCGCATCGAGACCGCCGACGTGCCCGAGCGCTGCGTGTTCCTGTTCGGGCAGGAGGGGCCGGGGCTCACGGACGAGGCGGTCGCGGGCGCCGACGGGCACCTCGAGATCACGCAGTTCGGGTCGACGCGGAGCATCAACGCCTCGGCGGCTGCGGCGATCGTCATGCACAGCTGGGTCGTCCGGCACGCGGTGCTGCCGGGCTGAGGCGGGCGGGCGGGGGCGCCCCGTCGAGGTTCCAGAATTCGCGCATCTCGACGTGCGAGAGCGGCGCATTGCGGAACCTGGGCGGGAGGCGCGCGGCGTGTCGTGCGACCTCGGCGCGAGCACGGCGGGCACGGGCCCGCGGGCGCGAGCCCGCGTGGTCCGCGGTCTCGAGGTCGCGCGACTCGCCGTGGCCGTTCCGTCGAGGTCGCACGAACTGCGCATCGCGACGTGCGGGAGCGGCGGATTGCGGGACCTGGGCGGGAGGCGCGCGGCGTGTCGTGCGACCTCGGCGCGGGTCGGTGGGCGCGAGTCGGACGAGCCCGAGCCCGAGCCCGAGCCCGAGCCCGAGCCGGTCGGCCCGGGCGCGCACTTCACGCGCGACCCGGACCGACCGCGGGCGGGATCACGACACCGAGCGGGAGCCCGGCGCCGTCACCCCCGGGGGTCAGGCCCGGCGGCGGCGCACCGCGGCGAAGGCGGCGAGGGCGCCACCGAGGAGCATCGCGACCAGTGCGCCGACGCCCACGCCGAGGCCGACGGGCGAGCCGGTGAACGCGAGCTCGCCGGTGCCGTTCGAGCCCGGACCGGTGCCCGGTGCGCCGGCGGCCGTGGTGCTCGTACCGGTCGGGGTCGTGCCGGGGAGCACGGTGCCGTTCGGCGTCACGTCAGCGGTCGGGGTCGCGGGTGCACTCGGCGCAGGGGTGTTCGTCACCACGGCCGGGGTGGCCGGGGCGTTCGGCGTCGGGGTGTCCGTCGGCGTCGGCGTCGCGGGCGTGGTCGGGATCGCGGGCGTGCTCGGGGTGCCCGTCGGAGGGGCCGTCGGGGTCGCGGGGGTCGTCGGTGCAGTCGAGCACAGCGTTGGCGTCCCGGTCGGGGCGGG
>NZ_QKTK01000008.1:87708-166661 GCF_003234475.1 Curtobacterium sp. MCBD17_008 | reverse complement strand
GGGGACGACGGCGCCCGCCCCGTCGGCCGCCGTCGTCCCCGCCCGCGCCACCGCGTCCGGCACCGCCGCGGGGCCCGTCGCCACCGGGTCCGTCGGCACCGGGCCCGTCGCCACCGGATCCGTCGGCACCGGACGCGTCGTCGTCCGTGGCGCCGCTGCCCGTGCCGGTGGACCCGACCGGCGCTGCTGCGACGGTGCGTGCGGCAGGAGCGACGCCGTCGTCGGCGCCGACCCCTTGCCAGGTCCCGCGACGGCGGACCGGGGTCTCGTCGTCCGCCTCGTCGCGCGTTCCTCGACCGGCGGCAGCCGGCACGGGACCGCTGTGTAGGGTGCCGCCGAGCAGGGCGTGCACGTCGGGGTGGACGTCGTCACCCGCCGGGGCGGTGCCGACGCTGCGGCGCGGGCCGGGCCTCCCGGGCTCGCCCGCCGGCTGCTCGGCCGGTGCCGCTGTCGGCTGATCGCGCTGCGTCGCCGCCGACGCGGCCTCCTGTCGCTCTCGTGCCGCACGGGCGGCTCGGCGCGAGAGCGGCGCGTGGCCGCTGCTCTGGCCGGAGCCGTCCGTCGGGGTCCCGGTGCGCTCACGGCGCTCGGCGTCGTTGCCGGTCGCGATGATCGCGTTCCAGTCCAGATCGTCTGCCAACGGTCCTCGGTCTCTCGGTCGGGAACTCCGCGGCTCCGGGCCGCGGGTGCGACGTCGGGAGGGCAGCCGATCAGGGGAGCTCGGCCCCGGGTGGGGCGCCGGATGCGCGCTCGTGGTCGAGCGCATGTTGCAGAATGATAACAGCGGCCGCTTGGTCGATCACGGCGCGCGACTTCTTCGTGTTCTTGCCGGCCTGGTGCAGGCCCCGCTGGGCGGTGACGGTGGAGAGTCGCTCGTCCACGAGCCGGACCGGCCGGTGCGCGGCGATGCGGCCGGCGAAGTCGCGCGCGTCGGCGGTGGAGGCGGTCTCCCCACCCGACATCGACAGCGGGAGCCCGACGACGACCTCGAGCACGTCGTACTCCTCCGCGATCGCCAGGATCCGTCGGAGGTCGGTCGAGTCGTCCCGTCGCACGGTCGCCACCGGGGTCGCGAGCAGACCGTCGCGGTCGCACACCGCGACCCCGATCCGGGCACGGCCGACGTCGACGCCGAGCCGCCGCCCGGAGCGGATCGCCACGATCAGGCCGCGATGCGGTCGGTCACCGCACGGAGCGCAGCGGGGAGGGCCGACGCGTCGGTCCCGCCGCCCTGCGCCAGGTCCGGCTTGCCGCCGCCGCCACCACCGAGCACGCCGGCGGCCTCCTTCGCGAGGGGGCCGGCCTGCACGCCCGCGGCGCGGGCCGCGTCGTTCGTGGCGACGATCACGACGGGCTTCCCGCCGACGACGGCGCCGAGGACCACGACGGCCGCATCCGAGCCGAGCTGACCGCGGACGCCGGTGGCGAGGGAGCGGAGGTCGTCGCTCGACGTCAGCCCCTCGACCACCTGCGCGACGACCGAGATGCTCCCGGTGCGCTGGGCAGTGCGGGCGATCGACGGCACGCGCTGCTGCAGGTTCGCCGACTCGAACTCGGCGATCCGCTTCTGTGCGGTCTTGAGGTCCTCGAGCAGCGCCTGCACGCGGCCCGGCAGGTCGTCACGCTGTGCCTTGAGGGCGCTCGAGAGCTGCGAGACGATCGTCCGCTCCACGGCGAGCTCGCGGAAGCCCTCGAGTCCGACGAGCGCCTCGACGCGGCGGTTCGTCGATCCGACGCTCGCCTCGCCGACGAGGTTGACGAGGCCGACCTGCGCGCTCGACGCGACGTGGATGCCACCGCAGAGCTCGCGGGACCACGGGCCACCGATGTCGACCATGCGGACCTCGGCGCCGTACTTCTCGCCGAACAGCGCCTGCGCGCCGAGTGCCTTCGCCTCGTCGATCGGCAGGATGCGGGTCGACACCTCGAGGTCGGAGCGGATCGCCGTGTTCACGACCTCCTCGATCTCGGAGCGGGTCTCGAGCGACACCGGCTGGCTCCAGGAGAAGTCCAGGCGCATGTAGCCGGCCTTGTTGTACGAGCCGGCCTGGAGCGCTTCCGGACCGAGCACGTCCCGGAGCGCCGCGTTCACGAGGTGCGTCGCCGAGTGCGCCTGCGTCGCGCCGCGGCGGTACTCGGCGTCCACGACCGTGGTGGCGGGGTCGCCCACGCCGACCTCGCCCGAACGCACCTGCACCGTGTGGCTCCACAGCCCGGAGACCGGGCGCTGCACGTCGAGGACCTCGAGGTCGAACCCGTTGCCGACGATCGAGCCCTGGTCGGCGTCCTGCCCACCGGACTCGGCGTACAGCGACGTCTCGCCCAGGATGACCTCGGCGATGTCCCCGGCGACCGCGCGGTCGACGCTGCGCCCGTCGACGATGAGGCCGAGCACGCGGCTCTCGGCCTGGAGGGCGTCGTAGCCGAGGAACACGGTCTCCCCCGCGGCCCGGAAGGCGCTGTAGACGCTGAGGTCCGCGAGCGCGGTCTTCTTGCTCTTGGCGTCGGCCTTCGCGCGGGCGCGCTGCTCCGACATGAGCGTCTCGAAGGCGGAGCGGTCGACGTGGACGCCGGCCTCCTCCGCCATCTCCATGGTCAGGTCGATGGGGAACCCAAAGGTGTCGTGCAGCAGGAACGCGGTGTCGCCGCCGATCGCCTGCCGGCCGTCCTGCTTGGCTCGGTCGACCGCGACGTCGAGGATCGTCGTGCCCTGTGCGAGCGTGCGGAGGAAGGTCTCCTCCTCGGCGTAGGCGATGCGGGCGATGCGGTCGTACTGCTCACCGACCTCCGGGTAGGCGTCGCGCATGGCGTCGCGGGAGGCCGGGAAGAGCTGCGGGAAGGTCGCGCCCTCGACGCCGAGCAGGCGCATCGCACGGACCGTGCGACGGAGCAGCCGACGGAGGATGTACCCGCGGCCCTCGTTCGACGGCGTGACGCCGTCGGTGATGAGCATGAGCGCCGACCGCACGTGGTCCGCGACGATGCGCATCCGGACGTCGTCCTCGTGGTCGGCACCGTAGCGCCGTCCGGAGACCTCGGCAGCCTTGTCGAGCACCGGGCGGACCTGGTCGATCTCGTACATGTTGTCGACGCCCTGCTTGATGAAGGCGACGCGCTCGAGCCCCATGCCGGTGTCGATGTTCTTGCTCGGCAGCTCGCCGGTGATCTCGAAGTCGACCTTCGACCGCACGTCGGCGATCTGGTACTGCATGAAGACCAGGTTCCAGATCTCGACGTAGCGGTCGTCGTCGGTGGCCGGACCGCCGTCGACGCCATACTCGGGACCGCGGTCGAAGAAGATCTCCGAGCAGGGCCCGGCCGGCCCGGGCTGGCCGGTGGACCAGTAGTTCGTGTCCTTGCCGAGCTTCTGGATGCGGTCGTCGGGCAGCGTCGAGTGGCGCTTCCAGAACGCGATCGCCTCGTCGTCCTCCTCGTACACGGTCACCCAGAGGTCGTCGGCGGAGAACCCGAGCCCGCCGTCGGACTCCGGGTCCGTCAGGAACTGCCAGGCGTACTGGATCGCCTGCTCCTTGAAGTAGTCCCCGAACGAGAAGTTGCCGTTCATCTGGAAGAACGTGCCGTGCCGGGGGGTCTTGCCGACCTCTTCGATGTCGTTCGTGCGGATGCACTTCTGCACGCTCGTGGCACGGGGGTACGGCGCCGGGATGAGCCCGGTCAGGTACGGGATGAACGGCACCATGCCGGCCACCGTGAACAGCAGCGACGGGTCGTCCGAGACGAGCGACGCGGACGGGACGACGGTGTGGCCGCGGTCACCGAAGAACTGGAGCCAACGGCGGCGGATCTCTGCGGTCTGCATGGTGCTTCCTGTAGGGCGTGTGGCGGGGACGGGAGGCTCGGGGCCGGTGGAACGGGACCGCGCGTCCTGAGGGGACGGTGCGGCTGAGGGGACGGTGCGGTGGTGTGGGAGGGCGTCAGTCGTCGACGCCGTGGCCGGTGGGACGCAGCTCGGCCTCGCGCGAGCGGTACCCCTCGGCCACGGCGCCCGTGAAGGCCTTCGCCCGGGCGTCGACCTGGGCGAGGAGGTGCGCGGCGGAGGGCGTCCGGCTGACGCGCTGTGCGGCGACGAACCCGATGACCACGCCGACGGCGACGAAGAACAGCTGCTTCACGGTGCCTCCCTCTCGCGCACGCCGGAGCGCGCGTCCGACAAGCGTATCGCGGCACCCCGACGGCCCGGGTCCCGCGACGGCACGGTCTGCGCGCCCGCGGGGCCCGGGAACGCAGAACGGCGGGCCGCCCTCCGGAGAGGACGACCCGCCGTTGCCACCGACGCTGGGGTCAGCGGGCTGCGTAGTACTCGACGACGAGCTGCACTTCACAGGTCACGGGGACCTCGGCGCGCTTCGGACGACGGACCAGGCGGGCCTGGAGCTTGTCGATCTCGACGTCCAGGTAGCCCGGGACCTTCGGGAGGACTTCCTGGTGACCACCGGCAGCGGCGACCTGGAAGGGCTCGAGCGACTCGGAGCGCTGCTTGACGTGGATCAGCTGGCCCTCCTTGACGCGGAAGGAGGGACGGTCGACGAGCTTGCCGTCGACGAGGATGTGACGGTGCACGATCAGCTGGCGGGCCTGCGCGGTCGTCCGGGCGAAGCCGGCACGGAGCACGAGGGCGTCCAGGCGGGTCTCGAGGAGCTCGACGAGGTTCTCACCGGTCAGACCGGCCGACTTGCGGGCCTCTTCGAAGACGATGCGGAGCTGCTTCTCGCGGATGCCGTACTGGGCGCGCAGACGCTGCTTCTCACGGAGACGGACGGCGTAGTCGCTGTCCGCACGACGGCGCGTGCGGCCGTGCTCACCGGGCCCGTAGGGGCGCTTCTCGAGGTATCGGGCCGCCTTCGGCGTCAGCGGGATGCCGAGCGCGCGCGAGAGGCGGGTCTTGCTGCGGGTGCGGGACTTGGTAGACACAGGGTCCTTTTCTCTGTACTGAACTGAAGATGTCACGGGTCTCGGAGCGCGCACGCACCGACGGACCCCGTGACGGGATCCAGAGGGATGAGCCTGTGGGATCGGACGGCTACAGTCCGAACCTCTGCCCCCGTGCCGGGCTGTTGGACCACACGAGGTGGTCCGACCGCTCCGGCACTGTGTCCTCGACGCAGCCGCACGCGAGGACCAGGACGTAGGCCCGTCAACGATAGCAGCACGACGGCCCCGCGCACAGCCTCCATCCGGTGTCGGCGCGTCGGCGTTCAGTCGCCGCGGATGATGCCGCGCAGGCGGTCGAGCCGGGGGCCGATCTCGCGCTCGAACCCGTTCGCCGTCGGTGTGTAGTACTCGGTGCCGTCGATGGCGTCCGGCAGGTACTGCTGGGTGGCGACGCCGTGCTCGGCGTCGTGCGAGTACACGTACCCCTTGCCGTGCCCGAGCCGCTTCGCCCCGGCGTAGTGCGCGTCCCGGAGGTGGTTCGGCACGACGCCCATCCGCCCGGCCTTGACGTCGGCGATCGCCTGGTTCACACCGTTGTACGCCGCGTTCGACTTCGGCGCGGTCGCGAGGTAGACGACGGCCTCGGCGAGCGGGATCCGCCCCTCCGGCATGCCGATCAGCTGCACGGCCTGCGCCGCGGCGACCGCGATCGGCAGGGCCTGCGGATCGGCCATGCCGATGTCCTCCGACGCCGAGATGATGATCCGGCGGGCGATGAACCGCGGGTCCTCCCCCGCCTCGATCATCCGGGCGAGGTAGTGCAGTGCGGCGTCGACGTCGCTCCCCCGCACCGACTTGATGAACGCGCTGATGACGTCGTAGTGCTCGTCGCCGGCCCGGTCGTAGCGGAGCAGTGCGCGGTCGACCGCGGCCGCGACCGTCTCGGCGTCCACGACCGGTGCCGTGCCGTCCTCGCGCTCGTCGTCGTCCTGGCCGGCGACCGCCGACGCCGCGGCTGCCTCGAGCGCGGTCAGGGCCCGGCGGGCGTCCCCCGACGCGAGCCGGACGATCGCGGCGCGGGCTTCGTCGCCGAGGACCACGGCGCCGCCGAGGCCGCGTGCGTCCTCCACCGCGCGGTCCACGAGCATGCCCAGGTCGGCGTCGGTCAACGGCTTCAGGGTGAGCAGGAGCGACCGGGACAGGAGCGGCGAGATGACGGAGAAGGACGGGTTCTCGGTCGTCGCGGCGATGAGGATGACCCAGCCGTTCTCGACACCGGGCAACAGGGCGTCCTGCTGCGCCTTGCTGAAGCGGTGGATCTCGTCGAGGAACAGCACCGTCGTCGAGCCGTAGAGGTCCCGGTGCGCGAGGGCCTTCTCCATGACCTCGCGCACGTCCTTGACGCCGGCGGTCACGGCGGAGAGCTCGACGAACTCACGGCCGGACTGCCGGGCGATCGCCTGCGCGAGGGTCGTCTTGCCGGTGCCCGGGGGACCCCAGAGGATCACGGAGACCCCGCCCGGGTGCTCCCGCGTGCCCGTCGCCAGCTGCACGAGCGGGGACCCGCGACCGAGCAGGTGCTGCTGTCCCGCCACCTCGTCCAGGCTCGTCGGACGCATGCGGACCGCCAGCGGCACGGAACCCTGCGCGAGACCGGCCCGCCCACCCGTCGTCGGCGCGTTCATCCCCGAGCGGTCTGGTGCCATGCCTCGATGGTAGGCGTCCGCACCGACGTGCTCGCCACCGCACGGCACGGACCCGGGCCCGAGGGGGCGACCCGGTACGCTCGCAACCGACACCGCGACGAGAGGTCAGAAGAGCACCGTGGCACCGAAGAACCAGAGCCGTGAAGCCCGCGAGCGACTCCGTCTCTACCAGGCCAGACAGGGCCTCCACGAGCGTCAGCGACGTCGTCGGGTCCGCGACGACGTCGTCTGGGCCGGGGCCCTCGTGCTGGTCGCCGCGCTCGCGACCGGTTCCCAGTTGGTGTACGCGGCGACGCAGGACGACGACCGCGCCACCGCGTCGGCCAGCGCGACCGGCACCGCCACCCCCACGCCGTCACCCAGCGCGACCGCGGCGGGCACCGGTGACGTGCCGAGCAAGGACATCGCGGCGGGGTCGACCTGGACCGGCTCCCTGACGCTCAACGACGACGTCCGGCTCGGCATCGAGCTCAACGGCGCAGCGGCACCGCAGGCCACCAGCGTCGAGATCGACCTCATCCGCAAGCGGTTCTACCAGGGCACGACCTGCCACCGCCTCGCCGACAGCGACGACTTCCACTTCCTGCAGTGCGGGTCCGCGAACGGGGACGGCACGGGGGACGCCGGCTTCCAGTACGGTCCGCTCGAGAACGTGCCCGAGGACGGCCGGTACGCGGCGGGCACCATCGCCATCGCGCGTGGGTCGTCGCCCGCGTCACAGACCACGCAGTTCTTCATCGTGACGGACGACACCACGCTCGACCCCTCGTCGGGTGGGTACACGGTCGTCGGGAAGGTCACGAGCGGCCTGTCGGACCTCGTGTCGCAGGTGACGTCGAAGGGCATCGCGGACCCCGGCGCCGACGGATCCGGGAAGCCGGAGGTGCCGACGGAGATCACCGGCGCCACGATCGCCCGGGAGAAGTAGTCCACGGCGAAAGCGCACACGCCCGTCGCACGGCCCGACCGTGCAATAGGCTGACGACCTGACCGTGCCGACGGCGACGTCGGTGATGCACGACCACGATCGAGGCGAGACCTGTGGCATCTGACGAAGCAACGACCTGGGGCAGGGTCGACGAGAGCGGGACGGTCTACGTCCGGTACGAGGACTCGGAACGGGTCGTCGGCGAGTACCCGGACGCGTCCGCCGAGGAAGCCCTCGCCTACTTCGCCCGCAAGTACGCCGATCTCGAGGGCCAGGTGAAGATCGCCGAGCAGCGCGTCAAGGGCGGCGCGTCGGCCGGTGACGTCGCCCGTACCGTCGAGCACCTGCGGAGCCTGGTGGCGGACGCGCGGGTCGTCGGGGACATCAAGTCGCTCGAGGACCGCATCGGCGCACTCACCGACCAGGTGGGCTCCCTGACCAAGGAGCAGGCCGCGCAGGCGCAGCAGGCCCTGACCGAGGCGCTCGCGTACCGCACCGCGCTGGTGGAGGAGGCCGAGGCACTCGCCGCGGTCGACCCCGCCCGGGCGCAGTGGAAGCAGGTGACCGCGCAGCTCGACGACGTCTTCGCCCGCTGGCAGCAGCACCAGCACGACGGCCCGCGCATCCCGAAGAACGACGCGAACGACCTGTGGAAGCGGTTCCGGACCGCGCGCTCGACGGTCGACCAGCACCGACGCGCCTTCTACTCGGAGCTGGACTCGCAGCACCGCGATGCCCGGGCCCGCAAGCAGGAACTCGTGCAGCAGGCCGAGGCGCTCGCACCGCGCGGCTCGGACGCGATCCCCGCGTACCGCCAGCTGCTCGACGAGTGGAAGGGTGCCGGGCGCGCCGGCAAGCGTCACGACGACGCGCTCTGGGCCCGCTTCAAGGCCGCCGGCGACGTCCTCTTCGAACAGCGGCACGCCGAGGCGTCCGCCGAGAACGAGGAGTACTCGGCGAACCTCGAGGCGAAGCTGGCGCTGCTCACCGAGGCAGAACCGATCCTGCAGATGCAGGACCGCGCTGCGGCACGCAAGGCGCTGACGGACGTCCAGCGTCGCTGGGACGAGATCGGCCGCGTCCCGCGCGCCGACGTCCGCCGCGTCGAGGACCGCATCCGGGCGGTGGAGGACCACGTCCGTGGCCTCGAGGACCAGCACTGGAAGCAGTCCGACCCGGAGCGCAAGGCACGGCAGACCGGGCTCGCGAGCCAGCTCGAGGGCGCGATCGCGAAGCTCGAGGGCGAGCTCGCCGACGCTGAGGCGAGCGGGGACGCGCGCCGGATCAAGGACGCACGCGAAGCGCTCGACGCCCGCAAGATCTGGCTCGACGCGCTGGGCGGCTGAGCGCTCGACCGACGACGGACGGATGCCCCGTGGCCGATCGGCCACGGGGCATCCGTCTGTCACGTCCCGTCAGGCGGAGACGGGCATGCCCAGCAACGCCCGGATGGCGAGGTCGTCCTGGCGCATCTGCGCGGCGAGCTCGTCCATCCCGCCGAAGGCGACCATCCCGCGGACGTAGGCGACGAACAGCACCGAGATCGTCTCGTCGTACAGGTCGATGTCCACGTCGAGCAGGTGCGCCTCGATCTGCTTCTCCGGGACGCCCTCGAACGTCGGGTTGTTGCCGACCGACACGGCGGCCGGGTACGTCACTCCGTCGTGCACCACGCGGGCGGCGTACACCCCGTCGGCCGGGACGAATCCCTCGCAGTGCGGGTCGAGGTTCGCGGTGGGGTAGCCCATCTCGCGCCCTCGCTGGTTGCCCCGCACGACCGTGCTCCGGACGGCGTGCTCGCGGCCGAGCAACCGTGCGGCCTCGGCGACGCGACCGACGCCGAGGAGTTCGCGGATCCAGGTGGAGGACACGCGTCGCTCCCCCGCGGGACGGACGTCGTCGACCAGGCCGACGTCGTCGATGAGCTCGACGAGGAACCCGTGCCGCTCACCGAGCTCCCGGAGCAGGGCGACGTCCCCGGCACCGTGTGCCCCGAACCGGAAGTCGCTCCCGACGAACACCAGACGCGCGTGCAGCGTGCCCACGAGGATCTCCGAGACGAACGACTCGGCGGACTTCGCCTGCAGTTCGGGGTCGAACCGGAGCAGGAGGGTGGCGTCGACGCCGACGTCCGCGAGGAGTTCGCGCCGCTGTGCGGTGCTCGTCAGCGCCGGCGGCACCCGCTGCGGATCGATCACGTTGAGCGGGTGCTGGTCGAAGGTGACGACGGTCGAGGTGAGACCGCGCGCGCGGGCCGCCTGCTCGAGGTGGGCGATCACGGCGCGGTGCCCGACGTGCACACCGTCGAACTTCCCGATGGTGACGGCACTCGGGCCGAAGTCCGTCGGCACGGCTGCCGGGTCGTCGTAGAACTGCATGCTGGCGTCCCTCCCCGTCACTCGGCGGACCCGAGGTGCTGGTCCGCGGCGGCCGCTGCGGGCGTCGTGCCGCGCTCGACGGCTGCGCGGTGGTGCTTCCGGAGCCACCACAGGCCCGCGATCGGCAGCACGAGCGGCGCGAAGGCGTACCCCATGCCGTAGTAGGACCAGATCGTCAGGTCCGGGAACAGCTGGCGGTCGAGCAGCGAGAGCGTCCCGACGACGAGCACGCCGGTCATCTCGAAGACGATGGTCACGCAGGCCACCCGGTACCAGGTCCGGCCGGGCACGATGAGGGCGACCATGGCGAGGATGTAGACCACGGCGGCGATGGCGCTCAGCGTGTACGAGAACGGCGCGAAGGAGAAGTCCTCCGCGATCTGCACGACGCTCCGACCGGTGGCGGCCAGGGCGAGGATGCCGTAGACCGCGATGAGGACCCGGCCGACACCGGTGGCCAACGAGGACACCCTCGGTGCCGAGGTGCGCTCGGCCGCGGTGCTCGCCGAGGAGGATCCACCTGCAGAGGACTTGGTCGCCATTGCACCGATCCTACCGACCACCCGGGACGCCCGGGCACGGTGACGCGGTGAGCACGGCCGTCGCGTGCAGGACAGTTCCCGTCAGTTCAGCGCGAACCAGATCTGGTACATCCGGTACACCATGACCGCGGCGGTGAACGCACCGGCGCCGAGCACGACGGTGCTCCAGCGCGTGCGGTCGATGAGGGCCCAGACGATGGTGGCGGGCGGTACCAGGACCACCGAGACGGCGTAGACCCAGAACTCGAGCACGTTGCCCTGCGGCGGGTTGCCGACGGCCGGGGCGATGAGCGCCACCACGAACTGGACCAGGAGCAGGAGCTCGACGAGGGCCAGTGCGCCGACGGTGGCGTCGTCCGGCTTCCGGCCGACGAGGCCGAGGACGACGGCCGCCACCCCGATGACGCAGGCGATCGCGAACTGCACCCACATGAACCACTCGATCACGCGTTCGCTCCTGCCGCTGTGGGGAAGTTCGTGATGACGCGGAGCTGTCCGCGGCGGACGGCGACGAGCCCGACGAGTCGGTCCCCACCGGTGGCGATGGCGGCCACGGGTCCCTCCGAGTCCGGGTGCTCGACGCTGATCCGCTTGCCGTCACCCAGGTCCTTCGCCTGGTGCCCGTCCAGCTGCACGACCGGGAAGAGTCGCCGTGCCACGTCCGCCGGTCGGGCGAGCGCCCCGTGGACGTCCACGGCGTCGTCCTCGAGGTCGACGGCGTCGTCGACCGTGAAGGGACCGACGACGGTCCGACGGAGCGCGGTGAGGTGTGCGCCGGTGCCGAGCGTGACGCCGACGTCACGGGCGAGTGCCCGGATGTAGGTGCCGGACGAGCAGGACACGACGACGTCGAGGTCGATGACGGGGACGTCGGCTCCGTCGACCGACACGACCCGGTCGACCCGGCCGAGGACCTCGAACCGGTCGACGGTCACGCGCCGGGCGCGGAGTGTGACCGCTTCACCCTTGCGGGCCAGGTCGTAGGCCCGGCGCCCGTCGACCTTGATGGCGCTGACGGTGGACGGGACCTGGTCGATCGGACCGCGGAGCGCGGCGACGGCGGCCTCGATCGCCTGGTCCGAGACGCTGTCCGCAGCCGCACCGACTGACCACACCGGCTCGCCGTCGGCGTCGTCCGAGTCGGTGCCGACACCGAGCCGGATCGTCGCCGTGTAGGTCTTGCCGAGTCCGACCAGGTGCGTCAGGAGCCGGGTGGAGGGGCCGACGCCGAGCAGGAGCAGCCCGGTCGCCATCGGGTCGAGGGTGCCTGCGTGGCCGATCTTCTTGAGGCCGAGTCGTCGGCGGGCGATCGAGACCACGCGGTGGCTCGAGATGCCCTGCGGCTTGTCGACGAGGATGATGCCGTCGGGCGGGGTCACGAGCACCGCAGCAGCGTAGCAGCGGGACCGCTCGCCGTCGCGTCCGCTCGGCCCGACGTGCGACCCGGACGGCCCACCGGTCGCGGCGGTCTCAGCAGGCGTCGTTCCACTCGCGGCGCGGGTGCTCGGGGTCGGTCACGTCGAGCACGGCGGATGCGGCGATCTTCACGTCCGCTCGGCGCTCGAGCCGCCCGGCCTCCTGCTCCACCCAGAGGGACCAGCGCCACAGCGACCGCGTCCCCGGCGCGAGGAGCCCGGCTCCGTGCACGACGAGCACGCCGTCGCCCGCGCCGGTGGTCCGGAACGGGGTCACGAGGTCGGCGCGGAGCGTGTCGGCGTCGGTCGAGGGAGCAGCGGCCGCCATCGCGTGGACGCCGTGCCGCTCGAAGCCGGCGACGAGTGCAGCTGCCACCCGTTCGAGGTCGAGGCCGTCCTGTCCGTCGACGGCGACCACGGTGCGGTTCGTCCCGACCTGCGCGATCACCTCGCTCGCGATCGCGGCCATGGTGTCGGTCTCCTGCGGTGCCCAGCGTGCCATGCCACCACCGTAGGCTGTCGTGGTGAACGCGGGCCGAGCCTCCAGTCCGTCGGTGGACGACACCGGCCTCCACACGCGATCCGCCTTCCTGTCCCCCGTGCTCGACTGGTTCCGCCGGGAGGCGCGCGACCTGCCCTGGCGGCGGCCCGGGTTCCCGGCATGGGGCACGCTGGTGAGCGAGGTCATGCTGCAGCAGACGCAGGTCGCCCGCGTCGTCCCCCGGCTGGAGGCGTGGCTCACGCGCTGGCCGACCCCCGCGGACCTCGCGGCGTCGCCGCCCGCGGAGGCCGTACGGGCCTGGGACCGGCTCGGGTACCCGCGCCGTGCGCTGGCGCTGCACGCGGCGGCCACCGCCATCGCGGAACGACACGGGAACGTCGTGCCGCGGGACGTCGACGAGCTCCTGGCCCTGCCCGGCATCGGCGACTACACGGCCCGCGCGGTCGCGGTGTTCGCGTACGGCGACCGGCACCCGGTCGTGGACGTGAACGTGCGGCGGGTGCTCGCCCGGGCCGTGCTCGGGCAGGGCGAGCCCGGACCGGCCAAGGCGAAGCAGGACCTGCCGCTCATGGAGTCCGTGCTCCCGGTCGAGCGCGACGCCGCGGCCGCCACGAACGCGGCCGTCATGGAACTCGGGGCGCTCGTCTGCGTCGCCCGGGCGCCGGCGTGCGACGCGTGCCCGATCGCCGACCGCTGCGCCTGGCGGGCCGCCGGGTACCCGGACCACGACGGCCCACGCGCACCGAAGCAGGCGCGCTTCGCCGGCAGCGACCGTCAGGTGCGGGGCCTGCTCATGGCGGAACTGCGCGCCAGCGACGTGCCGGTCACGACGGACGAGATCGCGCTGGTCTGGCCGGACGCCGAGCAGCGGGACCGGGCGCTCGCCTCGCTGCTGCGCGACGGACTGGCCGAGGGCGACGATGCCGAGGGGTACCGGCTGCCACGTGGCTGAGACGCACGGAGCGCCCGCCACCGACCGGTGACGGGCGCTCCGTGTGCCGATGGGGTCAGCTCCGGGCAGCGTCCGACGCCTCGTCGTCCGACGCGTCGTCGTCCTCGTCCTCGTCCTCGTCCTCGTCGTGCTTGTACGGGTCGGCCTCGCCGGCGTACGTGGCGCCGACCGCCGCGGCCTTGACCTGCTGGTCGCGCATCTGCGCCTGCGCGAGCAGGTCCTCGAGGTGCGCCGAGGTGTCGGGCAGGGCGTCGGCGATGAACTCGAGCGACGGCGTCAGCCGGGCCGTGATGTTCTTGCCGACCTCGGTCCGGAGCATGCCGGTCGCGGCCTTGAGCGCGGCGGCCGAGTCGGCACGCTCCTCGTCGGTGCCGTACACCGTGTAGAAGACGGACGCGTGCTGCAGGTCACCGGTCACGCGGACGTCGGTGATGGTGACGAAGCCGAGTCGCGGGTCCCGCAGGCCCTTGTCGAGCCGACGAGCGACGACTTCCTTGATGCGGTCCGCCATCTTGCGTGCGCGCTGCGGATCAGCCATGGGTTCCTCCTTGCGGAACGGGGTGAGGCCCCGCCCCTCCGGTCGGAGAGGCGGGGCCCAGGGTACTCAGTGCGATCAGTCGCGCGGCTTCTCGACGAGCTCGGTGGTCTCGATCTCGTCGCCGACCTGGATGTCGTTGAACTTGCCCAGACCGATACCGGCTTCGAAGTCCGTCCGGACCTCGGTGACGTCGTCCTTGAAGCGACGCAAGGACTCGATGGCGAGCCCGTCCGCGACCACGACGCCGTCACGGATGACGCGCGCCTTGGCGTTGCGCGTGATCGTGCCGGACCGGACGATGACACCGGCGATGTTGCCGAACTTGGAGGAACGGAACACCTCGCGGATCTCCGCGACACCCGACTGGACCTCTTCGTACTCAGGCTTGAGCATGCCCTTGAGCGAGTTCTCGATGTCCTCGAGTGCGTTGTAGATGACCGAGTAGAAGCGCACGTCGATGCCTTCACGGGCAGCGCGCTCGCGGGCCTTGACGTCCGGACGGACGTTGAAGCCGACGACGATCGCGTTGTCGATCGTGGCGAGGTCGATGTCCGACTCCGTGATCGCACCCACACCGCGGTGCAGGATGCGCAGCTGGACGCTGTCGTCCACCTCGATGTCGAGGAGCGACTGCTCGAGTGCCTCGACGGCACCGGAGACGTCACCCTTGATGATGAGGTTGAGCGAGTCGACCTTGCCCTCTTCGAGTGCACGGGTGAAGTCCTCGAGCGAGATGCGCTTGCGGGCCTTGGCCAGCTGGGCGTTGCGCTGCGCGGCTTCACGCTTCTCGGCGATCTGACGAGCGGTGCGGTCGTCCTCGGTGACGAGGAACGTGTCACCGGCGCGCGGCACCGACGACAGACCCTGCACCTGGACCGGACGGGCCGGCGTCGCGGCGTCGACCGCGTTGCCGTTCTCGTCCGCCATCGCACGGACACGGCCGTACGCCGTGCCGGCGACGATCGCGTCACCGACGTGCAGCGTGCCGGACTGGATGAGGACGGTCGCCACCGCACCGCGGCCCTTGTCGAGCCGTGCTTCGATCGCGACGCCTCGGGCGTCCTTGTCGGGGTTGGCACGCAGGTCGAGCCCGGCGTCAGCGGTCAGCAGCACCGCGTCCAGGAGGTCCTGGATGCCGATGTTGTTGCGCGCGGAGACGTCGACGAACATGACGTCGCCGCCGTACTCCTCGGCCACCAGGTTGTACTCGGTGAGCTGCTGGCGGACCTTCGCCGGGTTGGCGCCGTCCTTGTCGATCTTGTTGACCGCGACCACGATCGGCACACCGGCCGACTGCGCGTGGTTCAGCGCCTCGATCGTCTGCGGCATGATGCCGTCGTCCGCCGCGACCACGAGGATCGCGATGTCCGTCACCTGGGCACCACGGGCACGCATGGCCGTGAAGGCCTCGTGACCCGGGGTGTCGATGAAGGTGATCGGGCGCTCGATGCCCTCGTGCTCGGTGACGATCTGGTACGCACCGATGTGCTGCGTGATGCCGCCGGCTTCGCCCTCGACGACCTTCGAGTTCCGGATCGCGTCGAGCAGTCGGGTCTTACCGTGGTCGACGTGACCCATGACGGTGACGACCGGGGGACGCTGCTGCAGGACGGAGTCGTCCTCGTCGGCGTACTCGGCGTCGATGTCGATGTCGAAGCCCTCGAGGAGCTCCTTGTCCTCGTCCTCGGGCGAGACGACCTGGATCTTGTAGCCGAGCTCCTCGCCGAGGACCTCGAAGGTGGCCTCGTCCAGGGACTCGGTCGCGGTCGCCATCTCACCGAGGTGGAACAGCACCGTCACCAGGTTGCCGGGGCTCGCGTCGATCTTGTCCGCGAAGTCCGAGATGCTCGCACCGCGACGGAGGCGGATGACCGTGTTGCCGTCACCGCGCGGGACCTGCACGCCGCCGAGCGACGGCGCCTGCCGCATCTCGTACTCGGCGCGCTTCGTCCGCTTCGACTTGCGGGCACGGCTCTTGCCGCCACCACGACCGAACGCACCAGCGGTACCACCGCCGGGGCCACGACCACGGCCGCCACCACCTGCGGGGCGCGGACCCGTGAACGCGGGACGGGCGAAGCCGCCACCGGCGCCGGCACCGGCACCACCGGGACGGTTGAACCCGCCACCGGCGCCACCACGACCGCCACCGCCCTGACCCGGGCGCTGCCCGAAGCCGTTCGGTCGGTTGTTCTGGCCGGGACCGCCGGGACGCGGGGCACCCGGGCGGGGCGCACCGGGACGCGGCGGCTGGGGACGGGGGATGCCGTTCCCGCCACCCGCACCGGCGGCCGGGCGCTGACCCATGCCCTGGTTCGACGCGAACGGGTTGTTGCCGGGGCGCGGCGGACGTGCGCCCATGCCCTGGCTCGACGCGTAGGGGTTGTTGCCGGGACGCGCGCCGGGCTTCGGGCCACCCGGCTTCGGGGCGGCACCGGAGGGCTTCGAGGCACCGGGCTTCACGGCGTCGCTCGGCCCGGAGTCCTTCGGGGCGTCACCGCCCTGCTGGCCCTTCTGCTCGGCGGCCTTCTGCTCCGCGGCGGCCTTGCGGGCGGCCTCGGCCTCGGCCTGGCGCTGCGCGACCGACTTCGGTGCAGCGGGCACCGGCGCGCCGTCGACGGCGGGGGCAGCGGGTGCTGCCTCGACGACGGGCTCGGGCTCGGGGGCGGGTGCCGGACGCTTCGGGCCGGGCTTGGGGCCACCGGGCTTCGGGGCACCGGAACGCGGTGCCGCGGGGGCCTTGGCGGCGGGGGCTGCGGGCGTCGACGACGCGGACGCGCCCTCGGCCTGCAGGGCTGCACGGAGCTTCCGTGCGACGGGGGGTTCGATGCTCGAGCTCGGGCCCTTGACGAACTCGCCGAGCTGCTTGAGCTTCTCGAGTGCGGTCTTGCTGTCGACGCCGAGCTCGCTTGCGATCTCGTGTACGCGTGGTTTAGCCACTGTTCTCCTTCACGGGTCCCACCCCGTCAAGGGGCAGGACTCACTGGATGACGGGTCTCATTTCGAGCCGCTCATCAGTTGTCCATAAGCCGTTCAGCCTGTTCTGTCATGTCCGGGTGCTCGGGTTCCGTGCCGTTCGGGCTCTGCAGCCCGGCGAGGTACTCGCGCACCGCGGACGTGTCGGGATCACGCTCCAGCCGGAGCGCACGGCGGAATGCCCTGCGCTTGACGGCCAGTTCGTACGCTTCGACCGTCGGTGTGAGCCATGCCCCCCGGCCCGGCATGACTGCCTTCGGATCCGCCACGACGGAACCGTCGCTCAGGGCGACGACTCGGAGGAGGGAGGATCGGGTTGCACGACGACGACTGCCGATGCACGTTCTGACGGCGTCCACTCTACTCCTTGACTCCGACGACCGCGATCCGGCGCGCCCGAGGCCTCTCGCCACGAGCGAACCGGACCGCGTCGATGGGGTTGTCGCTCAGTCGTCGCCGTCGAGGATCGAGTCCGGCTGGATGTCGATCCGGGCGCCGGTGAGCTTCGCGGCGAGGCGGGCGTTCTGCCCTTCCTTGCCGATGGCGAGCGACAGCTGGTAGTCCGGCACGAGGGCCCGGACGGCCTTGGTCGAGGCGTCGAGCACGAACGCGCTCGTCACCTTCGCCGGTGACAGGGCGCTCGCGACGAAGGTCGAGAGGTCCGAGGACCAGTCGACGATGTCGATCTTCTCGGCGCCGAGCTCGTTGGTGACCGAGCGCACGCGGGCTCCGAGCTCGCCGATGCAGGCCCCCTTGGCGTTGACCCCGGGCTCGTTCGCCTTGACCGCCATCTTCGTGCGGTGTCCGGCCTCGCGCGCCAGGGAGGTGATCTCCACGACGCCCGACGCGATCTCGGGGACCTCGAGTGCGAAGAGCTTGCGCACGAGGCCCGGGTGCGTGCGGGACACGGTGATCTGCGGACCCTTGTTGCCGCGGCCGACGCTCGTCACGTACACACGGAGTCGCATGCCGTGCGTGTAGGTCTCCCCCGGGACCTGTTCCTCCGGGGGCAGGATCGCCTCGACGGTGCCGAGGTCGACCATGACCATCTTCGGGTTCGGGCCCTGCTGCACGATGCCGGCGACGATGTCGCCCTCCTTGCCGCGGAACTCGCCGAGGATCTTGTCGTCGCCGATGTCGCGGAGACGCTGGTTGATGACCTGCTTGGCCGCGAAGGCCGCGATCCGACCGAAGTCGCTCGGCTGGTCCACGGACTCGCCGATGACGTTGTCGTCCTCGTCACGTTCGGGGACGAACACCGAGACCTCGCCGGACTTCCGGTCGAGCTCGACGCGGGCCTGGGCGTCGACGGGTTCGTCGTTCTCGGCGCGGTGCTTCTGGTAGGCGGTCAGGATGGCAGATTCGATGATCTGGACGAGCTCGTCGAACGGGATCTCCCGTTCACGCTCCATGAGTCGCAGGACTGCGAGGTCGATCTTCACCGAGGTGCCTCCGTATTCAGATGAGTCGCTCCCGCGGATGGGACCACGCGGAAGCCGTCGTCGATCGTACCGCAGGAACGACGCAAGGCCCGTGGCGCATCCGCCACGGGCCTTGCGTCGGGCGCCCGGCTGGACGCCGGGCGCTCAGATCGCGCGGACGGCCTCCAGCAGGTCCGCGACGGGGACCTCCCGGCGGTCGCCGGTCGCCCGGTCCCAGAGTTCGACGATGCCGTCGGCGGCGTTCCGGCCCGCGACGACGACGACCGGCATGCCGAGCAGCTCGGCGTCCCGGAGCTTCACGCCGGGCGAGACCTTCGGGCGGTCGTCGTACACGACCTCGTACCGCTCCGCCTCGAGCTGCGCGACGATCGATTCGGCCAGGTCGAACGCGGTCGCGTCCTTGCCGGTCGCGACGACGTGCACGTCGAACGGTGCGACGTGCTTCGGCCAGGCCAGGCCCTTCTCGTCGTTGTGCGCCTCGGCCAGGATCGCCAGGATGCGCGTCACGCCGATGCCGTACGAGCCCATCGTGACGGTGGCGAGCTTGCCGTTCTCGTCCTGCACCTTGAGACCGAGCGCCTCGGCGTACTTGCGCCCGAGCTGGAAGACGTGGCCGATCTCCATGCCGCGGGCGGTCTCGAGCGGGCCGGAACCGTCGGGGGCCGGGTCGCCGGCGCGGACGTCGGACACCTCGGCGACACCGTCGGCGACGAAGTCACGCCCGGCGACGAGACCGGAGACGTGCACACCGCGCTCGTTCGCGCCCGTGACCCAGCTCGTGCCGTCGACCACGCGCGGGTCGACGAAGTAGCGCAGGCCGGTCGCGCTGTCGGCGCCGAGGACCTGCGGGCCGATGTAGCCCTTCACCAGCCCGCGGTGCTTCCGGAAGTCGTCGTCACCGGCGGCCTCGACCTCGGCCGGGGCGAACGCGACCTCGGCGCGCTTGAGGTCGACGTCGCGGTCCCCGGGGAGTCCGACGACCACGACCTCGCGCGTGCCGTCCAGGTGCGTCAGTGCGAGCACGACGTTCTTCAGCGTGTCCGCCGCGGTCCAGGGCGCACCGGCACGCGGGGCGACCTCGTTGGCGTGCGCGACGAGCGACTCGATGGTCGGGGTGTCCGCCGCGGGCAGGAGCACGGGCTCCGGGAGCCCTTCGGTCGACCGCGCCTCGGGCACCGGCGTCACGTAGGCCTCGACGTTGGCCGCGTAGCCACCGGCGCTCCGGACGAACGTGTCCTCGCCGACCGCGATCGGGTGCAGGAACTCCTCGGACTTCGACCCGCCCATCGCGCCGGCGTCCGCCTTCACGATGACGTACTCGAGGCCGAGCCGGGTGAAGATCCGCTCGTAGGCGTCGCGCATCACCTGGTAGCTGCGCTCCAGGCCGGCGTCGTCGAGGTCGAACGAGTACGCGTCCTTCATGGTGAACTCGCGCCCACGCAGCAGACCGGCGCGGGGCCGGGCCTCGTCGCGGTACTTGTCCTGGATCTGGAACAGCGTGACCGGCAGGTCCTTGTAGGAGGAGTACAGGTCCTTCACCAGGAGCGCGAACATCTCCTCGTGCGTGGGCGCGAGGAGGTAGTCGGAGCCCTTGCGGTCCTGCAGGCGGAACATGCCGTCGCCGTACTCGGTCCAGCGGTTCGTCGCCTCGTAGGGCTCGCGCGGCAGCAGCGCCGGCAGCAGGACCTCCTGCGCCCCGGCGGCGACCATCTCGTCGCGGATGATGCCCTCGATCTTCGCGCGGACCTTCAGGCCCAGCGGCAGCCAGGCGAAGATGCCCGGCGACTGGCGGCGGACGTAGCCGGCGCGGACGAGCAGCTTGTGGCTCGTCACCTCGGCGTCGGAGGGGTCGTCGCGGAGCGTGCGGAGGAAGAGGTGAGAGAGCCGTGTGACCACGCCGCAAGCCTAGCGGCGCGCGGTCGCGGTCCGCCGCACCTGTGGACGGGAGGCTCCCCCGCCGCCGGTTCCGGGCCGTCCGGAACGGGGCCAGGACCTAGGAGGTGACGACGAGCGGCTTGCCGGTGCCCGCCGCCGGTCCCATCTCCGCGGCGAGGCGGTTCGCCTCGTCGATGAGGGTCGCGACGATCTCGGCCTCGGGGACGGTCTTGATGACCTGGCCCTTCACGAAGATCTGCCCCTTGCCGTTGCCGGAGGCGACACCGAGGTCCGCCTCACGTGCCTCGCCCGGACCGTTCACGACGCACCCCATGACGGCGACGCGGAGCGGGACGGTCATGCCCTCGAGCCCGGACGTGACGTCGTTCGCGAGCTGGTAGACGTCCACCTGCGCACGGCCACAGCTCGGGCAGGAGACGATCTCGAGCTTGCGCTCGCGGAGGTTGAGCGACTGCAGGATCTGCAGCCCGACCTTCACCTCCTGGGCGGGCGGAGCCGACAGCGACACGCGGATGGTGTCACCGATGCCCTCGCCGAGCAGGATGCCGAACGCGGTGGCGCTCTTGATCGTGCCCTGGAACTCCGGGCCGGCCTCGGTCACGCCGAGGTGCAGCGGCCAGTCGCCGCGCTCCGCGAGCTGCCGGTACGCCTTCACCATGATGATCGGGTCGTTGTGCTTGACCGAGATCTTGAAGTCGTGGAAGTCGTGCTCCTCGAACAGACTGGCCTCCCACACGGCGGACTCGACGAGCGCCTCCGGTGTGGCCTTCCCGTACTTCTGCAGCAGGCTCGGCTCGAGCGACCCGGCGTTGACGCCGATCCGCAGGCTCACACCCGCGTCCTTCGCGGCCTTGGCGATCGCACCGACCTGGTCGTCGAACTTCCGGATGTTGCCCGGGTTCACGCGCACCGCGGCACACCCGGCGTCGATGGCCTGGAAGACGTACTTGGGCTGGAAGTGGATGTCCGCGATCACCGGGATCTGCGACTTCTTCGCGATGATCGGCAGCGCGTCGGCGTCGTCCTGGCTCGGCACGGCCACGCGGACGATGTCGCAGCCGGACGCGGTGAGCTCGGCGATCTGCTGGAGGGTCGCGTTGATGTTCGTGGTCGGCGTCGTGGTCATCGACTGCACGGACACCGGGGCGTCACCACCGACCAGGACCTTGCCGACCCGGATCTGCCGGGACTTGCGACGCGGGGCCAGGGTTTCGGGGGCCTTCGGCATTCCGAGGTTCACTGCGGGCACGGTGGGAACTCTACGCGCTCGTCCACGGAACGCGGTGCGGCCTGCTCACAGGGAGTCGACGACGGTGACGAGCGGGGCGTACAGGCGCATCGCATCGAGCGCGCGGGCGTGGTCATCGTCGCTCGCGCCGGCGCACGCCTCGGCCACGACCGTGACGCGGACGCCGGCGTCGGCCGCAGCGAGCGCGGTCGACAGCACACAGCAGTCCGTGGAGACCCCGGTGAGCACGAGGTGCGGCTGCTCCCCCGTCACCCGTCGGAGGTCCGTCCCCCACTTCCCGAAGGTCGGCACGGTGACGACCGGGGCGCCACCCGCCGCGAGTGCTGCGAACGGCTCCGTGAGCGCGTACAACGGGTCGGCGTCGGGAACGAGGGCGAAGGGCCAGTCGCGGTAGTACGGCTGCCACGCGCCGGACGGGTGCTCCGGGGCGACGAACCGGGTGAGCACCGTGCGGTCGCGGAAGCGCGGGAGGAGCCGCTCGACCGCCGCGGACGCCTCGGCGTAGCGCGGTGCCGCCCAGGGGCTGTCACCCGTGAAGACGTGCTGCATGTCGATGACGACGAGCCACGCGTCGGCGGTGTCGGGTGCGTCGGACGTGCCCGTTGCGTCGGCGGCGTCCGGACCGTCGGGAGCCGCTGCGTCCGCGCGTGCCGGTCCGGCCGTCACGGGCGCAGCTCGTCCGCGGGGACGCGGGACACCGGCTCGGTGACGGGCAGCGCCTCCTGGCGGCGGATCGCGCGTCGGCCGAGCAACACCGTCCCGAGGAACCCGACGAGCAGCGCGACGAGGACGCCGAGGTTCGCGTAGGCCCAGGCGCCGTCACGTCCCCCGAGGCCGAACGGGCCGAGCAGGAAGCCCTGCCAGTTGAGCCAGGCCGGGACGCCGTAGGTGTTCGTGACGAGCCCCCACCCGAGCACGGTGCCGACGACCACCAGCGCGATCGCGGTCCAGCGGACGTCGCCGTAGCGGCCGCGCGGGGTGTCGAGCTCGTCCTCCGCGTACGCCCGCCGCCGGAGCAGCACGTCTGCGACGAACACACCGCACCAGGCTGCGACGGGCACACCGAGCGTCACGAGGAAGGCCTGGAACGGCTGGATGAAGCTCGTCGCGAAGAACACCACGTAGACCGCGCCCGCGATCATGAACACGCCGTCGACGCCGGCTGCGACCGGTCGCGGGATCCGCACACCCGCGCTGAGCAGGGCGAGACCCGACGAGTAGATGTCGAGGACGGCACCACCGACGAGACCGAGGATCGCGACCACCGCGAAGGGGACGAGGAACCAGACCGGCAGCAGGGTCGTCAGCGCGCCGATCGGGTCGGCACCGATCGCGGCGTCCAGGTCCGTCGACGAGCCGGCGAGCATGACGCCGATGACGACGAGGACCGCGGGGGCCAGCGCGCCACCGAACGTCGTCCAGCCGACGACGCCGCGCGTCGAGGCGGACCGCGGCAGGTACCGGGAGTAGTCGGCGGCCGCGTTCACCCAGCCGAGCCCGAAGCCGGTCATCACGAGCACCAGGGCGCCGATGACGTTCTGGGCGCTGCCGGACGGCAGGTCGGCGAGGGTCCCGAGGTCGATCGACGGCGCGGCCAACACCACGTAGACCACCGTCAGCACCGCGGTGACGACCGTGATCCACGTCTGCAGGCGCATGATCACGTCGAACCCGGCGATCCCCGCCCCGATGACGAGTGCCGCGACCACCACCAGGGCGACCGCCTTCGTGACGACGCCGTCGTCCCACCCGAGCTCGCGGAACACCGTGGACGTCGCGAGGACCGCCAGCGAGGCGAGGGCGGTCTCCCACCCGACGGTGAGGACCCAGCTGAGGAAGGACGGCAACCGGTTGCCCCGGACGCCGAACGCCGCGCGGCTCAGCACCATCGTCGGGGCGGACCCGCGCTTGCCGGCGATCGCGACGATGCCACAGAGCAGGAACGAGAACACGACGCCGATGACCGACACCACCGTCGCCTGCGCGAGCGAGATGCCGAAGCCGAGGACGAACGAGCCGTAGGCCAGTCCGAGCACCGAGATGTTCGCGGCGAACCACGGCCAGAAGAGGCCGCGGGGACGGCCCTTCCGCTCGGCCTCACCGATGACGTCGGTGCCCTGCTGTTCGACGGTCCGGGTCCGCCCGGCGGTCGACGCCTTCGACGGCTCCGGTCGGACGACGGGTTCTGCGCTCATGCGCGCCAGCGTAGTGGTCCGACGCGCGGCTCCGGCGCTACCCGAACAGGTCCACCGGCCGGACCAGGTCGGCGTAGATGAGCAGCGCGCTCATGCCGGCGAGCAGGACGACCACGACCATCGTGAGCGGCATCGTCTTCGCCAGGTCGATCGGCCCCGGGTCGGCCTTGCCGAACAGCCGGAGGGCACGACGCTTGACCGCTTCCCAGATGGCGCCGGCGATGTGGCCGCCGTCCAGCGGGAGCAGCGGCACCATGTTCAGCACGAACAGCCCGATGTTGAGCGAGGCCAGCAGCCCCAGGATCGTGTACACCTTGTCGACCACGGGCACGCCGCTCATCGAGGACACCGTGCCGATCGCCCGGCCGACGCCGACGACCGACACCGGACTGTCCTGCGAGCGTTCCTGCGCCCCGAACGCGGCGTTCCAGACGGCGACGAGCCGCTGCGGCAGGTCGACGATGAGGTGCGCCGAGGCAGCGATCTGTGCACCGGTCGCGGGGAGCACCGCGGCGGGCGACTGCCGGACGAGCGTCTGTCCGATGCTCACCCCGACGACGCCGACGCGCTCGGTCTTCGTGGTCCCGTCGCTGTCCTTCGCGACCGACCCGTCCTCCGTGTACACATCGCGGGTGGCGAGCTGCGGGGTGACCTGCAGGGTGCGCTCGGTGCCGTCCCGCTCGACGACCACGGTGACCTGCTCGCCCGCGGAGCGCTGGAAGAGGTCGGAGACCTGGGTGATCGTGGGGTTGCGGCGGCCGTCGACGGCGACCACCACGTCGCCCGCGCGGATGCCGGCCTCCTTCGCCGGGGACACGGCGTCGCCGTCGGTGCAGGTCGTGCGGGCACTCGTCGGCAGGACGCAGTCGACACTCGACGTGAACGTCGTGGTCGGTGCACCGAACCCGACCAGCAGCACCCCGAACAGCAGGATCCCGATCACCAGGTTCATCGCCGGCCCGGCGACCATCACGATGATCCGCTTCCATGGGGTGAGCCGGTAGAAGGCCCGGGAGTCGTCGCCGCCGGACTCCGCGATCTGCTCGGCACTCGCGGCCCGGGCGTCCTGCACGAACGCCGAGTACATGCCCGTGTTCGTGATCTCCCGCCCGGAGGCACGTGGCTTGAGCATGCCGACCATGGAGATGTACCCGCCGAGCAGGATCGGCCGGATGCCGTACTCGGTCTCGCCGCGCCGGAAGGACCAGATCGCCTTGCCGAACCCGAGCGAGTACTGGGTCACCTTGACGTTGAAGAGCTTCGCGAAGGCCAGGTGGCCGAGCTCGTGGAGGCCGATCGACACCAGCAGCCCGATGACGAAGACGACGACGCCGAGGACGAAGAGCAGGACGGTTCCGACGGTCACCGGGAAAGGGTACGGGACGCTCGCCATGACGAAAGCCGTGAGCGACCTGGGTGGTGCTGCGTGCCTCCCGGTCGGAGCGACCGGACGGGAGGCCCGGCGCGCGTCAGCAGGCGAGGATGCGGTCGGCCTGCTGGCGGGCCCACCGCTCCGCGGCGAGGACGCCGTCGAGCGACGGCTCTCCCGCCGCGTGGTCGTCGACGACCCGCGCCACCGTGTCGACGATGTCGAGGAATCCGATCGCCCCCGCGTGGAAGGCGGCGACGGCCTGCTCGTTGGCGGCGTTGAACACGGCGGGGAAGGTGCCGCCGAGCGTGCCCACCCGCTTGGCGAGGTCGACGGCGCCGAAGGCGGCGGCGTCGAGCGGCTCGAACGTCCACGTGCTCGCGGTCGTCCAGTCCAGCGGCACGCCGACGTGCGGGACCCGGTCGGGCCAGGCGAGGCCGAGGGCGATCGGCAGCCGCATGTCCGGCGGAGACGCCTGCGCGATGGTCGAGCCGTCGACGAACTCGACCATCGAGTGCACGACCGACTGCGCGTGCACGGTGACGTCGATGCGGTCGTAGGGGACGCCGAAGAGCAGGTGCGCCTCGATGACCTCGAGGCCCTTGTTCACCAGGGTCGCCGAGTTCGTGGTCACCACGAGGCCCATGTCCCACGTCGGGTGGGCGAGCGCCTGCGCCGGTGTGACGTCCACGAGGTCGTTCCGCGAGCGCCCGCGGAACGGACCGCCGCTCGCGGTGAGGACGAGCCGACGGACCTCGGCGTCGGTGCCCGATCGGAGTGCCTGGGCGATCGCGGAGTGCTCGCTGTCGACCGGGACGATCTGCCCGGGTGCCGCGGCGGCCTGCACGAGCGGGCCCCCGACGATGAGGCTCTCCTTGTTCGCCAGCGCGAGCGTCGCGCCGGTCTCGAGGACCGCGAGGGTCGGACCGAGCCCGACGGATCCGGTGATCCCGTTGAGCACGACGTCGGCCTCGACGCTGCGGACGAGTCGTTCCGCGTCGGCGGCCCCGAGCGCGGTGTCGCGGACGCCGTACCGGTCGGCCTGCTCGGCGAGGGTGGCGGTGTCCGTGCCCGCGGTCAGGCCGACGAGCTCGAAGCGGTCGGGGTTCCGCTCGATGACGTCGAGCGCCTGCGTGCCGATCGACCCCGTGCTGCCGAGGAGGACGACCCGGCGGCGGCCCGACACCGGGCTCAGCCCTTGGCCAGCAGGTCGACGACGAACACGAGGGTCGCGTTCGCGGGGATGCCCGAGCCCTCCGGCGGGTTGGCGCCGTAGCCGTCCTCCGGCGTGACGACGATCATGACCTGCGAACCGATCTTCTGCCCGACCAGTCCCTTGACGAACCCGGGGATGAGCCCGCTGTTCGAGATCGTGAAGGTCGTCGGCGAGCCCTTCGACCACGAGGAGTCGAACTCCTTGCCGCCCTTGTACGCGACCCCCTTGTACTGCACGAGCGCGGTGTCGCCGTCCTCGATGACGTCACCGTCACCCTGCTTGATGACCTCGGCCGTGGTCTTCGTGGGTGCGTCGGTGTCCGGGATGGTGATCTCGGGCTCGCCGTCCGCCTTGTCCTCGACCGTGGGGAGCGCCGGGTCCTGGTCCTGCGGCGTGCCGGTCGACTTGGTCGGGGTCTGCTCGACGACGTCCGCGACGACGACGATCGACCCGCTCGTGTTGAAGCCGAGTGCGGCGGCCTGACCGACGACGGCGACGCGGTCACCGACGTGCGCGCAGGCGAGGAGGGCGCCGAAGCCGGTGCCGCCCACGGAGAGGACCTGGGGGTTCCCCTGGTCGAAGCCGACGGTCACGAGGTTCTTCGCGTCCTTCGCGTCGTACGCGGAGTACGCGACCTGGACGAAGTCGCCCTCGGCGAGTGCGGCGCCCGTGCCCTTCACGGCGCGGGTCGCCTGCGGCGGGTCGGCGGTGAGGCCGTCGTCGAACGTCACCTTCGGCGCCCGGGATCCGCCGACGTCACCCGTGGCGGCGATCGAGTCCGACGCTCCGCCCGGCTTCGGGCACGACGTGATCGGCGCGGCCGTGGCCTTCGGGGTGGACGATGCGGAGGCCGAGGCGTCCGAGGAGCCGGACCCCGAGCAGGCTGCGAGGCCGAGGATCACGGCGGGCACGAGGGCGATCGGGAGCAGGCGGAGACGCTTCACACGGGTCATCCTGCCGTACCCACCGATGCGTCGGCTCCGAGGACGACGATCTCGGGCTCGTGGTGGACGGGGAACGCGACGGACCGCGCGATGAAGCACAGCCGGTTCGCTTCGGCGTGTGCCGCCCGTGCGTCCGCCACCCGGTCCGCCTCGCGGATCGTCACGAGGGGACGGAGGACCGCACCGGTGAGTTCGCCCGAGCCGTCGCGGTGGAGGTCGAGACCGGCCGTGGCACGGTCCTCGTACGCGACCACCGTGAAGCCCGTGGTCACGGCGACGTGCAGGTAGCTGAGCATGTGGCACTGGCTCAGGGCGGCGAGGACGAGCTCCTCGGGGTTCCACCGGTCGCGGTCCCCGCGGAACGTCGGGTCGGCGCTGCCGGGGACGTCCGGCTTGCCCGCGGCGCTGACGACGTGCTCGCGTCCGTAGTCGCGGTGCCCGCTCGTGCCGGTCCCCCGGTCGCCGGTCCAGTGGACGGAGACCTCGTAGGAGTGGTCGTTCATCGCGGTCCTCTCGTCGTGTGGGTCGTCGGTAGGATCGCGCCATGCGCACGGCCACCAGCACCGACCGTCATCCTCTCACCGCCGACGGCTCGGTCGAGCTGGCCGTCCTCGAACGGTCCGGCTTCGACGAGAGCCGCCACGTCGGCGCGGGCGTCGTCGTCGGCGCGGACGGTTCCGTGCTCGACGCCGTCGGCGACGTGGGCGCCAGCATCTACCCCCGATCGACGATGAAGCCCCTCCAGGCGCTGGCGGTCCGACGTGCCGGGGCGCTCTTCTCGGGCGCGGAGCTGGTGATGACGACGGCGAGTCACGCCGGGACACCGTCCCACCAGTCCCTCGCGATGCGGATGCTCGAGCGCTTCGACCACGTCGAGGAGGACCTCGGGTGCCCGCCCGACCTGCCGTTCGACCGGGACACCGCCCGGAGCATGACGGGTCCCCGTCGGCTGGCGATGAACTGCTCGGGCAAGCACGCCGGCATGCTCGCCGCCTGCCGGGTGCACGGTTGGGACGAGGCGACGTACCTCGACATCGAGCACCCGCTGCAGCAGGCGGTCCGGAGCACGGTGGAGGACGCCACCGGCGAGGTCGTCGACGTCGTCGGGACCGACGGCTGCGGCGCACCGGTGTTCCCGCTCACCCTCACCGGACTGGCGCGGGGCATCGCCGGGGTCGTGGCGCGTGCCGACGAGGACTCCGCCGCCCTGACCGACGCGGTCCTGGCGGATCCGTGGGCGATCGACGGCGTCGGGCGGGCGAACACCGTCACCATCGAACGACTCGGTCTCCTCGCGAAGCTCGGGGCGGAGGGCGTCATGGTGATGGGTGTGCCGGGCGGACCGGCCGTCGCCGTCAAGGTGCTCGACGGAGCCCTCCGTGCCGGGACGCTCGCGGCCCTGACGTTGCTCGTCCGCAACGACCTGGTCGACGCCGTCGCCGCGGACGAGGTGCTGCAGGCGACCGGCGAGCGTGTCCTCGGTGGCGGTCTGCCGGTCGGCGCGGTCCGCGTCGGAGCGGGTCTCCGCTGAGCTGACCGGGGGCGACGAGACCGGCCCTCCGGACGCACCGGGCCGGATGGACACGTCCCGGACCGGACCGGGGAAGCCGATGCCCTCTCGGTCCCCCGCCCGGGCCCGCTGTGGTCGTCGGCGAGGGACGAGCGCTCGTCCGCGGAGAGCACGAGCAGCGGCAGCGTCGGCATGATGACCGTCCCGACGTCGTCGTCCCCGGCGGTGTCCGCGGTGCCCCCGGCCCGGTGTCTCCCGGTCAGCCGGCACCCGTAGCGCGTCACGTCCACGACGGCACCCGTCCGGCGCGGGGTGGCCGCGAGCCCGGGGACCAGGACGACGGTCCCGAGCAGGGCACCGTCGTCGGCGACCGCCGCCGCCGCCGCGTGCCCCTCGGGGAGCCCGGCGCGGACGGTGCGGCGGCCGAGCACGCCCGTGTCCGCCGCGACACGGAGCTCTGCGCCGGGCACGTCCGGTCCGGCGCGCGGCACGAGGCCCTCGAGCTGGTCGACGAGGGCTTCGAAGACGGCGAGGGCCAGCGCGCCGCGACCACGCACGACGACTCCACCGGCAGCGTCGACGGTGACGATCCGGCCCGCGGGGTCCCGCCCGACGACCAGTTCCCCACCCGGTCTCGGCGGGAACGAGCAGACGTCCGCGTCTGGCCCGGTCGCGCCGCACCGGTCGTCCGCGGGACCGGCCGCCGATGCCTCGCCGCCGCACCGGTCGTCCGCGGGACCGGCAGCCGGGCCCGGCGGGATGACGACCGTCGGTGCTCGCGGAAGACCGTCAGCCGGTCGCACCGCGAGACCGAGCACCGCAACGACGGCCGCCGCCACGAGCAGCACCGTCCGGTCGTCGCCGGTGGACACGACGGCCCAGACCGTCACGAGGATGGCGACGGCCGAGGCGACGCTCCGAGCGGTCCGCGGGTCCATGCGCCCATCGCACCGCACCTGACCGTTGCGCGGCGCCTGCTCCGGGCCGCTGTGGAGAACCGGCGCGGAGCAGGTGGGTCGTGGACGAGCGGCCCCGCCATGAGGCGGTGCTGCGCGCGCACCGGCCCGACCTCACTGGACGAGGAAGAACTGCTCCCCGATGTCGACGCGTGCGCCGCGCTCGACGCGGTACCGCCGTCCGGGCTCGCACCGCCGGATCGACCCGTCGATGTGCCGGATCATCGTGCCGTTGCCCGAGTAGCGGTCGGAGACCCAGAGGTCGTCACCGTCCCGCCCGAGTTCCAGGTGGGTCTTCGAGACGGACTTGCCCGGATCGCGGATCGTCAGCAGGCCGTCGAACTGCTCGTCGGCCTCGGGGCGCGGGAGTCGGCCGAGCAGCGCGGACCCGTGCACGCCGAGGCGCTCGCCCGTGCTGAAGTGCAGCAGGAACGGAGCCTGCGCGGGTGCGCGGGACACGATCCGGGTCTCCTCGACGTCCTCGTCCGGGCCCGCGTCGTGGTCCGTCGGAACGGCGGCACCGGTCGCCTCGGTCGCACCGGACCGCGGCGGGGCGACCGGCGGGAGCGAGGCGGCGACCGGCGGGAGCGGGGCGGCGACCGGCGGGAGCGGGGCGGCGACCGGTGGGACGGGAGCACCGTCGGACGTGAGCCGGGGGCTCGTGCCGGGCAGGGCCTCCGCGCCGGGTCCGCCGGCATCGTCGACGGACGGCGCACCGACCGACTCATCGGGCTGTGCGTCGGACGCTCCAGCCGGACGGGCCGCACCGCGGTCGTCGGCGGCGTCGCCCGGCACGACGTCCGTCGTCCCGTCGGTCCCGGCCTGGCCGGCACCCTCGTCGTGACCGGCGGCACCGTCGTCGTGACCAGCGGCGCCGTCGTCGTGAGCGTCGTCGGAGGTGGAGGAGGGGCGACCAGCCGCATCCGAGTCCGCGGCGGCAGGGGCCCCCGGGGTGCTCGTGCTCACCGGACCGCTGTCCGGACCGCGGTCGTCCAGGTCCTCGTGGCCGTCGCGACCCGCCGACGCGTCCCGGTCGTCGGACGGGTCGACAGCACCGGAGGCATCGGGTGTCTCGGCGCCGTCGCGCCCACCAGGGGCGACGTCGTCCCGGCCGTCCGCGTCCGGACCGCTGTGGGCGTCGTCGTCGTCCGCGTCGGGGAGCTCGCTGGAGTCCGCGTCCGGCAGTCCGTCCGACTCCTCGGTCAGGTCGTGGGCGTCGGAGACGGCGCTGCGGAGGGCGTCCTCGTCGGCGGCCCAGTCCGGGCGGGCGAGCGGGAGGGGCATCACCGGCCCCGTGAAGGCGGCGGTCACGGCGGGGCGGACCGATCCGCACTCCTCACAGAAGATGTCGTCCGGCTCGAGGGTGTGGCCGCAGACGTGGCAGACCGTGCTCTGGCTGCCCGGGGCGACGAGCGGTGTGGGGCGCGGCGCCCGGCGCTCGGCCGGCAGCTGGAAGACCGCGGTGTCGCCCGGCCGGGGCGCATCGTCCGTCCGCTGCACGCCCGCGTCGTCGCCGGTCCCCCCGGGAGTCGTCTGCTCGCTCGTCGCCTCGGCGGACGGGGCGCGACCGATCCACCAGGACGGTCCGGTCGGAGGGGCGGCGGGCGTCGACGGCGGTGACCAGACCGGCTCGACGACGGCCGACCCGGCCCCTGTCGACGGGGGCGTGTCCCCCTGGTCCGCCGCTCCGCGCTCGTCCCAGGCGTCGGCGCGCTGGACCTCCGGGTCGTCCTGCGGCGCGAGCGTCTCGGCGGGGAAGGCATCGGGGTCGAGCGTCGGTTCGACGGGTTCCGCTCCGGGACCCTCGGTCGAGCGTCCGGTCCAGTCGCCGAGACCGGTCCCGGAACCGTGCACGTGCGACGGCGCGCTCCGCGGGGCGAGGTCGTCCGCTGCGGGAGTGCCCCGATCGACGGAGGCGGCTGGCTGCCCGGAGCCCGATCGCGGGGAGGCGGGAGCGTCGTGGTCCTGGTGCTCCGTCCCGGTCCGGTCCTGGCGACCCGCCGTCGTGGCGTCCGCGACCGGGGACGCGCCGTGGTCGGCACCGGTCAGCCATGCGCGCGTGGCCGGGTCGAGGGTGGACTCGGGCAGCCAGCCGTCGGCAGCGGGATCGACCCCGCGTCCGGGGACGCCGGGCTGCTGCAACGGGGGTGGGGTGCCACGGTCGACGGCTTCCGCGGGTGCGGTGCGACGCGCTGCCGAGGTCGTGACGGCTCGTCCGCACTCACCGCAGAAGATCGCTCCGTCCGGGAGCGTCGATCCGCAGTGTTCGCATCTGATCACAGGGTGCCTCTGTCCTCGTCCGACCGTCCGTCAGGTGGTTCCGGCCTCCCGACATCGTAGTCACCGCCGCTCCGAGCGCCCTCCGCTCGTCCGGAGTCAGCGGACCCAGCGGCCGGAGCGGAGTGAACGCAACGAGACGGCGGCGCGGAACCGCTCCCGTCGCGTCCGCCCGGACCGCAGCTCGGCCACGGCCGCGTCGGTCGCGTCCCACATCCGGTCCGCCGTCCGGTCGTCGACGTCCGACGGCCCGAAGACCGCCCGGTCCGCCAGGGCCGAGAGGCCGGTTGCGGCGTCACCCGGTGCCGCCACCGCGACCTCGCGCCGGGTGGCGGTGGCGGCGACCGCATGACCGTTGTCGAGCAGGGCGTCCCGGTACTCGTCCCAGGCGCCGACGACCCGGGCCCGTGCGGCCGGGGCACGGCGGCGACGACGACGGCGGAGGCGCTTCAGGACGAGCACGACGACGATCGGCAAGAGCACGAGCGCCGCGACCCCGAGCACGCCCAGCGCCCACGGCAGCACCGCGAGGAGCAGCTGCAGCCAGAACGGGCGCGCGGGCGGGGCGTCCGGGTCGGCCTGCGGCGGCGTCTGCTGCTCCTGCACCTGGGGTTCCGCGGGCGGCGGCGGGACGATGGTCTCGGGACGGGTGACGGGCTGCGGCGTCTGGTCGGACTCCTCGGGGATCTCCCGGACTAAAGGGTTCGGGTCGAGCAGGACCCACCCGTACTCGGCCGTGTCCACCTCGATGCGTGCCGTGACGTCACTCCCCCGGAACGTCGTGCGGCCACCGGCACCGGTGGCGGGCGTCGTCCCGGAGTCACCGCCCGCCGTGAACCCCATGACGACCCGCGCCGGGAAGCCGATCTGCTGCGCCATGAGCGCGGCCGCGACGGCGTACTGCTCCTGGTCCCCCACCACGGGCTGGCCGGTGAGCAGCTCCTCGATGCGGTCGGCCCCGTGCCCGGACCGGCTCGCGCGGTCGTCGCCGACGCCGTGGCTCACGTACCCGGTGCGGGCCAGGGCCGAGAGCGCTGCGACGAGTCGGGCCCCGTCGGACGCGCCGGGCTCGGACACGGCCTGCACGGCGTCCCGGACCGCGTCCGGCACGGCCCGTGGCGTCGGCACCGACGCCGTCCCGGGCCGGGCCGCCGTGAGCTGGCGCTCGGTCGGCTGGGCGGGCAGGACCGCGGAGAGCGTGTAGCGGGTGCCCGCGGAGACGCCGCCGACGAGCGCACCCGTGCTGGTCGCGCGGTCGTAGAAGAACCCGGTGCGGTCCCGGTCCGCGGTGCGTCCCTGGAAGGTCACCGTCTCGAGGTCGCCGACGGTTGGCAGCCAGACGTCCCGGTACCCGTCGACCGTGACGCCCACCCTGACGCGCGTGCCGCGGACACCGGACACGTCGACCGAGGTCGGGACGCGCTCGAACGTCCCGGACGCGGTGGCGCCGTCCGGGCCACCCACGCGGTAGACGACGCCGTCGTAGGTGTCGAGGGTCGCGATCCGGACGAAGCCGCCGCGCGGCAGGCCGGTGACGGTGAGCTGCGGGACGTCGACCTGGTCGTCCTCCTGGTAGGCGCGGAAGCCGCTCAGCGGGCTGACGTGGTCGCGCGGGTCGAACGGCCGCACGACGTCGGTCCGTGCCACGGTCCGGCCCGTCGACGGCGGGACGAGGAGCCCGAGCCCGGTCGCGACGAGGGCCGCCGCCGCGATCGTCGCGGTCCCGACGAGCGCCGGCCGCACGACCGCCCGGAGCACCGGGACGGGCTGGCCGACGGTCTCGGCGACCGTCGTGGCCCGCCGGACGTGCCGGACGCTGAGCGCCCAGACCAGCGCGGCACCCACGAGCGCGACCGCCAGGGCGACCGAGGTGGCCAACCGGGTCGGTCCGACCGCCACCCCCGTGGCGAAGACCACGAGCGGTGCCAGCCCCGCCGCCTCCGGACGGGAGGCCCGGGTCGCGACCGTCACGCCCACCACCGTCGCGAGGAGGGCCGTCACGAAGTACGGCACGAGCAGCGCCTCGTAGGACCCGACCGGCAAGCTGACGGTCACGAGCTGCCGCCACCCGAGCGCGACGCCGGCGAGGAGGTCCACGACACCCGGTCCGGTCGGGAGGACCCCGTCCGCGCGGTCCGGGACGGCCGCGGGCACCCCGGTCACGACGAAGCCGACGACGGTGAGCACCGCCACCGCGGCCGCCGGCAGCCGGAGGACGAGGCCGAGGACCGCCACGAGGGTCCCGACAATCACGGCCGTCGTGCCGGCGACGACCATCGCACCGTCGCGGTGCACGGGCCACCAGGCGACGCTCGCCAGGGCGACGAGGACCCAGACGGCCCCGGTGCCCGCGACGAGGCGCACGACGGGACGACGACGACGCGCCGGCGGTCGACGTGCGGCGCCGCGGGGCCGTTCACGGAGGGGCGTCGTCGTCATGCGGCAGCCGACCGGTGCAGCGCGTGCCGGAGGTCCTCGAGGTACCCGATCGTCAGCACGGTCAGTCCGGCGACCCGGACCGAGCGCGGGACGGCCTCGGGCTCGCACACGACGGCGACGACCTCGACCCCGACCGGGAACCGCGTCGCCGCGAGGCGGAGGGCGGGCAGGCCGACCGCGCTGCCGACGACCAGGAAGGCGACCGAGATGCCTGCCGCGTCCCGCCCGACGAGTCGCGCGACCTCGGCGACCGGCAGGCATGCCTCGGCGAGGCCGACGCTCGCGAAGGCGTCGAGCAGCCGCGTCGGCGTGACGGTCGGCAGTGACTCGAGCGCGTACACCGGGCGCTTCGCGAACTCGGGGGTGCGTTCGGACACCACGACGGTGACCTCGCGGCCGTCCCGGACCGCTCGGGTGCCGAGCGAGGCGGCGGCGCTGACGGCCAGCTCGAACTCGTCCTCGTCGCGGTACTCGGTGTCCGAGACACCGAGGGCGACGACGAGGTGCGACCGACGCGTGTCCTCGAACTGCCGCACCATGAACGCGCCGGTCTTCGCCGTCGACTTCCAGTGGATGGTGCGCGGGTCGTCTCCGGGCATGTACTCGCGGACGGCGTGGAAGGCGATGTCGGCCGGGGACAGGTCGTTCGTCGCCTGCCCCTCGAGGTCCCGCACCAGGCCGGTGCTCGTGGAGGGGATCGCGACCGTGCGCGGGTGGACGATGACCTGTTCCTGCTCGGCCCAGACGAGCTCCCGTCGGACGAGCCCGACCGGGTCGGCACGGACGCCGGTGACCGGACCGACGTCGAGGACACCGCGGCGCGTGGTCGGCACCGGCACCCGGCGGACGTGGACCCCGTGCGGCGCGACGACCGGCACCGCCACGTCGACGAGCCCGTTGCCGACCGGCAGTTCGAGCGTCGTGGGCACGGACGGGAGGCGCGTGGGGTTCTCGGCGGTGACGGTCACCTCGGCGGGGTCGCCGACCGCGACGCGGTGCTGCGGGAGGGTCATGCCCACGACGAGGCGCGACCGCCCGACGAGCGCCACCGCCGCCACGACGGCGAGGACCGCGCCGGCCCACCCGACGACGACGACCTCGCGGAGGCCGAACCGGTACCCGACGACGAACGCGACGACGGTCAGTGCGAGCACGGTCCAGCCGAGCCCGGTGACGACGGCGGCGACCTCGTCCCGGACACGCGTGACGAGCCTCCCGGCCGTGCGCCACACGCGGACGACACCGACGACCGCCTCGGCGGCGACGCCGTCGCGGTCACCGACCAGACGGGTCCGGACGTTCGTCATGCCGGCGACCGTCCCGGTGCGACCGTCGACCGTGGCACGACGCGACCGCGTCGCGGACGGGCGACGCGAGCGCGTGGCGACGGGCCGGCGGTCGGTCACCGCGGCGTCCGGTCCGCGGGCGGCGGCGTCTCGACGAGGATCTGTCCGATGACGCTCGACGCGCTGACGCCGTCGAACTCCGCCTCGGCGTCCAGGACGAGGCGGTGGGCGAGCACCGGCTCGGCCAACGCCTTGACGTCGTCCGGTGTGACGTAGTGGCGCCCCTGCACCGCGGCGTAGACGCGTGCGGCGCGGACGAGGCCCATGGCACCGCGGACGCTGACGCCGAGTCGGACCTCGCCGGCTGCGCGGGTCGCGTCGACCAGACGAGCGACGTAGTCGGCGATGACCGGGTCGACGTGCACGGTGCGGGCGAGCGCGGCGAGCTCGGTGACGCTGGCGGCGGGGACGACGCTCGCGAGCGGGACGGCGGCGGACGGCGCCGAGGACGTCTCGAGGATGCGGACGGTCGCAGCGTGGTCCGGGTAGCCGATCGAGGTCTTCATGAGGAAGCGGTCGAGCTGCGCCTCGGGGAGCCGGTACGTGCCGGCCTGCTCGACCGGGTTCTGCGTGGCGATCACCATGAACGGCGCGCCGAGGCGGTGGCTGACGCCGTCGACCGTGACGGCGGACTCCTCCATCGCCTCGAGGAGTGCGGACTGGGTCTTCGGGCTGGCGCGGTTGATCTCGTCCGCGAGGACGACGTTGGCGAAGACGGGCCCGCGGTGGAACTCGAACTCCTGCGCGCGCTGGTCGTAGACGCTGATGCCGGTGATGTCGCCGGGCAGCAGGTCGGGCGTGAACTGGATGCGGCTCGTCACGCCCTGCACGCTCTGGGCGAGGGCTCGGGCGAGGCTCGTCTTGCCGGTGCCCGGGACGTCCTCGAGCAGCAAGTGCCCCTCGCTGAGCATCGCGGTGACGGCCAGGCGGATCACGAAGGCCTTGCCGAGGAGCACCTGCTCGACGTTCGTCACGATGCGGGCGGCGACGTCGGCGAAGCGGGTGGCCTGCTCCGGGGTCATGGTCATGCGGGTCGTTCCTCGTCGGGTCGGGCGGGGTGCGGGCTGGCGGGGTGCGGACTGGCGGAGTGCGGTTGGCGGGGTGCTGCGGGCCGGGTCGGTGGGGTCTGGGTCGTCGCGGTCTGGATCGTCGCGGCCTGGCGGGGCACGGCTGACGAGCCGTGTCTGCCCGCGGGGCGGCCCGGCGGTCAGCCGGACGCGCCCTGGCCGGGCGGGTCGCCCGTCCCCGGTGGGTCGCCCTGTCCCGGGATCGGTGCGGGGTCGGGCGCGGGTGCGTCCGGGTCGGGGCCGACGTCGACGGGGTCGGAGTCGGTGCCTGTACGGGTCAGGTCCGCGTCGAACGACGTGGTCACGGACGCCCGGACCGACACCGTCGAGGCGTCCGTCGGCGGGGTGGGCCCGACGCTGGACCCGTCCCACGGGTTGCCGTCGCCCGCGGGCAGGACCGTGCCGTCCGCGTCGTACCAGGTGGCGGTGTAGCGGACCGATCCGACGGCGCTGCCGTCCGGGCCACTCACCACGATCGGGTGCCCGTGCGCCGCCGTCGTCACGGACGCGGACAGGTCGAGGGCGCCCGCGGTCGCGGAGGTCCGGTCCGAGCAGAACGCGTCACCAGGGGCACCGCACGCCTGCAGGGCGACCTTCACGGCGGTGTTGCGCGACCCGGCACCGGGGACACCGGTCCAGGAGTCACCGGGCGCCAGGTCGACCGTCCCGCTCCCGGTGTCGAGGCGGTAGTGGTCGACCTTCGTGGTCGGGGCCGTGACGCGCGCGTCGATGCGGTCCGGCTGGCCCGACGTGACGAGGCCGACCGACGGAGCGACCGGAGCCGCGGGCCGTTCGTAGGCGACCGTGTCCGTGACGGCCACGCTGCAGAACAGGCCGTTGTCGGCGACGACCGCGTACCGCGTCACGCCGGCCGGCACGCCCCGGTCGACGGCGCCGGACGCCGTCCCGACGGGCGTCTCCCCGGCGAGGCTCCGGCAGGTCGGCGTCGAGCCCGCCGCGATCCGGTACGCGGCGTACGACGGCCCGCTGCCGCCCTGGCCGTCCGCCGCGCCCCAGGTCACGGTCACGGTGGACCGCCCGTCGGTGTCGGGCGTGCTGCCGGTCGAGGCGCTGAGCCCGGTGACCGTCCCGGGCGTCCCGACCGCGGCGCCCGTCGCGGAACCGGTGTTCCACTGCACGGCGGTGCCGTCGCGGGCCGCGTCGTTCCGTGCCGAGACCGTGACCGCGTACGTCGCACCGCTGAGGGCGCCGTCGAAGGTCGTGGCGGTGGCACCGCGGACGGTCTTCGTGGTGCTGAGCCCCGGCCCGGCGACGGTGACCACGTACTGGTCGACGAGGCTCCCCCGCGACGGACGCGGCACGGCGTCCCAGCGGACGTCGAGCCGGTTCGGCGTGGTGCGGTCCGGGCCGACCGTCGTGCCGGTCGGTGCCGCGGGCACGAAGTCCGCGCTCATCGCGGCCGACTGCGCGGACGGGTCCGACCGACCGACGGCGTTCGCGGCGGTGACGGAGAACCGGTAGGACGCCGTCGGGTCGAGCCCCGTGACCGTGCAGACGGTCGCGGTGCCGCAGTCCTGCGCCACGCCGTTCGTCCCCGTCACCCGGTAGCCGGTGATCGCCGAGTTGTTCGCCCGCGGGGTCGACCAGGAGAGCGTCACGCGGCCGCCCTCGGACGACCCGGTCCGGGTCGGGGTCCCGGGCGCGTCGGGCACGTCCTGCACGGAGATCGTGACGTCGCCCCACACGGACCGTGCCGTGTCCCCGGTGACGTCGGCGACACGGTACTGCAGGTGCGCGTCGACCGGCCTCGCGTCACGCGCGACCGTCACGCGGAGGCGCGAGCGGTCGGCACTCGGGGTCACCGAGACGCCGGACGGCAGCCCGCCGCCGAGCCCGCGGATGTCGGTCACGCGGAGCGGCTCGCCGGGGAACGGGTTCGTCGTCCGGTCGTTCGCCAGGACGTCGACCGTCGTGGTCGTGCCACGGGCGACGACGGTGCTGTCCGGCGCGGGCTGCACGAGCGGTCGGGTCGAGGTCACGACGTCGACGACGATCCGGCCCGCGCGACCGGCGTTGGTCGCGTCCGCGACGCCGACGCCGACGGAGGTGCTCGTCCCGGTCCGTGCGGACTCCGGCACTCGCACGGTGAGGCGCTGCCCGGTCACCGAGGCGGTGGTGCCGCCACCCGGGCGGTCGACCACCGAGTACCGCAGCTCCGGCAGGTCGGCCGGGTACGGGTAGTCGGTGAGCTTCGTGAGGTCGAGTGTGCGGGTGTCGCCCGGCTGGAGCTCGAGCGTGGTCCCGCTCAGCGCCGGCGGCTGGTTCGACCGGGGCGTGACGGTGATCGGCAGGACCAGGGTCGCCACCCGCCCCTTGCCGCCGTCGGCGTCCGAGCCGTCGGTGACCTCGAACGAGATCGACGCGTTGCCGTAGTACAGCTCGGCGGAGGTGAACTGCAGCGTCGAGCTGTCGACGACGAGCGAGCCGCCGTTGGCGTGGGTGGCCTTCACGGCACCGCGGTCGGTCAGCGTCGCGGTGCGGCCGGTGGCGGTCACGACGTAGCGGTCGAGCGGGATCCGCACCGTCGACTCGCTCCGCACCGTGACGGCGGGCGCGGACCGGTCGACCTGGGGCAGGGCGTCGTCGGTGCCGGGCACGTGGACGAAGCCGAGCGAGACGATGTCCGGCTGGTCACGCAGGGCCACCGAGAACGGGATCACCTGCGACCGTGCCGTGATCCGCACCGCGATCCGGTCGTCGTCGGTGACGCGGGCGCCGCTCCGGTGGCCACCGACGAGGCCGACCCGGAGGTCCGCGCGCGTGCCCTCGGCCGCGAACACGTTCCGGAGCACGTCGACCGTGACGGAGTCGCGCCCGAGGACGTCCTGCAGGTCGAGCACGGTGTCGTCGACCTCGGGCCGGAGCGGCGACGCGTCGGGGTCCACCGTGACGGTGAGGAAGGCGGTGCTGGACCCGGCCCGCTCGTTCGTCACGGTGTACAGGACGGCGAAGTCACCCTCGCGCGCGGACGCGGGCGGCGTGACGCGCACCGTCTCGCCGCCGAGGACCCGGGCCCGCACGCCCGACCCCGTCGGCTCGGCGGACGCGACGCGGAGCCGCCCGCCCTCGGGGTCCGAGTCGTTCTGCAGGACCCGGACCGTCACGGTGCCACCGGGCCGGATCGTGACGCGGTCGGCCTGCGCGACCGGGTCGGAGGCCTGGTCGGCACGCGGCGCGATGCCGACGCGGACCGTTCCGGTGGCGCGGGCGCCGAGGGCGTCGACCACCGTGTACGTGAACTCGTCCGTGCCGGCGGAGTAGTCGCCGGCCTCGTACGTCAGCGCATCCGTCGTGACCTCGGTGACAGCGCCCTTCTCCGGGTTCGACCCGACGCCGACGAGCTGCACGGAGTCGCCGTCCGGGTCGGTGTCGGCGAGGGGCACCGCGATCCGGACCGTCTGCCCGGCGACGACGCGGGCCGTCACCGTCTGGGGCACCGGGGCGCTGTTCGTCGTCCGGTCGCGGTCGCGGACCGAGATGGAGACGGTCGCGTCGGCGGTCTGCCCGTCCGGGCCGGCGACACGGTAGGCCGCCGTGTACGTGCCCGGCGTGGTCGGCGCGAGGTACCGGAGCCGGTCGCCCGACACGAACAGCAGGCCGCTGCCGCCCGGGACGTCCTGCACCAGGTCGGGCAGCAGCGTCAGCGAGCCGCCCTCGGGCTGGGTGTCGTTCGCGAGGACGTCGATGTCCGTCACGTCCCCGACGCGGACCGTCGCCGTGTCCGGCTGGGCCACCGGCGGCTGGATGCGGTCCGGCTCCGGGATCTCGACGACGGTCACCGTGCCGGTCGCCGAGGCCAGTCCGTTCGACACCGTGTACCGGAAGGACACCGGGCCGGCCAGCGGGGCGGTCAGCGTCACGCGGACCACGTGCTGGTCGAGGACGCTCGCCTGCACGCCCGATCCGTCCGCGGGGCCGTCGAGCCCGGTCACGAGGAGGACGCCGCCGGACGGGTCGGAGTCGGTCGCCGTGACGTCGGTGTCCTTCGTGCCGAGGGTGTTGACGAACACGGTCTTCGGCGTCGTGACCGGGGCGCTCGAGGCGTCGGGCGGCGCGAGCACCGTGACCCGGACGACGCCGCTCGTGGTCTTGACGCCGTCGGTGACCGTGTACTCGAGTTGGGCGTCGCCGGCGGCCCGCGCGACGACCCGGAAGGTGCCGGCGTCGTAGGACGGGGTAACGGTCAGGCCGGACGCGGACGACACGCTCGTCAGCGTCACCGTGCCGTTCCCGCCGCGGACGTGCTCGAGCGGGTCGACCGTGAAGGGCTTGCCGGCGTACCCGGAGACGGGGAACGAGTCGGCGCGGAGCGGGACGTCCCCGGGCGCGGCGACGTCGACCGTGACCGAGCCCCGACCCTGGTCGCGGCCGTCGCTCACGACGACCCGCTGCGTCCGCTCGCCGGTGCGGCCGCTGTCGTTGCGGTAGTCGAGCAGCCCGTCCGGGGTCGTCGAGGCCGCGTCCCCGTCGGACGGCGTCGCCGACCGGAGGAACACGGGGTCGCCGTCGGGGTCGATCCAGTCCCCGAGGACGTTCGTCGTGACGTGACCGCCGCGCACGACGTCGGCCCGCGTGTCCCGGACCTGCCGCGGCGGCTCGTTGACCGAGTCGGAGCGGACCGTGACGCGCACGGCGGCCGTGTCCGAGCCTCCGTTGCCGTCCGTGATCGTGTACGGGAAGGTCAGGACGCCGGACGCGTCGTCGGGCAGGGTGACCTGCAGCCGCTGCCCGTCCGACACGATCGCGACGGTGCCGCGAGCCGCCGGGACCGTGCCGACCTCGCTCACGACGAGCGGGTCGCCGTTCGGGTCGTGGTCGTTGAGGAGGACCGGGAGGGTCGTGGTGCGTCCGGGACGCGCCCCGAGGTCGTCGTCGACGGCGACCGGCGGCGCCTGGTCCTCCTGCACCTCGGGGTCGTCCTCGGCGATGCGCTCCTGCTGGCGGTCGTCCGCGCGGTCGACCAGGTCCGCCCAGTTGTCGATGAGCTGCCCGCTCCGCCCGACCGCCCACGTCCGGCCGCTGTCCGGGTCGTTCGCGACCACCGCGGCGCCGTTGTGCACGATCCGGAGGGCGGCACCCCCCGGGACGCGGTCGAGGTCCTGCACGGCCCGGCCGGCGCACGTGTCGACGGCCTGACCACCGTTCCAGGCACCGTACGTGCACGAGCCGCTGACGAGGGGTCGTGCGGCCCGCCCGGAGACGGCGAGCGGGACGGCGTCGACGGAACCCGACGGCCCGACCCGGACGAGGCCGGTCGCACCGGCGACGGTGACGCTCGCACCACCGTCCGACGACCGCTGGAGCGCGGGTGCCGCGCCGACACGGCTCGCGAGGTCGACCCGGCGCCCGTCCACCGCGAGCACACCGTCGGTCTGGTCGAGCACGGCGACGTGGTCGCCGAACGCGGCGACCTGCAGTTCGTGCGTGCGGTCCATCCGGACCGTCCACCGGTGCGCGACGGTCGGCGTGGCACCGAGGTCGACGAGGGACGCGGTCGACGTGCGGGGCGAGTAGACGGCGACGCGGTCGTCGGCGGCGTCGAACACCGCGTCGGCGCCGAGCGTCAGGTCGGCCTTCGTCGAGGCGTCGAAGTCCTCGAGCGCGGACGCGGGCGTGGTCCAGAGCTCGCCGGTGTCGCCGTTCCCGACGACCGCGGTGCGCCCCGCGAAGAAGACGTCCGGGCTGCCCGCGGGCAGCGTGACGGCGTCACCCAGGGTGGCGTCCGCGACGTCGACCCGTGCGACCGTCCCCTTCGTCCGGTCGACGCTGTACACGGTCGACCCGTGCTGCAGGACGTCGACGGCGTCGGAGGACGTCGACACCGCGGTGTTGAGCTCGAGCACCCCGGGGTTCGCGCGACCGACCGCGCCGTACTCCGCGGACGGCACCCAGACCGTGCCGTCACCGAGGTCGACACGCTGCGTGTGGTACCCGGTCGACACGAGAGCCGTCCCGGTGACGACCGCGCCGACGACGACGGCGACCACGGACGTCAGCGCCGCCGACCGGTGCGCGCGGAACAGCCGCCGGATCACGAGGTGCCGCCGATCGTCGCGCACCGCTGGTCGCTCACGGCCCCGGTACGCCCGTCCCGGTTCACCGCGACGGTGACGCACTCCTCGACACCCGAGCGTCCGGTGACCACGAAGGACGTGCCGGACTGCTGGCTCGTCGACCCGCCCGAGGTGACGACGTACGTGTCCCCGGGGCGCAGGCCCGGGTCGTCCCAGCGGAACGTGACCGACGACCCGGTCGTGCTCGTGCTGATCCCGGCCACGGTGGGGATGGACGCGTCGGCGTCGCGGGTGACGACCACGACGGCCGTCACCGCCAGTGCGGCGACGACGACGGCGGACGCCACGGAGGCCCACACGACGGTCGTGCGCGGGCCGCGTCGGGCGCGGGCGGACGAGCCGGGGCGGTGCACCGTCCCGACGCTCCGCGAACCGGTGCCGTCGACGCCACCGAGGACGGCTCGGCGCCGACGCCGTCGGCGACCGGCACGGACGGGAGGCTGGAGAGCGCGGACCACGGTCCGGTCACCCTCTGCCGTCGGTGTCGTCACGGCCCAGCTCTCCACGGCGACGTCGGCATGCGTCTGCGGGAGGCCGAGCTCGGCCTCGACCTGCTGGAACCCACGCACGAGGTCGAGGACGGTCGCGGGGCGGTCCGCGGGACGACGGGCCATGCCGGCGGCGAGGACGCGCTCGAGGGTCGGGGGGACGTCCGGCCGTCCGGTGGGGCGTGGGCCGCCCTTGTCGATGCGGGACATCAGGTCGGCGGCGCCGTTCGCACCGCCGGGGACCTCGAACGGGCTCCGCCCTGCGAGCAGGGTCGAGATCGTGGCCGCCAGCGAGTAGACCTCGGACTGGATCGACCCGCGGGACTCGTCGGACAGCACCTCGGGTGCCGACCACGGGATGGACATGCCGATCGGCTCGTCGGGGTCGGCCTCACCGAGGGACGCGGCGATGCCGAAGTCGCTGAGGACCGGGTTGCCGTAGGCCGTCATGAGGATGTTCGACGGCTTGACGTCCCGGTGCAGCACGCCCTCGCGGTGCGCGGTCTCGAGCGCGGCACCGATGCGCACACCGATCGAGAGGACCTGCGACACCGGGACCGGCTCGCGCCGGTAGCGGTCGCTCAGCGACGACGAGCACAGCTCCATGACGAGGTAGGGCCGTCCGTCCGCCGCGACGCTCGCCTGGAAGACGGTGAGGATCGAGGGGTGGGTGCTCAACCGGGCCATGAGGTTGGCCTCGAGCTGGAACATCTGGCGGACGCGGTCGTCGACGACCTCGTCGAGGAGGACCTTCACCGCGACCTGTCGACGCGGCATGTCCTGCTCGTAGAGGAAGACGTCGGCGAAGCCGCCCGACCCGAGCACGTGCACGGCGGTGAAGCCGGGCAGGACGGGAGGGCTCGACGGCAGCCGGCGGGCCATGGTCGCTCCTTCCCGGCCGGACGGCCTGCTCTCGACACGGTCAGGACAGTCTACGAAGCAGCGGTGACGGCTCGGGGCCGGTCTCCGGAGGCGGACACGCGCCGGACCCCCAGTTCGGGGGCCTGCGTGACCGGACAGGGCGCACCCGGGCCCTCGCGGCTCAGTGGCGCGGGAGGGTGTCGTCCACGTCGTCCCGACCCGCCGGTGCAGCGTCGACCTGCAGCACGACGACCGTGACGTTGTCACGCCCGCCCGCGATGACCGCGTCGCCCACCAGGCGCTCGGCGAGCTCCTGCGGGTCCGCGACCTTCGCGGCGATGCGCGAGATGCCGACGTCGCCGATCTCCTTGGTCAGGCCGTCCGAGCACACCAGGTACCGGTCGCCGGTCCGCAGCGGGATCGTCCACCAGTCCGGCTCCGGCGGCTCGCCGAACCCGACGGCCCGCGTGATGACGTTGCTGTCGGGGTGCGACTCGGCGTCCTCGGCGCGGAGCACGCCGGCGTCGACCATCTCCTGCACGACCGAGTGGTCGACCGTCAGACGACGCAACGGGCCTCCGGCCTCGCTCCGGTAGGTGCGGGAGTCCCCCACGTTGAAGACGAGCGCCGCGGGCTGCCCCTGGCCGGCGACGAGTGCGACACCGGTCACCGTCGTCCCCGCCCCGAGGGCGTTCCCGCCCGCTGCGCGCTCGATGTCCGCCGTCGCGAGCAGCAGCGCGTGCTGGATCGTCTGGCGCGATGCGAACGACTCGTCGGTCGACGCACCGAGCCGCCGGACGACGGCGTCACTGGCGCGGTCCCCCGCGAGGTGCCCGCCCATGCCGTCCGCGACGACGAAGAACGGCGCTGCGACGATGTAGCTGTCCTCGTTGTGGTCCCGGCGGCGACCGACGTCGGTCGCCGCACCCCAGGAGAGCGTGAGGGTCTCACCCCCGGCACCGGGGACGTCGATCGCGTGGGCGGAGGCTGCTCGGCCGAGTTCGGTCACGGTTCAGGATCGCTCTCTGGTGTTCGGGACGGACCGGGGTCCGGGGAGGGACCGGGGGACGACGTGTCGGACGGCCACCGGTCGGACGGGCGTGCGACGACGGGCGGCACCGCCCGCGTGAACGGCGACAGCACCTCGATCCCGTTGCCGTCACCGATGTCGACAACCGTACCGGTCAGCACGACCATCGACGCGCCGGACGGCATCCGGTGCGGCGGAGCACCCGCGGGCCGGATGACCGTGCCGTTGGTCGACCCGAGGTCGTCGACGACCGTGGAGGTCCCGGCGGCGGAGAAGCGCACGTGTGACGACGAGACGAGGCCGGTCGGCGACGCCACCGTGACGAGCTCCGGCGCCGCGCCCGGGACCACGCGCGGCGATGTCGGGCGTCGCCCGACGACCACCGGCCGGTCGAGGCGGTGCACGCGGTCGCCGATGCGGACGGCGGGCACCGGGACGGACGGCGTCCACCGAGCTGCCGGGCCCGACGTCTGGGCGGACGCGGACGCCGATGCTCGGTCCGACCCGGCCGCCGATGCTCCGTTGGACCCGGCCGGCGCACCGCCGGGGAGTCCGCTGCCGACGCTCCCCCAGGTGCCCGCAGCCGGGCGGTCAGCGCTGCCGACGGTGTCACCGAGGTCGTCCGGCTCCGCAGCCCGCCGGCGCGCAGGACGGAGCACGGTGTCGTCGAGGTCGTCCTCGTCGTGCACGTGCGGCTCCTCCCGTCGGCACTCCCACCGTAGACGATGCGGTGCACCGGGGCTTCACCTCCGCCACGCCGCGCGGGCGTCGGCGCGACAGGTCCGCAGCACGAGCCCGGCGAGCGGGTCGTCCGCCCGGACCGCGAGGGCGTGGCGTGCCCGGGTCGTCGCCCGGAGCTCGGAGCCGAGGGCCCACGAACACCAGGCTCCGAGTGCGAGGGCACCGGCGACACCGATCTCGGACAGCCCGGAGTCCGATGACCGCGTCCACCGACGCCACGCCTCGACGCACCGGTCCCCCGCGGTCCGCACCCGGTCCCGATCCGGTTCCGGACCCGAACCGTGCAGCGCCGACGGCGTCGGCTCGCTGAACGGGTCGAGCGGCCGGACGTCCGCGGCGTCCACCGGACCCGGATCGGCGAGGAACCGGACGAGGGCGAGCCGGGTCGCGAGCGCCCCGCAGGCGGTCGTGACCGCGACTGCTCCCGACGCACTGAGGTCCTCCGGAGCGACGAGGGCACGGGCGGCTGCCGGCAGGGTCACGGCAGCGGCGATCTCGCGGGTGTGTCGTGTGTACGGGTCGGTCGTGGTGCTGATCGTGGTGGTCTCCATGCCGACAGCCTGCCGACCGGCGACCGCCGCATCGTCACTCCCGGCCCGACCCGTGGACGTGCCTGCCGCGTCCGCACCCTGTGGACGAACGGTCGGGACGGCAGGGGACGGCGGTCAGGCCGTCGCCGGCTCGAGGCTCTCCGCGACGAGGTCCCATGCGTCCCCGCGGCGTTCGAGGTCGACCCCGTTCCCCGCTGCCCAGTCGACGAGGTCCGCCGTCGACGAGACCGCTGCACCGGTCCGACCGAGCAACGCGACGAGCCGTCCCTTCGCGGTCTTGTTCCAGTGGTTCAGCGCCTTCCGCCGCCCGTCCGCGGTGACGGACACCACCCGCAGGACCACGGCGCCCTCGACCGGCCCGAGCGCCCGGTACCCCTCCGAGCGGAGGTCGAGCACGAGCCCCCCGGTGCGGCCCGTCAGGGCAGCACCCGCCGGGGCCGGCCAGTGCGTCGCGAGCCGGAGGCCCGGCAGTCGGGAGTCGTGCGACAACCGGTACGCGGGCACCGGGTCCGCTGCCCCGACCGGCCCGAACATCGCCGACTGCACGACGACGTGTTCCGCCCACCACGCACGCGTGGTGGCGTCGGCCGCCGGCACGTCGAGCGGGTCGTAGAGCACGCCCGTGTAGCGCTCGATCGCCGGCATCGTCGGACTCTCGTGCAGCACGAGGTTCCGGAGCCGTTCCGCGACCGACCTCGGTCCGAGCTTGAGCGCCGCCCGCGCGGTGGACTCCTCGGAACTGACGGAGCGGGCCGCGGTGATCACCGCGGCCCGCTCTGTGGCCAGTTCCGGGAAGGAGAGCGCCCTCAGGTCGAGGGTGCGCTCCGAGTCCCCGCCCTCCCGCTTCGTCTCGGACGGCGGGAGGAGGACGGTCAGTCCGGTCAGGACGCGAGCGCGGCCTGCCGCGCCACGATCGTGACCGTGTCGTGCTCGACGGAGAGGAAGCCGTCCTCCGCGTCGACCGCGACGGTCGAGCCGTCGGCCCGCGTGATGCGGACCTGACCCTGCGCGAGGGTGGCGAGCATCGGCTCGTGTCCCGCGAGGATGCCGATCTGGCCCTCCGTCGTCCGTGCGACGACCATGGTGGTGTCGCCCGACCAGACCTCGCGGTCAGCCGAGACGACACTCACGGTGAGACCCGCCATCTCAGCGGTTCTCCTTCTGGATCTGTGCCCACTTCTCTTCGACGTCGTTGATGCCACCGACGTTGAAGAACGCCTGCGTCGCAACGTGGTCGAACTGGCCGTCGGCGATGGCGCGGAAGGACTCGATGGTGTCCTTCAGCGGGACGGTCGAACCCTCGACGCCCGTGAACTTCTTCGCCATGTACGTGTTCTGCGAGAGGAACTGCTGGATCCGGCGAGCACGCTCGACGGTGATCTTGTCCTCTTCGGAGAGCTCGTCCACACCGAGGATCGCGATGATCTCCTGCAGTTCCTTGTTCTTCTGCAGGATCGCCTTGACGCGGGTCGCGGTCTCGTAGTGGTCAGCACCCAGGTACCGGGGGTCCATGATCCGCGAGGTCGACGTCAGCGGGTCGATCGCCGGGTACAGACCCTGCGACGCGATCTCACGCGACAGCTCGGTCGTGGCGTCGAGGTGCGCGAACGTCGTGGCCGGCGCCGGGTCGGTGTAGTCGTCGGCCGGCACGTAGATCGCCTGCAGCGAGGTGATCGAGTGACCACGCGTCGAGGTGATGCGCTCCTGGAGCACACCCATCTCGTCGGCGAGGTTCGGCTGGTAGCCCACCGCGGACGGCATGCGACCGAGCAGCGTGGAGACCTCGGAACCGGCCTGCGTGAAGCGGAAGATGTTGTCGATGAAGAGCAGGACGTCCTGCTTCTGCACGTCGCGGAAGTACTCCGCCATCGTCAGCGCCGACAGGGCCACGCGGAGGCGCGTTCCCGGCGGCTCGTCCATCTGGCCGAACACGAGGGCCGTCTTGTCGAAGACCCCCGCCTCTTCCATCTCACCGATGAGGTCGTTGCCCTCACGGGTGCGCTCACCGACACCGGCGAACACCGACACACCGCCGTGGTCCTGCGCGACGCGCTGGATCATCTCCTGGATGAGGACGGTCTTGCCGACGCCCGCACCACCGAAGAGGCCGATCTTGCCACCCTGCACGTACGGCGTGAGGAGGTCGATCGACTTGATGCCGGTCTCGAACATCGAGGTCTTCGACTCGAGCTGGTCGAAGGCCGGGGCCTTGCGGTGGATCGGCCAGCGCTCGGTGATCTCGAGCTTCTCGTCCGTGTTCAGCACGTTGCCGAGCACGTCGAAGACCTTGCCCTTGGTCACGTCGCCCACGGGCACCGAGATCGGGGCGCCGGAGTCGCGGACTTCCTGGCCGCGGACGAGACCGTCGGTCGGCTTCAGCGAGATCGCACGGACGAGGTCGTCACCGAGGTGCTGCGCGACCTCGAGACCGATCTCCTGCGACGAGTCACCGATCGTGATCGTCGTGAACAGGAGGTTGTACATCTCGGGGATGGCGTCGTGCGGGAACTCGATGTCGACGACGGGGCCCGTGACACGGGCGATCCGGCCGACACCGGGCGCCGACGACGTCTCGACCGCGGTGGTGGCGGTGTCGGTCATGGCTGGTGCCTTCCTGAGGGTGGGTTCTGTCCGCGAGCTGCGCGGACCACTACTTCTTCTTCGACGAGAGTGCGTCGGCGCCGCCGACGATCTCGGAGATCTGCTGCGTGATCTCGGCCTGACGCGCGTTGTTGGCGAGTCGGGTGAAGTCGCGGATCAGCGAGTCGGCGTTGTCGCTCGCCGACTTCATCGCCTTCTGGCGGGCGGCGTGCTCGGAAGCGGCCGACTGCAGCATGGCGTTGAAGATGCGGCTCTCGATGTAGACCGGGAGCAGGGCGTCGAGGACTGCGTCCGCGTCCGGCTCGAACTCGTACAGCGGGAGGGGCTCGTCGTTCGACGGGGCTTCCACCCCGTCGACGACCTCGAGCGGGAGCAACCGGACGACCTGCGGCTCCTGCGTGGCGAGGCTGAGGAAGCGGTTGAACACGATGTGGATCTCGTCCACGCCGCCCTCAGCCGTGTCCTGGAGGAACTTCGACACGACCGCGTCGCCGATCTCCTTCGCCGTCGAGAACTCCGGCTGGTCGGTGTTGCCGACCCACTGGCGCTCGGACGGACGCTCACGGAACGCGAAGTACCCGACGGACTTGCGTCCGACCAGGTAGAAGACGACGTCCTTGCCCTCGCTGCGGAGCAGGGAGGCGAGCTCCTCGCCCTGCTTGAGGACGTTCGTGCTGAACGCGCCGTTCAGGCCCCGGTCCGACGTGAACAGCACCACGGCTGCACGCGTCGACGTCGCCGGCTCGGTGGTCAGCACGTGGTCGACGTTCGAGAACGTCGCCACGGCCGACACCGCCCGCGTCACGGCCCGCGAGTACGGGCCGGACGCGGCCATGCGGGCCTGGGCCTTCTGGATCCGCGACGCCGAGATCAACTCCATCGCGCGGGTGACCTTCTTGGTGGTCTTCGCCGACTTGATGCGCTGTCGGTAGACCCGGACCTGTGCCGCCATCTAGCGACGACCCTTGACGATCTGCTCCTGGTCGACGTCGTCGGCCGAAGCGGACTCGACGTTCTCGGAGCCCAGGGTCTTGCCGTCGCTGGTCTGGAAGCCCTTCGTGAAGGCGTCGATCTGCTTCGACATCTCGGCGACGGTCTCGTCGCTGAGCTGGTTCGTCTCACGCAGCGTGGTGAGCACGTCCGAGTTGCGACGCAGGTGCTCGAGCAGCTCGCCCTCGAAGCGCAGCACGTCGGAGACGGGGACCTCGTCGAGCTTGCCGTTGGTGCCGGCCCAGATCGAGACGACCTGCTCCTCGACGGGGTACGGCGAGTACTGCGGCTGCTTGAGCAGCTCGGTCAGACGCGCACCACGGTCGAGCTGACGGCGCGACGCCTGGTCGAGGTCGGACGCGAACATCGCGAAGGCCTCGAGCGAGCGGTACTGCGCCAGCTCGAGCTTCAGCGTGCCGGAGACCTTCTTGATCGACTTCACCTGCGCGTCACCACCGACGCGGGACACCGAGATGCCCACGTCAACGGCCGGACGCTGGTTCGCGTTGAACAGGTCCGACTGCAGGAAGATCTGGCCGTCGGTGATCGAGATCACGTTGGTCGGGATGTACGCCGAGACGTCGTTCGCCTTGGTCTCGATGATCGGGAGGCCCGTCATCGAACCGGCGCCGAGCTCGTCGGACAGCTTCGCGCAACGCTCCAGCAGGCGGGAGTGCAGGTAGAAGACGTCGCCCGGGTAGGCCTCGCGTCCCGGCGGACGACGGAGGAGGAGGGACACGGCTCGGTACGCCTCGGCCTGCTTGGACAGGTCGTCGAAGATGATCAGGACGTGCTTGCCCTGGTACATCCAGTGCTGACCGATGGCCGAACCGGTGTACGGGGCGAGGTACTTGAAGCCGGCCGGGTCGGATGCCGGGGCGGCGACGATGGTGGTGTACTCCATCGCGCCGGCGTCCTCGAGCGCACCCTTGACGGACGCGATCGTCGAGCCCTTCTGGCCGATCGCGACGTAGATGCAGCGGACCTGCTTGTCGACGTCGCCGGACTCCCAGTTGGCCTTCTGGTTGATGATCGTGTCGATCGCGATGGCCGTCTTGCCGGTCTGGCGGTCACCGATGATCAGCTGACGCTGACCGCGGCCGACGGGGATCATCGCGTCGATCGCCTTGATGCCGGTCTGGAGCGGCTCGTGCACCGACTTGCGGGACATGACGCCCGGGGCCTGGAGCTCGAGGGCGCGACGGCCTTCCGCAGCGATCTCGCCGAGACCGTCGATCGGGGCGCCGAGCGGGTCGACCACGCGGCCGAGGAAGGCGTCGCCGACGGGCGCGGAGAGGACCTCGCCGGTGCGGGTGACCTCCTGGCCCTCCTCGACGCCGCCGAACTCGCCGAGCACGATGGCGCCGATCTCGTCCTCGTCCAGGTTCTGCGCCAGGCCGAGCGTGCCGTCCGCGAAGCGGATGAGCTCGTTGGCCATGACGCCGGGGAGGCCTTCGACGTGGGCGATTCCGTCACCGGCGTCGGTGACGTGCCCGACCTCGGCCGTGGAGGCCTTCGTCGGCTCGTAGTTCGAGACGAAGTCCTTCAGGGCATCACGGATCTCATCGGGGCTGATGGTGATGTCTGCCATGGGATTTTCCTTGTGGTTTTCCGGGGCCCTTCGGCTCCGAGAGGGTGATGCTGCCGCGGACGACAGTTCCCGTTGTGGACTTGGGTGGGGCGTCTTCGACCGTACGCTCAGCGCGCGAGCTGGAGACGGAGGTCGGCGAGCCGGGACGTGACGGTGCCGTCGATGACGTCGCCGCCGACCTGCACCCGGACCCCGCCGAGGACGGTGGGGTCGACGACCTGGTTGACGCTGATGTCCCGGCCGTACCGCTCGCCGATGCCGCGGGCGACGCGAGCCGCCTGCTCGTCGGACAGCGGGGCTGCCGTGATGACCGTGGCGACGAGCTTGTCCGCCTGGTCGGCGACGATCCGCGAGGCGTCACGGACGATCTCACCGATGCGGCGGCCGCGGGGCTGCTGCACGAGGTTCGACACGATCGTGATCGTCTGCACGGACACCTTGCCGCCCAGGAGACGCTCGGCCAGCGAGCCCTTCTGGTCGGGGCTGCCGAGCTTGGTCCCGAGCGCGAGCTCGAGGCCGGCGTCCGAACGGACCGCGGTCTCGAAGGCGAACAGTTCGGCCTCGATGGAGGTCGACTGGTCCGCCGTCGCTGCCACGGCCCGGACGGCCGCGTCCTCGATGCCGGCGAGCAGGTCCCCCTGGGAGGACCAGCGCGATCCGGCCACCGCGCTCAGGACGGCGCGCGAGGCGTCGCTCTGACCGGCGAAGACGCGGTCGATGAGGACCTTCTTGCCGGCGGTGTCGGCGGTCGGGTCCGCGAGCAGGTTGAGCAGCTGCGGCGCTCGGGCGATCGCACGCCCTGCGGCGAAGATCTCTGTCCCGACCGTGAGGTCGACGGCGCCGCCGAGGTCTGCGAGGGCCGCCCGGGTGGACGACATCGCTTCGCGGGTGGCGCTACGCATGCTCAGTGCTCCGTTCCGGCAGCCGTCTGGGCGCCCTTCGACGACTCGAGGTCGGCGAGGAAGCGGTCGACGACGGCGGTCGCCTTGGCGTCGTCCCGGAGGGACTCGCCGATGACACCCGACGCGAGGTCGAGTGCGAGCGTGCCGACCTCGGTGCGGAGCGACTGGAGCGCGCTCTGGCGCTCGGCCTCGATCTGCGCCTGGGCGTTCGCGGTGATGCGTGCGGCATCGGCCGTGGCCTGCTCGCGGACCTCGTTGCCGATCGCGGTCGCGTCGGCACGGGCCTGCTCACGGATGCGCGATGCCTCGGCACGCGCGTCCGCCAGCTGCTTGTTGTACTCGTCGAGCGCAGCAGCGGCCTGTTGCTGGGCGGCTTCGGCCTTCTTGATGCCGCCCTCGATGGCCTCGGTGCGCTCATCGAGCATCTTCGTGATGCGCGGCGTGACGACACGCCACATCACGATGAAGATGATGACGAAGGCCACCGCGGACCACACGATGTCGTACACCGGTGGGATCAGCGGATTGTGGGTCTCCTCCGCCGCGATGATGAGTGCGTTCTGCATCGAGGGACCTTAGTTGGTGAAGATGAAGTACGTGGCGATGCCGATGAAGGCCAGGGCCTCCGTGAAGGCGATACCGATGTACATGAGGGTCGTCAGGCGGCCCTGGAGCTCGGGCTGGCGAGCGACGGACTCGATCGTCTTGCCGACGACGATGCCGACGCCGATGGCCGGACCGATCGCAGCGAGGCCGTAGCCAACCGTCGCGATGTTGCCGTTGATCTCCGCGAGAACGGTCGTTGCGTCCACGTGTTTTCCTTTCGAGGTGCGGGTCCGACGGTCGCCGGCCCCGTAGGGGGTCAGAAGGGTGTCAGTGCTCGTCAGCCAGCGCGAGCTGGATGTAGACGGCCGTCAGCAGCATGAAGACGTACGCCTGCAGGAGCGCGACGAGGATCTCGAAGAAGCTGAACGCGATGCCGAACGCGAGCGTCCCGACGCCGAACAGCTTGAAGAGGCTCTCCGCGTCGAAGAAGAAGAACCAGGTCGCCGAGAAGAACAGGACGAGGAGCAGGTGGCCGACGACCATGTTCATCAGGAGTCGCAGCGTCAGCGTGATCGGACGCAGGACGAAGGTCGAGACGAGCTCGATCGGCGTCACGATCAGGTAGAGCGGCCACGGGACACCGGGCGGGAAGAGCGAGTTCCGGAGGAACGTGCCCGGGTGCTTGCGCAGGCCCGCGTAGATGAAGGCGACGTACGCGACGATCGCCAGGATCATCGGCATCGCGATGCGGCTGGTGCCGGCGATGTTCATGAACGGGACGAGACCCGTGAGGTTCATGAACAGGACGCCGAAGAAGATCGTCGCGAGGAGCGGCAGGAAGCGCTTGCCGTCCTTCTCACCCAGGTTGTCGAAGGTGTTGCGACGGACGACGTCGAAGGCGTACTCGATGAAGGCCTGTCCACGGTTGGGGACCAGCTTGAGCGCGCGGGTTCCGGCGAACGCGAAGACGAGGAGCACGGCCACCGCGAAGAAGCGGATGAGGACGATGCGGTCCATCTCGAACGCAGTACCGGCGAAGAAGATCGGGTCCGGGAAGAACTCGTTGATCGACGGACCATGGAACTCGGCGGCCTTGCTGCTCCCCGCCGCGACGGGGTTACCCGCAGCGATGAGGGACAGGGGAAGAGCGTGGGATAGCAGCGCTGTCTCCTGTGTCGGGGCGCGCACGCATGGCACGCGGAGGTGGACTGAAGTGGAGGCTTGCCCGTCCGAGCTCGTGCTCCGGCAGCGGGCTCCAGAAGCGTATCAGGTGTGCGCGGCTTCTCGGGCTCTCAGGCAGCCGGGTCGCGATCCCCAGCGTCCGTCCGGTCTCCGGGGAGGGACACCCCGATCGGGACCCGGGACCGCGCGATGACCGTGACGTCGATCACGAGCGACCCGATGACGCCGACGATGATCGCGACGGCCAACACCGGGGTGTCCACCCAGTCCCGGTCCTTGAGCGCGACGAGGACGACGATGAAGAGCACGAACTTGACCAGGAACGTCCCCATGATCGTGCCGAAGAACGCACCGGAGACCATCTGTCCGCCCGAGAACCGGATCGCGAGGAGGACGCTCACCGCGGTCAGACCGCAGAAGACGACGCTCATCACGGCGCCGATGAGCCCGCCGGTCAGGCCGGGGCCACCGGCGACGAACCACCCGACGACACCGCCGACGAGCGCGAGGGCGGCGGCGAGGCCGGCACCCTGCACGAGGATGCGGCGGAACACCGGCCGGACGTGGTCGAGCGCGTTCGGTGCGGTCACGATGGGTCTCCAGGGGTCGAGCGGGGCCGGGGCCGCGGTCGCGGGTCCCGGACGGCGGCGGCACGGTCGAGCGGGTCGTAGCTGGCGTCGAACGGCGCACCGGCGGACGCGGTGGTCTGCGCCGCGATCTCGACCCGCTTCCGGCCGAGTGGGGCGAACGTCACGATGGCACACACCGTGAACCCGACCGCGACGAACGCCGCGACCCACCACCAGTTCACGAAGAGGAAGAGCAGGCAGCCGAAGGCGACCACTGCCGTCCACGCGTAGAAGATGAGCACCGCGTGGAAGTGCGAGTGCCCCATGTCGAGCAGGCGGTGGTGCAGGTGCTTCCGGTCCGCGGAGAACGGCGACTTCCCGGCGCTCACCCGTCGGATCACGGCCAGGCCGAAGTCGAGGATCGGCACGACGAGGATGGCGAACGGCAGCAGGATCGGGATGAACGCCGGCAGCAGGTCGGTCCGGGTCCGGACGGCTGCGGGGTCGATGTTGCCCGTGATCGACACCGCGCTCGTCGCCATCAGGAACCCGACCAGCAGCGCGCCGGCGTCCCCCATGAAGAGCTTCGCGGGGTGCCAGTTGAGCACGAGGAACCCGGCGCAGGCGCCGACGAGCACCGCGGTGAGCAGCGACGGCAGGTTGAAGAAGAACTCCGTCTCCACGACCACGCGGTTGATGAAGAACGTGTAGAGGAAGAACACCCCGCCCGCGATGATCGCGACCCCGGCCACGAGTCCGTCGAGCCCGTCGATGAAGTTCACCGCGTTCATGACGAGCACGACCGCGAGCACCGTGAAGATGAGGCTCATGTAGGACGAGCCGACGCCGAGCGTGTTGCCGATCGGCAGCGAGACGATCGCGACGCCCTGCCAGGCGAGGATCCCCGCGGCGATGATCTGTCCGGCGAGCTTCGTCATCCAGTCGAGGTCCCAGATGTCGTCCGCGACGCCGAGCACGACGATGATGGTCGCGCCCGCCAGGACGGCGATCACCCGCCCCGGCTCGCCGAAGACGAGCCGGAAGTAGTCCTGTCCCGCGATCGCCGGGAAGAGGAACCACGCGCAGAGCAGGGAGACGATCACGCCGAGGAACATCGCGATGCCCCCGAGACGCGGGGTGGGCGTCCGGTGCACGTCCCGCTCACGGACCTTCGGGTACCACTTGTACTTGATCCCGAGCTTCCACACGAGCCAACTGACGAGGAAGCTCACGACCGCCGAGATGACCCCCGCGAGCAGGTAGAACTTCACCGGACGAGGTCGTCCCCGACGACCCGTCTGATCTCGTCGTCCGGGATCACACCGTGGCGGACGATGCGGAGGCCCTCCCCCGCGGACAGACCGGTCGCGTCCACGATGGTGGAACCGGTCGACGCTGCAGCACCGTCGTGCGGCGCCAGCGCTCCGCCGTCGAGGTAGACCGCGACGCTGTCACCGAGCATGCGCTCGGCGTCGTCGACGTCCATCGCGGCCGGGTCGCCGGTGGAGTTCGCCGAGGAGACCGCGAGCGGACCGACCTCGCGCAGGAGTTCGAGAGCGATGCGCGAGTCCGGCATCCGGAGCGCGACGGTCCCCCGCGTCTCACCGAGGTCCCAGTCGAGCGACGGCTGCGCACGGAGGATCACGGTGAGACCACCGGGCCAGAACGCATCGACGAGCTGGCGCACCGGCTCGGGGACCTCGCTGGCGAGGGCGTCGAGCGTCGCGACGCCCGGGATGAGCACCGGCGGCGGCGACTGCCGCGTCCGGCCCTTCGCGTCGAGCAGGCGCTGCACGGCCGAGGCGCTGAACGCGTCCGCCGCGACGCCGTAGACGGTGTCGGTGGGCACGACGACGAGTTCGCCCCGACCGAGGGCGGTCCGTGCGAGCCGCATGCCGGTCAGGAGCCCGTCGGGGTCGGAACAGTCGTATCGGGAAGCCATGACCTGCACGATGATAGTGCGCGAGGATAGGAGGCATCGTGAACGAGACGCCCGCGCCCCCACTCCTGTTCCTCTTCGACATGGACGACGTCCTCGTCCGCTACGACTGGACGACCCGGATGGCCGGGCTGACCGAGCTGACCGGGCACGACTTCACCGAGCTCCGCCGCCGCTGGTGGGACACCGGGAACGAGCAGCGAGCCGAGGCCGGGCACTTCGCGGACGCCGACGCCTACCTCGCCGCCTTCGAGGAGGCCATGGGGTGCCCGGTCCCCGAGACGGAGTGGGCACGCGTCCGCGGAGCGGCGATGACCGAGCTGCCGGACCGGGTCGAGGCGGTGCGGATCGCCAAGCAGCACGGTCGGGTCGCGCTGCTCACGAACAACGGTCCGCTCGCCGGTCGGTGGCTGCACGAATGGGTCCCGTCCCTGCCGCCGCTGTTCGAGGAGCACCTGGACACCACGAGCGCGTTCGGCGCACGGAAGCCCGATCCGGAGGTGTTCCGGCGCGTGCTCGCCCACCACGGTGTCCCGGCCGAGCGCACATTCTTCGCCGACGACATGCCCGAGAACGTCGCCGGGGCACGGAGCGTCGGCATCACCGCCGTGCTCGTCGAGCACGACACCGACCTGCGGGGTGCGGTGCGGACGTTCGTCGCGGCCCACGAGACGGCACCGGTCGTCTAGGAGCCGCCGCCCGGCACACGCCGGTCAGCGCGTCGCGGTGGTCGTGCGGTCGCGTCCGGTGAGGTCGACGTGCGTTTCCGGGGACCGGAAGCCCCGGCCGGCGAGCACCGCGCGGACGCCGGCGCCCTGCTGCTCGGCGTGCTCGACGACGAGCAGTCCGCCGGGCACGAGCAGGCGCCACGCGGTCTCGGTCAGGGCCCGCACGGCGTCGAGCCCGTCCGGTCCGCCGTACAGCGCGAGCGCCGGGTCGTGGTCGCGGACCTCGGGGTCGATCGGGACCGCGTCGTCGGGCACGTACGGCGGGTTCGACACGACGACCGACACCCGGCCGTCGAGCTCCGGCAGCGCGTCGGCGAGGTCACCCTCGACGAGGTGCACCGTCCCGCCGTGTGCGTCCACGTTGCGACGCGTCCACGGCAGGGCCTCGGGCGAGCGTTCGACCGCGTAGACCACGGCGTTCGGCACCTCGGTGTCCATCGCGATGGCGATCGCACCGCTCCCGGACCCGAGGTCGACGGCGATCGGCTCGGGAACCGCGGTCGTCCGGAGCGCGTCGATGCCGAACTGGACGACCGACTCGGTCTCCGGCCGCGGGACGAACACGCCCGGGCCGACCGACAGGGTCAGCGCGCGGAAGTGCGCCTCGCCGGTGACGTGCTGGAGTGGTTCACGGGTGACGCGACGGGCGACGGCGTGCCGGAAGCGCTCGACGTGTCCCTCGGCGATCGCTCCCCCGGTCATCGCACGCGCCTGCACGGCACCCCGCGACGTGTCCGTCGCCCAGGCCAACAGGAGTTCCGCGTCGACCTGCGGCGTCGGGACGCCTGCCGCGCCCAGGGCCGCTGCCGCCTCATGCAGGAGCCGGTCGGCGGTGAACGCGGGCCGGGGACCCGAGGTGGGGCGGGCCTCCCGGCCGGACACGCCGATCAGGCGTCCTGGTCGCCGAGGGCGGCCAGGCGCGCCTCTTCGTCGGCCTGGATGGCGGACTGCACGACCGGTTCGAGTGCGCCGTTCATGACACGATCGAGGTCGTACGCCTTGTAGCCGGTGCGGTGGTCCGCGATCCGGTTCTCCGGGAAGTTGTACGTCCGGATGCGCTCCGAACGGTCCATCCCGCGGATCTGCGACTTGCGGGCGTCGGAGGCGATCGCGTCACGCTCCTCCTGCTGGCGCGCGAGGATGCGGGCCCGCAGGACCCGCATGCCGGCCTCGCGGTTCTGCAGCTGCGACTTCTCGTTCTGCATCGCGACCGTGATCCCCGTCGGGAGGTGCGTGATGCGGACGGCGGAGTCCGTCGTGTTGACCGACTGTCCGCCGGGACCGGAGGAGCGGTACACGTCGATCTTCAGGTCGTTCTGGTTGATCTCGACCTCCTCCGGCTCGTCCACCTCGGGGAAGACGAGCACGCCGGTCGTCGACGTGTGGATGCGCCCCTGCGACTCGGTCGCCGGGACACGCTGGACGCGGTGCACACCGCCCTCGTACTTGAGGTGTGCCCACACGCCCTGCGACGGGTCGGTCGCGTTCGACTTGATCGCGACCTGCACGTCCTTGTAGCCACCGAGGTCGGACTCGGTGCGCTCGAGCATCTCGACCTTCCAGCCCTTGCCCTCGGCGTAGTGCGAGTACATGCGGAGCAGGTCGGCCGCGAACAGCGCGGACTCCTCGCCGCCCTCGCCGCCCTTGATCTCCATGATGACGTCACGGCCGTCGTCGGGATCGCGCGGGATGAGGAGCCGGCGGAGGCGCTCCTGGCGCTCCGCCAGCTGCTCCTCGAGCCCCGGGACCTCGTCCGCGAACGCCTCGTCCTCGCGAGCGAGCTCGCGGGCGGCGGCGAGGTCGTCCCCCGCCGCCTGCCAGCCCTCGTACGCGGCCTTGATCTGGCTCAGCTCGGCGTACCGCCGGTTGACCTTCTTGGCGCGGGCCGGGTCGGCGTGGAGCGCGGGGTCCGACAGCTGCTGCGTCAGTTCCTCGTGTTCCGCCAGCAGCCCTGCCACCGACTCGAACACGCGTTACTCCTGGTGGCCGCTGCCGTGGTGACCGTTGGTCGCCGGCACCGACTTCTGGATCTGGACGAGGAACTCCACGTTCGACTGCGTCTCCTTGAGGTTCCGGAGGACGACGTCGAGCGCCTGCTGCGGGTCGAGCCCGGCGAGGGCCCGACGGAGACGCCAGGTGATCGCGACCTCGTCGGCGGAGAGCAGCTGCTCCTCGCGACGGGTGCCGGACGCGTTGATGTCGACGGCCGGGAAGATCCGCTTGTCGGCGAGGTGCCGGTTGAGGCGGAGCTCCATGTTGCCGGTGCCCTTGAACTCCTCGAAGATCACCTCGTCCATCTTCGACCCGGTCTCGACGAGCGCCGTGGCGAGGATGGTCAGCGAGCCGCCGTTCTCGATGTTGCGGGCGGCGCCGAAGAAGCGCTTGACCGGGTAGAGCGCGGCGGAGTCGACGCCACCGGAGAGCACGCGACCCGACGGCGGTGTGGCCAGGTTGTACGCGCGGCCCAGTCGGGTGATCGAGTCGAGCAGCACGACGACGTCGTGGCCCAGCTCGACGAGGCGCTTCGCACGCTCGATGGCGAGTTCGGCGACCGTGGTGTGGTCCTCGGCGGGACGGTCGAAGGTCGAGGCGATGACCTCGCCCTTCACCGTGCGCTGCATGTCGGTGACCTCTTCGGGACGCTCGTCCACCAGGACGACCATGAGGTGCGCCTCGGGGTTGTTCTTCGAGACGGCGTTCGCGATCGCCTGCAGGACGACGGTCTTGCCGGCCTTCGGCGGGGAGACGATGAGACCGCGCTGGCCCTTGCCGATCGGCGACACGAGGTCGATGATGCGGGTCGAGATCTTCGCGGGCTCCGTCTCGAGGCGCAGGCGCTCGTTCGGGTACAGCGGGGTGAGGTCCTGGAAGTCGACCCGGGCCGCGGCCTCGTCGGCGGTCTGACCGTTGATCGTGTCGATCTTGACGAGCGCGTTGTACTTCTGACGGCTCTGCTGCTCGTCGTTCCGCGGCTGCTTGATCGCGCCGACGACCGCGTCGCCCTTGCGCAGGTGGTACTTCTTCACCTGACCGAGGGAGACGTAGACGTCCTCCGGCCCCGGCAGGTAGCCGGTGGTGCGCACGAACGCGTAGTTGTCGAGGACGTCGAGGATGCCGGCGATCGGGATGAGGACGTCGTCCTCGGTGACCTCGGGCTCGAACTCGTCGTTCTGGCCGCCGCGACCACGCTTGCGGTCACGCTGGCGACGGGTCCGACCGTTCTCGGCCTCCTGCTCGGCGGCGCGCTGCTGGTCGGCACGCTGCTGGTCGCCGCGCTGCTGGTCGCCACGCTGCTGCTCGGCCTGCTTCTGCTGGCCGTTCTGCTTCTGCTCGCCCTTGTCGGCGTTCTGCTGCTTGCCGCTCTGCTGCTGCTTCGGCTCGGCCTTGTCGGCCTCGGGCTGCTGGCCGTTCTGCTCGGCCTGGTCGCCGTTCTGACCGCGACCACGACCGCGACCGCGACTGCGACGACCGCGACGAGCGCCGCCCTCGGCCTGGTCGCCCTGGTCGGCCTGGTCGGCCTGCTGGCCGTCGTTCTGCTGCGCGACGTCCTGGTCGCCCTGCTCGGCGGCGTCCGCGGCCGGGACCTGGACCTCCGCGGTGGCGCTCCGGGCCTCCTGGCCGTCGGCCTGCTGCGCCTGGCGGTCGCGACCGCGACCACGACGCTGACCGGTCTGGGCGGCCTCCTGCGCGTCCTTCTCGGCGCGGACCTGGTCCAGCCCGGCGAGGAGGTCCTCGGTGCCGGTGTGGCCGGCGTTCGTGTGCGAGGCCGCGGCGGTCGGCTCGGCGCTGACGGTGCCACCGGAGGAGGCACGGCGGTTGCGGCGGCCGCGGGCCGGGGCCTCGGCGACCGGTGCGGCGGGCTGCTCGTCGCGCTCCGCCGGCGCCTGCTGCGCGGGCTCCGCGGCAGCGACCTGCTCGGTGGTGTCCGCGACCGGGGTGCCGGTGCCGGCACCGTCGAGGGTCGGCGTGACCGTGGCGGGCGCCTCGGCCGGACGCTTGTCCTCGATCGAGGCGATGAGGTCGCCCTTGCGGAGCTTCGAGAGCCCGGTGATGCCGAGGGACGAGGCGATGCGCTGGAGCTCCGGGAGACGGAGCGCGCGCAGGTCAGTGGGGATCTCCACCGAACCGGTGGAGGTGGTGACGTCGGTCACGATGCTGATGGTTCCTTCCGACCGCAGAACGCGGAGAGTTTCCACCGTTCCCGTCGCGGATGTGCAACGGCCGTCGTTCAGACGACGGACCGGGAACGGTGATCTGGAGAGAGTGCCCCACGCACCGGATCAGCGTGGCGGTCGACCTGGGGTGGTCGACGCCTCCGCGAGTTCGGCTTCGAGCGTCGGGTGCGGCTTCACTGTAGCACCACCGAGGTCGACGGCCAGCATGAGCGCACGCCAGGTGGACTCGGCGTGTCGCTCGACCAGTCCGGCCGCCGCGAGCCGCTGTGCCGGGTCGCTCCCCAACACCAGGAGGCTCGGCCCGGCGCCCGAGACGACGGCCGCCAGACCGTGCTGCCGGAGGAGCCCGATCAGGGCGTCCGTCTCGGGCATCGCGCTCGCGCGGTAGGCCTGGTGGAGCCGGTCCTCGGTGGCCGCGAGCAGCAGTTCCGGGCTCTGGATGAGCGCCGCCACGAGCAGCGCCGACCGCGAGACGTTGAAGGCGGCGTCCTCGTGCGGCACCGTCATCGGCTGCAGGGACCGCGCGAGCTTCGTCGAGAGCGTCGACGTCGGGACGAAGACGACGGGCGACACCCCGCGGTGCACGAGCAACCGCTTGTACGCCGGGCCGTCGGCGGTCATCCACGCGATCGTCAGACCACCGAAGAGCGCGGGGGCGACGTTGTCCGGGTGCCCCTCCATCTCGGTGGCGAGGCTCAACAGCGTGGACGCGTCGAGGTCGACCACGCCGGCGAGGAGCCCGCGCGCGGCCATCAGCCCGGCGACGATCGCGGCGGCGGACGACCCCATGCCGCGGCCGTGCGGGATGGCGTTCGTGGCGTGCAGCTCGAGCCCGGGCTGCGGGACGCCGGCGTGCTCGAAGCCACGGCGGACGGCCCGGACGACCAGGTTCGTGTCGTCGGTCGGCACCTCACCGGCGCCGACGCCGTCGATCGTCACGGTCGCGCCCGGCTCGGGCCGGACGCGGACGTCGACCTCGTCGTAGAGCGACAGCGCGAGTCCGAGGGAGTCGAACCCCGGGCCGAGGTTCGCGGAGGTCGCCGGGACGCGCACCCGGACCGCCCGTCCGGCCGGTACAGCCTCCAGGGCGGTCGCGCCCTCCCCCGGTCCGGACGAGCGGTCGACGCTCACCGCGCGCTGACCAGTCCGAGCACGTCCGCGATCGCGGCGGTGTCCACGGGCACGCTGGTCGGCGCGACCTCGCCGCCGTCCTGCGTGCGGAGCGCCCACTGCGGGTCCTTCAGGCCGTGGCCCGTCACCGTGATGACGACGGTCGCGCCCTTCGGGACGACGCCCGCGTCGGCGCGCTCGAGGAGCCCGGCGACGCCGATGGCCGACGCCGGCTCGACGAACACGCCGACCTCTGCCGAGAGGATGTGGTGCGCTGCGAGGATCGCCTCGTCGGAGATCGCACCGAAGTAGCCGTCGGTCTCGTCCCGGGCCTCGAGCGCGGGCTGCCACGACGCCGGGTTGCCGATCCGGATCGCCGAGGCGATGGTCTCCGGGTGCCGGACGACCTCACCGTGCACGATCGGGGCCGAGCCGGCTGCCTGGAAGCCGAACATCCGCGGCATCCGCGACGAACGGCCCGAGGCGACGTCCTCGCGGTACCCGCGCGAGTACGCGGTGTAGTTGCCCGCGTTGCCGACCGGCAGGAAGTGGAAGTCCGGCGCGTCCCCCAGGACGTCGACGACCTCGAACGCGGCGGTCTTCTGCCCCTCGATGCGGTCGTTGTTGACCGAGTTGACCAGGTGCACCGGGTAGTTCGCCGACAGGTCCCGCGCGATGTCGAGGCAGTCGTCGAAGTTGCCCTGCACCTGCAGCAGCTGTGCGTCGTGTGCGACGGCCTGGCTCAGCTTGCCCATCGCGATCTTGCCCTCGGGCACGAGCACCGCGGCGGTGATGCCGGCGTGCGTGGCGTACGCGGCTGCCGAGGCGCTCGTGTTGCCGGTGGAGGCGCAGATGACGGCCTTCGCCCCGTGCTCGACGGCCTTCGAGATCGCCATCGTCATGCCGCGGTCCTTGAAGGAGCCGGTCGGGTTCATGCCCTCGTACTTCACGTACACCTGGGCGCCGGTGCGCTCGGAGAGTCGTCGCGCCGGGATGAGCGGGGTGCCGCCCTCACCGAGCGTCACGATCGGGGTCGCGTCGGTCACGTCGAGTCGGTCGGCGTACTCGCGCAGGACTCCCTGCCACTGGTGGGCCATCAGGCTTCTCTCTCTGTCCGGTGGGGCGGTCTGGTCTGGGTCGGCTGGTCGGTCGGGAGGCTCGGGGTCGCGTCAGGCGCCGACGACGCGCAGCACGCTGGTCACGTCGATGACGACGTCCTCGCCGCGGAGCGCGACGACGGTGTCGGCCAGGTCGGCCTCACGGGCGAGGTGCGTGCCGATGACGAGCGTCGCGGTCCCCTCGACGGCACCCGTGGTGGTCTGCTCGACGGTCTCGACGCTGACGCCGTGCGCCGCGAGCACCCCGGCGACGGTCGACAGCACGCCGGGGGCGTCCGACACGTGCAGCGCGATCTGGTAGCGGGTCCGCACCGTCCCGATCGGGAAGACGGGCAGTGCCGACTGCGTCGACTCCGCGACACCCGGACCGCCGATGACGTGGCGACGGGCGGCGGACACGAGGTCACCGAGGACCGCGGAGGCCGTCTCCACCCCGCCGGCGCCGGCGCCGTAGAACATGAGGTCGCCGGCGGCCTCGGCCTCGACGAACACCGCGTTCTTCGCCCCGTGCACGCTCGCGAGCGGGTGCGACTCGGGCACGAGCGCGGGGTAGACGCGGGCGCTGACGCCCTCGCGACCCTGGGCGTCGGTGAGGCGCTCGCACGTGGCGAGGATCTTCACGACGTAGCCGGCCTTGCGGGCGGCGCGGACCTGCTCGATCGTCACCGAGGTGATGCCCTCGCGGTGCACGGCGGCGAGCGGGACCGAGGTGTGGAACGCGAGCGACGCGAGGATCGCCGCCTTCTGCGCGGCGTCGTAGCCCTCGATGTCGGCGGTCGGGTCGGCCTCGGCGTACCCGAGCTCCGTCGCGGTCGCCAGTGCGTCGTCGAAGGTCGCGCCCTCGCGGTCCATCAGGTCGAGGATGAAGTTGGTCGTGCCGTTGACGATGCCCATGATCCGCTCGATGCGGTCCCCGGCGAGCGAGTCGTGCAGCGGTCGGATGATCGGGATCGCGCCGGCGACGGCGGCCTCGTAGTAGAGCTGTGCGCCGACCTGCTCGGCTGCGGCGAAGAGCTCCGGGCCGTGCGTGGCGAGCAGCGCCTTGTTGCCGGTGACGACGTCCGCCCCGGACTGCAGGGCCTGCAGCACGAGGGTGCGCGCCGGCTCGATGCCGCCGATGAGCTCGACCACGATGTCGGCCCCGAGGATGAGCGACTCCGCGTCCGTCGTGAAGAGGTCACGCGGCAGGTCGACGTCCCGATGCGCCTCCACGTCGCGGACGGCGATCCCGACCAGCTCCAGACCGGCGCCGGCCCGGGTCGCGAGCTCCTCGCCGTGCTCGAGCAGGAGTCGGGCGACCTGGGAACCGACCGAGCCGGCTCCCAGCAGCGCGACGCGGACGTTGCGGTATTCGATCATCGGGTGGGTGTCTCTCCGGGTCGGGTGGTCAGCGTGCGGCACCGGTGTCGGGCACCGGCGCGACGCCGGTGTCACGGGCGAGGAGGTCGTCGACGGTCTCGCCACGCACGAGGATACGGGCCGTGCCGTCCGCCACCGCGACGACCGGCGGACGACCGACGTGGTTGTAGTTGCTCGCGAGACTCCAGCAGTAGGCACCGGTCGCGGCCACCGCGAGCAAGTCGTCCCGCTGCACGTCGCCGGGCAGGTACTCGTCGTGGACCACGACGTCACCGCTCTCGCAGTGCTTCCCGACGACACGGGTCAGCACCGGGTCGGCGTCCGACGTCCGGGCGAGGCGTGCGGTGTAGTCCGCGCCGTACAGCGCCGGCCGCACGTTGTCGCTCATGCCGCCGTCGACCGACACGTAGGTGCGCGTCGCCGACGTGCCCTCGTCCGTCTCGACCGTGACGGGCTTGATCGTGCCGACGCGGTACAGCGTGACGCCGGGCGGGCCGACGATGTAGCGGCCGGGCTCCACCGCGATCTCCGGCACCGGGATGCCGCGGGACGCGCACTCCTCGGCGACGATCGCGGCGAGGGCGTCCGCGACGTCCTCGGGCGCGAGGGCCGAGTCCGCCTCGGTGTAGTCGATGCCCCAGCCGCCGCCGAGGTTGAGTTCCGGCACCGGACCGGTGGCGACGAGCGTGGCGTGCACGTCCATCAGCCGGCGGGCGGCCTCGCGGAAACCGCTGTCGTCGAAGATCTGCGACCCGATGTGCGAGTGCAGCCCCACGAACGCCAGGGACGGCTCGGCACGGACGGCCGTCGCCGCCTGCACGGCCTCGGACAGCGGGATGCCGAACTTCTGGTCCTCGCGTGCGGTGGCCAGGAACTCGTGGGTCGAGGCGTGCACCCCGCTGTTGATCCGGATGCGCACGCGCTGCACGACACCGGCCTCGGCGGCGATGCGGGCGACGCGGCCGATCTCCTCGTGGCTGTCGAGCACGACCGTGCCGAGCCCGATCGACACCGCGCGCTCGAGTTCTGCGTCGGACTTGTCGTTGCCGTGGAAGCCCATCAGCGCCGGGTCGACGCCCGCGGCCAGCGCGACGGCGATCTCCCCCATCGTGCAGACGTCGAGACGGAGGTCGGCGTCGGCCATCCACCGGGCGACGTGCGTCGTCCAGAAGGCCTTGGCCGCGTAGTAGACGTGCGCCCGGGTCCCGATCCGCGAGAAGGCGTCGGTGAAGGCGTTCCGCACGCGGACGGCGCGCGACTGGACGTCACGCTCGTCGACGACGTACAGGGGTGAGCCGTACTGCGCCACGAGTGCGTCCGCGGCGACACCGCCGATCGCCAGCATGCCATCGTCGGTCCGCGTCGCGGAGGCGGGCCAGATGCGGTCGACGAGTTCGGACGCGTCCGTCGGGAACCGCAGCCGCGGCGGCGCAAGGGGGTTCTCGCTCACGGGACCCGATCCTATCCGGCCGGGACGAGCCTCCCGGCGCATGTGACGCCCATCGCCCGCGGGGTCCTCAGCAGCGGCCGGTGGTGCGCAGGCCGTCCTCGCTGAGCGGGAGTTCGTCCGCGGTGACGCGCACCGTCGCCGCCGACTCCGTCACCCGGAGCGACCGGACCCGGAGCTGCTCCGGCAGGAACTGCGCCGTGCAGACCGGGACGGGCACGTCCGAGACGCCCGGGATGTCGTCGAGGTCCAACCCGAGCGAGGAGTTGGTGATGCGGACGGTCTCGGGCGTGATCGTGACGCCCCGACCGTCGGACTGCACCGCGACCGAGCCGTCCGCCGCGTAGCCGATGTCGAAGCCGAGCACCGAGGTGGTGCCCCGCAGCTCGACGCCGCCGTCGATGAGCCGGAGTCGTTCGAACAGCGGTGAGTACGCCGCCAGGTCCTTGACTGCCCCTGCCGCGAGCCGGACCGTGCCGTCGACGTCGTGCACGGCACCCTGGCCGTCCACCGGCAGGTCGCGCGCGGTGACGTCCGCCGCGAGCGGGATGCCCGCCACCGTCAACCGGTCCGAGGAGATGTGCACCCGGTCGAAGGTCCCGCCGACCAGCTGCGGGATGACGACGCCGTCCACGTGCGCGTCCACCGTCCCGGTCGTGCCGTCGGGCAGCGACTGCTCGACCTGGTCCGCGATCGTCCGGTCGACGACCCCGCGGAGGACGAACTCGGCGACCACGACGACGACCGCCAGGAGCAGGAGCACGACGACCAGCACGATCGCCAGCGTCCGGCCCCGACGCGTCCGGCCCCGACGCTTCCGGCCCCGACGCTCCCGACCCCGACGCTCCCGACCCCGACCGGTGGCGGGTGCGGACGTCACCGCTACATCCGTTCGGGCGCGCTGACGCCGAGCAGACCGAGGCCGTTCCGGACCACCTGGCCCGTGGCGTCGTTCACCCAGAGACGGGTGCGGTGCAGGTCCGACACCGGCTCGTCCCCGAGCGGCGTGACGCGGCAGGAGTCGTACCAGCGGTGGTACAGGCCGGCGAGCTGCTCGATGTACCGGGCGATCCGGTGCGGTTCCCGGAGCTCCGCGGCCTGGCGGACCACCCGCGGGTACTCCGCGATCGCGCCGAGGAGGGCGCTCTCGGACTCGTGGGTGAGCAGCGACGCGTCGAACACCGAGCGGTCCACGCCGGACGCCGCGGCGTTGCGGGCGACGGACTGCGTCCGGGCGTGGGCGTACTGCACGTAGAACACCGGGTTGTCGTTCGTGCGCTTGGTCAGCAGGTCGAGGTCGATGTCGATCGCCGTGTCGCTCGCGAACCGCACGAGCGCGTACCGGCCGGCGTCCACGCCCACGGCGTCGACGAGGTCCTCCATCGTCACGACGGTGCCGTTGCGCTTCGACATCCGGAGCGGCTGGCCGTCCTTGAGCAGGTTCACCAGCTGGCCGATGAGGATCTCGAGGTTCACGCCCGGCTCGTCACCGAACGCCGCACACATGGCCATCATCCGGCCGACGTAGCCGTGGTGGTCGGCGCCGAGCATGATGAGGTTCCGCTCGAAGCCGCGCTCGCGCTTGTCGAGGTAGTAGGCGAGGTCGCCGGCGATGTACGCGGGTTCGCCGTCCGACTTGATGACCACGCGGTCGCGGTCGTCGCCGAAGTCGGTCGTCCGGAGCCACAGGGCGCCGTCCGCCTCGTACATCCGGCCCTGCTCCTGCAGCCGGGCGATCGCCCGGTCGACCGCCTTCGACTCGTGCAGCGAGTTCTCGTGGAAGAAGACGTCGAAGTCGACGCCGAAGTCGTGCAGCGACCGCTTGATGTCCGTGAACATGAACTCGACGCCCTCGCGCCGGAACAGCTCCTGCGCTTCGTCGCGCGGCATCCCCGTGACGTCGACACCCGGCTCGAGCGTCGCGAGCACGCGGGCCGCGATCTCGCCGATGTACGCGCCGCCGTAGCCGTCCTCGGGCGTCGGCTCCCCCAGCGCGGACGCCAGGAGGGAGCGGGCGAACCGGTCGATCTGGTTGCCGTGGTCGTTGAAGTAGTACTCGCGGGTGACGAGGCCGCCCTGCGCCTGGAACACGCGCGCCAGGCTGTCGCCCACCGCGGCCCACCGCACGCCGCCCATGTGGATGGGTCCGGTCGGGTTCGCCGACACGAACTCGAGGTCGATGCGGACCCCGTCGTAGAGGTCGCCGTGCCCGAAGGTCACGCCCTGGTCGACCACGGTGCGTGCGACCTCGCCGGCCGCGGCGGCCTCGAGCGTGATGTTGATGAAGCCCGGCCCGGCGATGTCGACCGAGTCCACGCCGTCGAGCTCGGTCAGCTCGCCGGCGATCTCCGTCGCGAGCTCGCGCGGGTTGGTCCCGAGGCGCTTCGCGAGCTGCATGGCCGCGTTCGACGCCCAGTCGCCGTGCGCCCGGTTCTTCGGCCGTTCCAGGGCCACGTGGGACTCCTGGACCGTCACGGTGTCGGCAGCGCCTCGGCGCTCGACGATGCCCGTGAGGATCGACAGGTACGCGGCGGAGAGTTCGGCAGGAGTCACGGCGATCGAGTCTACCGGGACACCCGGCGACCACCCGGACCACGCCGGGAGGGATGCAGCATCATGGTCCGTCATGACCTCCCGCAGCCTCCGGGCGTCCGGCCTCGCCGCACTCGTCGTCCCCGCCGCGCTCGTGCTCGCGGCCTGCTCGGGCACGGGCGGTGGTGCCCCCTCCGCCTCCCCCACCACCGGGAGCGTCGGCCGTCCGGTGCCGCAGGACTGCGACGAACTCGTGCCGGCGACGACGTTCACCGTCTACGGGCAGGAGTTCGAGCGGGTGCGGACACCGCGTCCCGCATCGGGTTCGGCCGTCGCGCAGATCGCCGGCCAGGACGGTCGCGTGTGCACCTGGCGGTCCACCGCGGACGAGGACGTCACCGTGACCGTCGCCGTGGCACACCTGCCCGCGGCGCAGATCACACAGCTCGAGGACGCCCTCTTCGCGCAGGGCGGGTCCGTCCCCACGTACACGGTGGAGGGCTACTACTCCCTCCGCTCCGGCACCGGTCGCGCCGACGCCTTCGCCGGTCCGTACTGGATCCACACCAGCTCGACGCTCTTCACCGAGCCCGGGACCGCCCAGCCCGTCGTCGACGCCGTCCGGCACGCGGTCGCGCCGGACGCGACCGCGCCGACCGGGTCGCCGACGCCCTGACCGGCGCCACGGCGGACGGGAGGCCCGTGTCGGACCGGTGCGGAGCCTCCCGTCCGACACGGCACGCCCGGGGAGGCGCACCGGCGTTCAGGAGGCGGGCGCGGACCTGCTACGGTTGGTGACACCCCGGGCCCCCATAGCTCAGGGGATAGAGCACTGCCCTCCGGAGGCAGGGGCGGAGGTTCGAATCCTCCTGGGGGCACAGTCACATCCCCCGCGCAAGCTGTCGTCCTCGCTGCGCTCGGTCGGCAGCGCGCGACGTCGCCTGCGGCGACCTTCCCCCGTGGGCACAAGCACGACGTCCGCTGCGGGCACCTTCCCCCGTGGGCACCAGCACGACGTCCGCTGCGGGCACCTTCCCCCGTGGGCACCAGCACGACGTCCGCTGCGGGCGCCTTCCCCCGTGGGCACCAGCACGACGTCCGCCGCGGCGACCCTCCGGGTCGCGGCCACGTGCGTTCCCGAGCAGGACACCTCCGGGCCCTAGGATCACGCGGCGTGACGACCTCCACGCAGCAGGAACTCGACCGCGGGGACCGCGCCGCACCGGCCAGGACCCTGCTCGACGTCCTCACCGCCACCGCCGAGGCACACCCCGACGCCCTCGCCCTCGAGACGCCGGAGGGTGCGCTCGACTACCGCGGCCTCCTCGCCCTCGTGCAGGAGCGCGCCGCCGACCTCGCCCGCCACGGCGTCCGACGCGGCGACCGGGTCGGGATCCGCATCCCCTCCGGTGGCCGGGACCTGTCCGTGTCGATCCTCGCCGTCCTCGCCGCCGGCGCCGCCTACGTCCCCGTCGACGCCGACGACCCCGAGGAACGCGCCACCCTCGTCTTCGGCGAAGCACGGGTGGTCGGCGTCATCGGTGCCGGCGGTGTGCTCCGCGACCGCCAGGGCGCTCCGCTGCCGGTCACCGACCCCGCGGCGAGCGCCGAGGCGCCCACGACCGAGGACGACGCGTGGGTCATCTTCACGTCGGGGTCCACCGGCGTGCCGAAGGGCGTGGCCGTCACCCACCGCTCCGCCGCGGCCTTCGTCGACGCCGAGGCCCGGATGTTCCTGCAGGCCGCGCCGCTCGGTCCGGACGACCGGGTGCTCGCGGGCCTCAGCGTGGCGTTCGACGCCTCGTGCGAGGAGATGTGGCTCGCCTGGGGACACGGTGCCTGCCTCGTGCCGGCGCCCCGGTCGCTCGTGAAGAGCGGGGTCGACCTCGGCCCGTGGCTCATCGCGCACGGCATCACCGTCGTCTCGACCGTCCCCACGCTCGCGGCACTGTGGCCCGACGACGCGCTCGAGTCCGTGCGGCTGGTGATCTTCGGCGGTGAGGCCTGCCCGCCGGAGCTCGCCGCCCGCATCGCGTCCCGGGACCGCGAGGTGTGGAACACGTACGGCCCGACCGAGGCGACGGTCGTCGCGTGTGGCGCCCTGCTCGACGGCAGCACCCCGGTCCGGATCGGCCTGCCGCTCGACGGGTGGGACCTCGCGGTCGTCGACGCCGAGGGGCAGCGCGTCGCGCCGGGGCAGGTCGGCGAACTCGTCATCGGGGGCGTCGGCCTCGGCCGGTACCTCGACCCGGCGAAGGACGCCGAGAAGTACGCGCCCTTCCCGCAGCTCGGGTGGGAGCGGGCGTACCGGAGCGGCGACCTGGTCCGGTACGACCCCGAGGGGCTCGTCTTCCAGGGTCGCGCCGACGACCAGGTGAAGCTGGGCGGCCGGCGCATCGAACTCGGCGAGATCGACGCGGCCCTGCAGTCCCTCGACGACGTCGCCGCGGGTGCCGCGGTCGTGCAGCGCACCCCGGCGGGCAACCAGGTGCTCGTCGGCTACATCGCCCCGGTCGCCGGCGCGGTCGTCGACACGGCCGCGGCGAACACCCGTCTCCGCGAGGAACTGCCCGCCGCGCTCGTGCCGCTCCTCGCCGTCGTCGACTCCCTGCCGACGCGGACGTCCGGCAAGGTCGACCGGGCGGCGCTGCCGTGGCCCCTCGCGGGCGCGATCGGGACGGACCTCCCGCCGACCGTCGCGTGGATCGCCGAGCGGTGGTCGGCGATCCTCGGTGTCCCGGTCGCCGACGTCGACGACGACTTCTTCGCGCACGGCGGCGGTTCCCTGACCGCCGCGCAGCTCGTGTCGACGATCCGCGAGCGCTACCCCACGACCACCGTGGCCGACGTCTACGACCACCCGCGGATCGGCGCACTCGCGGCAGCGCTCGACGCGTCCGGGCCGGTGGCGGCGGCACGACGGGACGTCCGGCCGGTGCCGCCGCGCACCGGGCTGCTCCTGACGGTGCTCGGCCTGCCGCTCCAGGTGCTCCGTGGGCTGCGCCTGCTGAGCTGGACGGCACTCGTCGCGGCGGTGCTGCACGCCACCACGATGCCGTTCCTGCCCGTGCTGCCGTGGCCGCTCCTGGTGATCGCCCTCGTGCTGTTCGTCACCCCGGCCGGCAAGATGACGATCACGGTCGTCGCCGCCCGCCTGCTCCTGGCCGGGGTCCGTCCCGGCGACCACCCGCGCGGCGGCTCGGTGCACGTCCGGGTGTGGCTCGCGGAACGGATCGCGGAGGCCGTGGACGGTCCGTCGACCGCGGGCGCCCCGTGGATCAGCTACTACGCCCGGGCCCTCGGTGCGAGGATCGGCCGGGACGTCGACCTGCACACGCTGCCGCCGGTCACCGGGATGCTCACGATCGGGAAGCGCGCCGCAGTGGAGCCCGAGGTGGACCTCGCCGGACACTGGGTGGACGGCGACGTGTTCCGCCTGGGTCCCGTGCACGTCGGCACGGACGCGGTCGTGCACAGCCGCTCGACCCTGATGCCCGGAGCACACGTGGGCGACGGCGCCGAGGTCGAGGCCGGCTCGGCGGTGGCCGGCGCGGTCCCGGCGGGTGAGCGCTGGGCGGGCTCGCCGGCCGAGCGCATCGGGTCGGCACGCCACGGCCGGGAGGCCCGCCCCGCGTCCCCGAAGCGGTGGCTGCTCGCGTACGGGGCCGGGTCGGTCGCCGTCGCCGGGCTCCCCGTCGTCGGCGTCACGGCCGGACTGGCCGTCGCGGCGCTCGTCGTCGGGCGCCCGACCTCGCTCGGGGCCGCGGTCGGCCCCACGCTGCTGAGCGTGCCGCTCGCCACGGTCGTCGCGGGCCTCGTGTACGCGGGCCTCGTCGTCGCCGCGGTCCGGCTGCTCGGGCTCGGGCTCGTCGAGGGTCGGCACCCCGTGCGGTCCCGGACCGGGTGGCAGGTGTGGTGCACCGAACGGGTCCTCGACGCTGCCCGCACGCTGCTGTTCCCGCTGTACGCGAGCCTCGTCACCCCGCTCTGGCTCCGCCTGCTCGGCGCGCGGGTCGGCCGGGACACCGAGATCTCCACCGTGCTGCTCATCCCCGCGCTGACACAGATCGCGTCCGGGGCGTTCCTGGCCGACGACACCATGGTCGCCACCTACGAGCTCGGCGGCGGTCGGGTGAGGATCGGTCGGTCGAAGGTGGGCCGCCGGGCGTTCCTCGGCAACAGCGGCATGACCGGCGCCGGTCGGTCGGTGCCGCGCGAGGCCCTCGTCGCGGTGCTGTCCGCCGTGCCGAAGAAGGCCAAGCGCGGGTCCTCGTGGCTCGGCAGTCCCCCGGTCCGGCTCCGACGGGCGGCGGCGCAGTTCGACGAGGAGCGCACGTTCCGGCCGCCGACCCGGCTGAAGGTCGCCCGCGGCGCGTGGGAGGTGCTGCGTCTCGTGGCACCCATGGTGTCCGCCGCGATCGGGGTGGCCGTCGCCGCCACCTTCCTGGCCCTGTGGACCACGGTGGGGCTCGGCTGGACGGTGCTGCTCGCCGGCCCGGTCCTCATCGCCGCCGGTGCGGTCGCGGCGGCCGTCTCGACAGTGGCGAAGTGGGCCTTCGTCGGGCGCATCACCGCCACCGAGCACCCGCTCTGGTCGTCGTTCGTCTGGCGCAACGAGGTGCAGGACACCTTCGTCGAGTCCGTCGCACGCCCCTGGTTCGCCGAGCAGGCCATCGGCACCCCGGCCCTGGCGGCGTGGTTGCGGAGCCTCGGCGCGACGATCGGCCGCGGTGTCTGGTGCGAGACCTACTGGCTGCCGGAGGCCGACCTCGTCACGATCGGCGACGGGGCGACCGTCGCCCGCGGCACCGTGGTGCAGACGCACCTGTTCCACGAACGCGTCATGCAGCTCGACACCGTGACGCTCGACGCCGGCGCAACGCTCGGGCCGCACGGTGTGGTCCTGCCCGCTGCCGGCATCGGCCCGGGAGCGACCGTCGGGCCCGCCTCACTCGTGATGCGCGGCGAGCAGGTCCCGGGCGGCACGCTCTGGGCCGGCAACCCGATCGGCCCGTGGGAGCACCCGCCGTGGCGCACCGCGGCGTCCACCACCGGACACGACGGGGCGAGCGTGTCCGGCGACGCCGACGGACCACGCGACGCCAGTGGGTCCGGCGAGCGCGCCGAGCACCCGGGGCCGGTCGGCGCCGTGGCAGACTGACCGGCACCGTGAAGCAGACCGACCCCACCGCCGACCCGTACACCCCGCACAGCGGCGACCGGCGGTGGACGACCCGCCACCACGACCTGCGACTCGACTACCGCGTCGCCACGAACCGGCTCGACGCGACCGCGACGATCAGCGCGACCGCCGACGAGCCGCTCGAGAAGGTCGTGCTCGACCTGCACGGGCTGAGCGTCGACCGGGTCGACGTCGACGGCGTGCGCGCGAAGAAGGTCTCGGTCGGGACCCACAAGACGACCGTGACACCCGCCGCACCGATCGCTGCGGGCGACGAGTTCACGGTGCACGTGCGGTACCGCGGCGCACCCCGACCACTCCGGAGCCCCTGGGGCACGCTCGGCTGGGAGGAACTGACCGACGGCGTGATCGTCGCGAGCCAGCCCGTCGGCGCACCGTCGTGGTTCCCCTGCAACGACCGCCCCGACGACAAGGCGACCTACCGCATCGAGGTGACGTGCGAAGCGGGGTACGAGGTCATCGCGAACGGCGCGCTGCTCGGCCGGGAGCGCACTGCTCGTGGCACGCGCTGGACCTACGCCGTCACCGAGCCGATGGCGACCTACCTGGCCACCGTGCAGATCGGTCGGTACCGCGCGACGAAGCTGCGCGGCGGTGCCGTGCCGGTCACCGTGCACCACCCGTCCGACCTGACCGCCGCCGTGAGGACGGACTTCGGCCAGGTGCCCGACATGATCGCCCTGTTCACCGACCGGTTCGGGCCGTACCCGTTCGCCGAGTACGGCGTCGTGGTGACCGACGACGAGCTCGAGATCCCGCTCGAGGCGCACGGCCTCGCGGTCTTCGGGCGGAACCACGTCGACGGGGAGCACGGCACCGACCGGCTCATCGCCCACGAGCTGGCGCACCAGTGGTTCGGCAACTCGGTGACGCTCGGCGTGTGGCGCGACATCTGGCTGCACGAGGGCTTCGCCTGCTACGCCGAGTGGCTCTGGTCCGAGCACCGCGGCGGCCCCACCGCGGACGACCTGGCGGCGACGTACCGTGCCGGGCTGCTCGACCAGCCGGAGGACCTCGTCGTCGCGGACCCCGGCGCCCGGGACATGTTCGACGACCGCGTCTACAAGCGCGGCGCGCTCGCCCTGCACGCCCTGCGACGGACGATCGGCGACGCTGCCTTCACCGACGGTCTCCGCACGGTGACCGGACGGCACCACCACGGCACGGTGACGACGCCGGACGTCGTGGGCGCGTTCGCGACGGCCGCCGGTACCGACCCCGCGCACGTGCTGCGCGTGCTCGGACCCTGGATCGACGAACCGGGCGTCCCCCCGCTGCCCTAGCCCCGGCGCCGCCCTGACACGGCGCCGCCCTGGCGCCCGTGCCGTCGCGGCGTCGGCGTCGTCCCGGTGTCCCCGCCGTCCTGGGGTCCCGGTCCACGGAGGTCCTCGACCCGGACCGGAGCACCGCCCGCGGCGACGGCCACGACCAGGTCCGCGTCGAGCACGACGACCGTGACGAGCTGCTCCATCCCGTCGAACCGCGCGCGGTCCACCTGCCCGTCGCCGACTCGTCCGAGGACGGCCTCCACGCGTGCGGGATCGACCCGGAGCCCCCGTCCGTCACGCTTCAGCACCGCCTCCTTCACCGTCCAGCACGCGGTGAGGTGCACCCCCGCGCCCTCCGGTCCGGACGCGACCGCGCGGTGCCGCTCCCCCGCGGTGAAGGCGTCGAGCGGGGCCGCCGTCACCCGGGACGCCCGCTCGACGTCGACACCGAGCGACGCCGGCCCGACGGCGAGGACGACGATCCCCGAGGTCCGCGCCAGACCGACGCCGACCGGACGACCGTCGACCCGGGCTCCCGGCCGACCGTGGTCCGCAGCACCGCAGTGTGGACAGCGCTGCTGCACGGAGACCAGGGCCGGGTCCGATCGGGTGACCTCGGCGACGAACGCGACCAGGGCCTCCCGGTCGGCCGTTCGCGACGCCCCTGCGGCGGCCACCCGCACCGACACGGTCTGGAGGCCCGACTCACCCACGCGAGCAGCCTACGGTCCGCAGTGGGACGGCCGGTGCGGGCACGACGACGGCCCCGGTCGGGACCGACCGGGGCCGTGCTGTCGTCCTGCGGGTCAGGCGTGGGTGAGGGCGATGAGTGCGACGTTCATCGTCGCGTACCGGCCCTCGGACCGGGTCGCCTGACGCACGCGTCCGCGGAGGACCTCGTACCGTCCGTCACGCTCACGCACGAACCCGATCACGCCGCTCGCCGGCGTGGACACGCGGTGGTACCCGTCCTCGAGTGGGACGACTTCTGCGGTGGTCGCTCGCTCCATTGCTGCTCCCCTTCCTTCGTTGGCTCAGACCCACTCTACCCCGTTTCGGGGGACATGCCCGCAGCACTGTCCACTGTGTGCGGGCCCCGGGCGATCCCGGTGGGGTACAACCGACGCCGGCCCGCCCTCCCGCTCCACAGCCCCGGCTCGTCCAGGAGGTGCCTGGCTAGACTCCGGACGACGGCCACGGACCAGCTGGACGAGGGCCACGGACGGAGGACGGATGCGCACGGTCGAGGTCAGGACGGACTCCGGGTCGACGGGGGTGCCTGCCCGGGACGACGCGGCGCCACGTCCCCTGCTCGCGCGTCTGCTGGCAGGCGCGACCGCCGCCACCGTCGCCGCGCTGCTCGTCGTCGCCCCGGTCCCGGCCGCGCACGCCACCGAGCCGGTCGACCTCAGCGGCGCGTACGTCCTCGACGACGCGGACGCCCTCACCGACGCCCAGCAGGCCGACGTCGAGCAGGCCGTGCAGGACCTGTACCAGGAGACGCAGACACAGCTGTTCGTCGTCTTCGTGCCGTCCTTCACCGACCCGAGCGACCACACCGCCTGGGGTGCCGCGACCATGCAGCAGAACCAGATCGAGACCGACAGCATCCTGCTCTCCGTCGCGGTCGACGAGCGGAACTACGACGTCCAGCAGACCAACGAGACGGCGATCACCTCGAGCGACGTCGAGCGCGCGGTCAACGGCGACCTGCTCCCCCGCCTCAAGCAGGGCGACTGGGCCGCCGCGGCGACGGCCTTCGCCGGCGGACTCCAGCAGAGCCAGCAGCCCGCCGACCTCACCTGGCTGTGGGTGCTGCTCGGTGTCGCCGTCCTGGCCGCGGTCGTCGCCGTCCTCGTCATCCGGGCCCGCAACCGGCGGCGCACCGTCGCGGCCCGGCGCGAGCAGGAGCAGTCCCTCGCCGAACTCCAGCGACGCGCCGGTGGGGCCCTCGTCACGATCGACGACGAACTGCGCACGGCCGAACAAGAGGTCGGCTTCGCGGCGGCGCAGTTCGGCGAGGACGCCGCCACCCCGTTCGCCGAGACCGTGTCGATCGCCAAGCGCGAGGTCCGCAAGGCCTTCGCCCTCCAGCAGCAGCTCGACGACGAGGTCCCGGACACGCCGCAGGAGCGCGCCGAGTGGGCGAACCAGATCATCGCCATCTGCGAGCAGGCGCACGCGGCCATCGAGTCGCAGACCGAGTCGTTCGACCAGCTGCGCTCGCTCGAAGCGGGCGTCGACACCGCCGCCGCCGAGCTGACCGCCGCCCTCGGGACCGCTCCCGCCGCCGTGGCCGCGGCCCGTGCGGCGCTGGAGCGCGTCCGGACGGCGTACACCGGTCGGACGCTCGCGACCGTCGCCGACAACGTCGACCAGGCCGAGCAGGTGCTCGCGTACGCCGACGAGCGTGCCGGTGCCGCTCGGACGGCGCTCGCCGCGGGCGACCGGGGCGAGGCCGTCGTCGCGGTCCGGGACGGGCAGCACGCGCTGGCCCAGGTGCAGCAGCTCACCGGCGCCGTCACGGCAGCGGAGCGCACCTTCGCCGACGCCGCCGAGCGTGCCGAGGCGATGCGCGCCGACATCGAGGGCGACGTCGCCGCGGCCGCCACCCTCCGAACCGGCGGCCCCGACCTCGCGGCCGCGGTCGCGCGGGCGCAGCGGGTCCTCCGTGCCGACGTCGACCCGCGTGACCCCGTCGGGGCGGTCGACGCGCTCACCAAGGCGAACACGGACATCGACGCCGCCCTCGCGACCGCCCGCACCGCCGAGGAGCAGCATCGTCGCGCGACCCAGGCCCTCGACGCCGCCCTCCGGGACGCCCGCTCCCGGATCGGCCAGGCGCGCGAGTTCATCACCGTGCACCGCGGAGCCGTCGGCCCCGCCGCACGCACCCGCCTGTCCGAGGCCGAGCGGGCCTTCGACGACGCGCTCGACCTCGCCACCACCGACCCGCAGCGGGCACTGCAGGCCGCCCGTGCCGCGGAGCAGTACGCGGCGGCCGCCATCGACGAGGCGAACGACGACACCACCGGGTGGCCCGGCGGCGGCATGGGCGGCGGTCGCGGCGGCCCGCAGCTCGGCGGACTCGTCACCGGTCTCGTCCTCGGCGGACTGCTCGGCGGTCGCGGCGGGAGCTACGGGGGCGGCAGCTTCGGCGGGGGCGGCTTCGGCGGCGGGTCGTTCGGCGG
>NZ_QKTK01000008.1:0-87698 GCF_003234475.1 Curtobacterium sp. MCBD17_008 | reverse complement strand
GAGCTGCGGGCCGCCGCGACCGCCGCCCATGCCGCCGCCGGGCCACCCGGTGGTGTCGTCGTTCGCCTCGTCGATGGCGGCCGCTTCTGACCGGTCAGACCCACCTAGACAACCAACCACGAAAGGGACACAGCAATGGCAAAGCAGACCATCTTCGGCCGGATCTCCTCGCTCGTCCGGGCGAACATCAACCAGATCATCGACGACGCCGAGGACCCGCAGCTGATGCTCGACCAGCTCGTCCGCGACTACTCGAACAACATCGCCGACGCCAAGAGCGCCATCGCGCAGACGATCGGCAACCTCCGCCTGCTCGAGCAGGACAACGAGGAGGACGTCCGCGCCGCCCAAGAGTGGGGCCAGAAGGCGGGCAACGCCTCCGCCGCAGCGGACAAGTACCGCGCCGAGGGCAAGACGGCCGAGGCCGACAAGTTCGACAACCTCGCCAAGATCGCCATCGGCAAGCAGATCGCCGCCGAGCAGGAGGTCAAGGACAACGCCGCACCGCTCGCCACGCAGAACGAGCAGGTCGAGAAGCTCAAGCAGGGCCTCGCCGGCATGGAGCAGAAGCTCGAGGAGCTCCGCGCCAAGCGCAACAGCCTCGTCGCCCGCGCCAAGACCGCGGAGGCGCAGTCGAAGGTGAACGACGCCATCGGCACGATCGACATCACCGACCCGACGAGCGACCTCGCGCGCTTCGAGGAGAAGGTCCGTCGCGAAGAGGCGAAGGTCATCGGCCAGCAGGAGCTGCAGGCGTCGAGCCTCGACGCGCAGTTCGAGAGCCTCGAGGACGTCGGCCGCGACGCCGAGGTGGAGGCCCGTCTCGCAGCCCTCAAGTCCGGCGGGACGTCCGCGGTCTGACACCGCGCACCACCGGCAGCTCCGGACGACGTCGGACCCGACTGACAGACTGACAGGATGCGCTTCCTCGTGGTCGGTCAGTGGCAGGGTTCGGCGTCGTCTCGCGCCATGCGGCTCGCGGACGGAGCCGCCGCCGTCGCCGCGGACCTCCCCCGAGCCGCGACGACCACGATCGCCGTCCCACCCGGTGCGGGCGACCGGCTCGACACTGCGGTCGCCCGCTACACCTCGGTCCTCTCCGTCTCCGGGTCCGTCGCCGAGGAGTGCGCCGTCGCGAGCGAACCCGTGCTCGTCATCGGCGGGGACGGCTCGACCGTCCTCGGTGCCTCGGTCCTCGTCGGCCCCGACACCACCGTCGTCCGGTTGTCCGGCTCGAGCGGCTACCGAGCGCTGAACCGCGCGCAGCCGGTCGCCGCCGAGACGGCCGCGCTGCGCCTGCTGGTCGACCGCCCGGCAGACCTGTTCCCGGAGCTCCCGGTCGTCCCCGCCGCGTCCGTCGTCGTCGCGGGCACCCGCGGGACCGAGGGGGCCGAGGCGGCCGCCCTCGAGCGCGCCGGCGTCGCACACCTCGACGTGGACGCGGCCACGCCCGACGCGCTCGCAGCCGCCGTCGAGCGGACCGGGGCCACCGGGGTCTTCGTCCACGTCGACCTCGACGTGCTCGACCCCTCCGAGGTCGACGGCCTGCTGGAACCCGTGCCGTTCGGACTCGACGGCGCCGCACTGGTCGCCCTCGTCCAGGCGGCCACCGCCGGCCGACGGCTCGTCGGCGCCGCACTCACCGGCTTCGCACCCGTCGACCCGGAGCGGGCCGTCGACGACCTCGGCGTGATCCTCCGGATCGTCGGCGCACTCTCCACCGCAGCACGGGCCTCCTGACCCGCCCGTCCACACCGGACGCTCCACACAGCGCAGCGCTCCCGGCCGGGACCCCACCCCGGGCGGCTACGCTCGGCCCCATGACGGACTACGACCTCATCGTGATCGGAGCCGGCGCTGTCGGCGAGAACGTGGCGGACTACGCCCACAAGCGCGGCCTGTCGGTCGCGGTCGTCGAAGCCGAGCTCGTGGGCGGTGAGTGCTCGTACTGGGCCTGCATGCCGTCCAAGGCCCTCCTGCGCAGCAGCCACGCGGTCGCCGCGGCCAAGCGCCTCGGCGGAGCGGAGGAAGCCGTCACCGGCACCGTCGACGCTGCCGCCGTCCTGGCCCGTCGCAACTCGTTCACGAGCAACTGGGACGACGCGTCGCAGGTGCAGTGGCTCGAGTCGTCCGACATCGCGCTGATCCGCGGGTACGCGAAGTTCACCGGCGCGAAGACCATCGAGGTCGACGGGACCTCGTACACGGCCGGGGCCGTCGCCGTCGCGACCGGCTCGCTGCACACGCTGCCGCCGGTCCCCGGACTCGAAGCGGCGAAGCCCTGGGGCACGCGCGAGGGCACGAGTGCACAGGAGGTCCCGGAGAGCCTGCTCGTCATCGGCGGCGGCGTCGCCGGGTCCGAGCTCGCCACCGCGTGGGCGGCCCTCGGCGCGAAGGTGACACTCGTCGCCCGCCACGGCCTGCTCGGCGGGATGGAACCGTTCGCCGGTGAACTCGTCGGCGACGCCATGCGCGAGGCCGGCATCGACGTCCGCACCGGCGTCAACCCGACGCGCGTGGACCGCGACGAGCACGGCCTCGTCACGACGACCTTCGACGACGGCACGACGCTCGTCACGAGCGAGGTCCTCGCCGCGACGGGCCGCGCCCCGGGCACCGGCAACCTCGGGCTCGAGGCCGTCGGACTCACCCCGGGCGAGTGGCTCGAGGTCGACGACACCATGCTCGTCACCGGCACCGACTGGCTCTACGGCGTCGGTGACGTGAACCACCGCGCCCTCCTCACCCACCAGGGCAAGTACCAGGCCCGCGCCGCCGGCGAGGCGATCGCCGCCCGCCTCCAGGGGAAGCCCGTGCACGCGGAACCGTGGGGCGCCCACGTCGCCACGGCCGACCACGCCGCGGTCCCCCAGGTGACCTTCACCGACCCCGAGGTCGCGAGCGTCGGCCTCACCGAGGAGCAGGCCCGGCAGCAGGGCATCGACGTCCGTGCGGTCGAGTACGACCTCGGCGCCGTCGCCGGCTCGGCACTGCAGGCCGACGGCTACACGGGGCGCGCCAAGATGGTCGTCGACGAGTCCCGCGGGGTCGTCGTCGGCGTGACCTTCGTCGGGCAGGACGTCGCCGAGATGCTGCAGGCCGCGACGGTCGCCGTGGTCGGCGAGGTCCCCGTGGACCGGCTCTGGCACGCCGTCCCCGCCTACCCGACGATGAACGAGATCTGGCTCCGCCTGCTCGAGACGTACGGCCGCCCCGAGTAGCCGGTGCTGAACCCGCTCGTCGACTCGCCGGTGTCCCGCGCCGGGTGGGCGTTCGCGACGGCCGTCGGCCTCGCGATCGGCCTGACGCTGTCGACGGGGCCCGTGCGGGTCGTCGACGGGCCCGTCGTCTGTCGGGGCCTGCCCCGCTGGGTCTTCCGGCGTGGCGGGACCTGCGTCGGCTCGGTCTACCTCACCCGGGACAACGACGGCGACCGGGTCCTGCGGCACGAGCGGGTGCACGTCGACCAGTGGCGGCGGTACGGCATGCTCATGCCGCTGCTGTACGCGCTGGCGGGGCGCGACCCGCTGCACAACCGCTTCGAGGTCGAGGCCGGACTCGAGGACGGCGGCTACCGCTGAGCGCCGAGCGCCGAGCGCCGAGCGCTCCGCGCCGAGCGCCGGCCCGCGCCCGGCTCGGCGTCGGCCGCGGCGTCCGCCGGTCACGCGCAACGGAAACCGGCTCGAACCACGGACTCCCGTGGTTCGAGCCGGTTTCCGTTGTGCGGCCCCGGACCGCGCCGGACCGCGCCGGACCCGGACCGTGCAGCGCGCAGCAGGCCCGTCAGCGCGCGCGACGCGGCACGACGAGCGGCGTGCCGGTCTCCGGGTCCGACACGACCACGCACGGCAGGCCGAAGACGTCCTCGACGAGCTCCGCGGTCACGACCGTCGCCGGCGGCCCCTGTGCCACGATCACCCCGTCCCGCATCGCGATCATGTGCGTCGCGTACCGCGCAGCCTGGTTGAGGTCGTGCAGGACCGCCACGACCGTGCGACCGGCCGCGTGCAGCGTCGAGGCGAGTTCGAGCACGTCGTACTGGTGCGCGATGTCGAGGAACGTGGTGGGTTCGTCGAGCAGCACGATGTCGGTCTCCTGCGCGAGCACCATCGCGATCCAGACGCGCTGCCGCTGGCCGCCGGACAGCTCGTCGACGCCGCGGTCGGCGAGGCCCACGATGTCCGTCTGCGCCAGGGCGGCCTGCACGACCTGGCGGTCGGTGCCGCTCGAGGGGTGCAGCAGGTCCTGGTGCGGGAAGCGTCCTCGGGACACGAGGTCGCGCACGCTGATGCCGTCCGGGGCGATCGGCGTCTGCGGCAGCATCGCGACGCGCCGGGCCACGGCCTTCGGGCGGTACGACGTGATCGGACGGCCGTCCAGGTAGACCGTCCCGGCGGTGGGCTTGAGCGTCCGCGCCAGCGCCTTGAGGAGCGTCGACTTCCCGCAGGCGTTCGGACCCACGATGACGGTGAGCTCACCGTCCGGCACGTCGACGTCGAGCCCGTCGACGACCACGCGGTCGTCGTAGCCGAGCCGCAACCCGCGGGCGCCGAGTGCGGTGACGGGCGCCTCGGGGGTGAGGACGCTGGCAGGGGTCAACACTCCGCCTTGCCGTGGCGCCAGTACCCCATGAACGCGACCTGCTTGCGGTCCAGGCCGACGCCGCGCACGAGGTGGCGTCGGAGTTCCTTGACGCAGCCGGCCTCCCCCGCGATCCAGGCGTAGACGGGCAGGTCGTCGTCCTCGCGCGGGACGTCCCAGAGCACCTGGTGGTCCACGTCGACGTCCGCGAGTTCCACCGGCACCGCCGCGCGCCCATCGGTGAGGACGGGCGCCGGCACCGCGACCGTCGATGCCCAGGCTTGCACGTGGTCGGTCATGCGGACGCCGTGCGACGCGCCGTTGCGGGCGATCCACCGCACCTCGACGCCGGCGGGCGCGGAGACGGGCAGGCGGTCGGCGTCGGTCGGGACCTCGATGAACACGTGTCCGACGGCCGAGACGTCGAGGGCCTCGAGGATCGCGCAGATCGCGGGAGCGGCCGTCTCGTCGCCCGCGAGGAGGATCCGGTTCGCCGACCCGGGCGCGAACTCCGCCGCGCCGGACGGCAGGTCCTCGGGCGACTCCGGCACGCGGGGGCCGACGATCCGCAGTTCGTCGCCGACACGGCACGCGGACACCCAGCGCGAGGCCGGCCCGCCGTCCCCGTGGGCGACGAAGTCGATGTCGAGCTCGTGCGCGTCCGGACGGAAGGAGCGGACGGTGTACGTGCGGATCGGGTTCCGGGTGGCGTCCGGCAGCGCGCGCCACGCCGCGAACCAGTCCTCGCCCTCCGGCAGGTCGGAGAACCCGTGGCCGTCGAGCGGCAGGAGCACCTTGATGCGTTGGTCCAGCCCGACGGCGGAGAACTCCGCGAGTTCGGCACCGGTCAGCGTCACGCGGACGAAGTGCGGGGTGAGCGAGGTGACGGCCGCCACGCGGACGGAGAAGACGCGGTACCGGGCAGCCACACATCGAGTATGGCATGCCTTACCTAAGGAGAGAAGGACGGGTCATGTCGCAGCCCGCGTCGGCTGCGACACTGGGACGGTGTCCGTGCACGATGACGAGTTCTCCGACGTCCCCGCCCTGGCCGCCGCGAGCGGCGTGACGGAGCCGCTCCGCGCCTCCCGGCAGGTGGTGCCGACCGTCCCCGGTGGTGACGTGTCGGCGATCCGTTGGTCGCGCACCGGTCCGCCGGTCCCCGCTCGGGAGGCCCGGATCACCTACCTGCACGGGCTCGGCATCGACGCGCACAGCTTCGACCAGACCGCGATCGCCGTCGACGAGCCGGCCGTCGCGCTCGACCTGCCCGGGCACGGGCGGTCCGCGTGGCGTGCGGACGCCGACTACGCCGCCACCACCACGGCCCCCACCGTCCTCGCCGCGCTCGACGCACTGGACGTCCCGCCGGGCATCGTCGTCGGGCACTCCCTCGGCGCGATCCTGTCCGCCCGCCTCGCCGCGCTCGCTCCGGAGCGGGTCACCGGTCTCGTGCTGGTCGACATGTCGCCGGACTTCGCGCAGCGCGCCGTCGACCGGATCGCCCGTGCACTGGAGGCCGAGGAACCGTTCTCGGACCTCGACGAGGTCGTCGACCGGGCGATCGCGGCCCGCGTCGGCGACGACCGACCCACGCTGCTCCGCGAAGCCCGGCACACCACGCGGCTCGGTGCCGACGGTCGGCTGGTGCGACGCCACCACTTCCCGCACCTCGGCGTCGGACGGTCGGCCTCGGTCGGGCGCTTCGCCGACGCCTGGCCGGACCTGGAGCAGCTGGACGTACCGCTGCTGCTCGTGCGCGGGGACCGCGGGTACGTCTCCCCCAAGCTGCACCAGTCCTTCGCCGAACGACTCCCGGATGCCACGATCGTCACGGTCGCGTCCCGGCACGCGGTGCAGACGCAGGCGCCGCTGCCCCTCGCCGCTGCCATCCGGTCCTGGGCGACCACGCATCGTTTGTCGGACGGCGTCGAAGAACCCCCCTCGACTTCGTCGGAGCCCTGACACCGCCGGTGCGACGCATCCCGGTAGCCTCGTCCGAGCGCCGCTGACGACCGTCGTCGCGCCGCCCTCGTTCCGGACCCTGCGTGGCCCGGCTCCGGGAAGGAACCCAGCATGCGTCCGCTCCACCGCACCGCACTCGCCGCGACAGCACTCGTCGTCGCGACCTCGGTCGCCCTGGCCGGCTGCTCCGGCGGCCCCGACGAGACCCGTGGCGGTCCCGACGCGACGGTCCGGGTCGGCCTGGTGCTCGAACCGACGAGCCTCGACATCCGCACCCAGTCCGGCAACGCGCTCGACCAGGTCCTCATCGACAACGTCTACCAGGGGCTCGTCGGCCGGACCGCCGACGGCGGGATCCGCGACGTGCTGGCGTCCTCGCACGAGGTCTCGGACGACGGCCTGACGTACACGTTCACGCTCCGCGAGGGCGTCACCTTCCAGGACGGCGAGCCGCTCACGGCGGACGACGTCGTGTCCTCGCTCGAGGACGTCAAGGCGAACGACTCCTACGTCGACGCGGACGACCTCGCCTCGGTCGACACCGTGACGGCGACCGGCGACGACCAGGTGCAGCTCCGGCTCACCCGGCCCGACTCCGAACTCCTGTGGAACCTGACCGGACGCGCCGGGCTCGTGCTCGAGCAGGGCGCGGACGGCGACCGGACGAAGACCGCGAACGGCACCGGGCCGTTCGAGGTCGCGAACTGGAAGCAGGGCGACTCGCTCACCTTCAAGCGGAACCCGGACTACTGGGGTCCGAAGGCGAAGGTCGGCACGGTCGTCTTCCGGTACATCACCGACCCGTCCACGGCCGTCAACGCGATGGCCGGTGGGGACCTCGACGTCCAGACCGCGGTGGACGGCACGCTGAAGGGGCAGCTGGAGGGCACCTCCGGCATCACCCTGCACACCGGCAAGACCACCGACAAGTACACGCTCGCCTTCAACGACCGGAAGGCGCCCTTCGACGACGTCCGCGTGCGCAAGGCGATCCGGCAGGCGATCGACCCCAAGGCGGTCATCACGGCCATCGGCGGCGGCGGCGTCGAGCAGGGCGGCCCCATCCCGGCGCTCGACCCCGGCTACCAGGACCTGACCGACGTCGACGCGTACGACCCCGCGTCGGCGCGGAAGCTCCTGCGGCAGGCCGGCGTCACGAAGCCAACGCTCACCCTCACGTACGCGAACGTCTACCCGACGGCCATCGGCGACGTCCTGACCTCGCAGCTCGCCGACGTCGGCATCACGCTGAAGGTGCGGCGCGTGGACTTCGCCACCTGGCTCGACACGGTGTTCACGAAGAAGGACTTCGACCTCAGCATGGTCAACCACACCGAGGCACGGGACTTCGGCAACTGGGCGGACCCGGACTACTACTTCGGCTACGACAACGCACAGGTGCAACGGCTGTACGCCGCGGCCCTCGCCACCACCGACCAGGACGAGAAGGTCCAGGCGCTGCGACAGGCCGCCCGGATCGTCAGCGAGGACGCCGCTGCCGAGTGGCTGTACACCGCGACGACGACGACCGCGGTCCGTGACGGCGTCTCGGGCTTCCCGTTCGACAGCACCACGACCCGGCTGGACCTGGCGGACCTCGCGGTCTCGTAGCATCGCACCGTGACCCGATTCCTCGTCGGGCGGGTGCTCCTGCTCGCCGTCGGCCTGCTCGTGGCGAGCCTGATCGTCTTCGCGACGCTGCGCGTGCTCCCCGGGGACGTCGCACAGGTCGTCGCCGGGGCCGAGGCCACGCCCGCGCAGGTCGCAGCGCTCCGGGAGCAGCTCGGGCTCGGCCGTCCGGTCGTCCTGCAGTACCTCGACTGGATCGGCGGGCTGTTCCACGGCGACCTCGGGAACTCGCTCGTGACCCGCGGGCCGGTCGCACCGGAGATCGCGGAGAAGCTCGCGGTCACGCTGCCGCTGGCCGGCATGTCCCTGGTCGCCGCCCTCGTGGTCGGCGTCCCGCTCGGGGTCCTCGCCGCGGTCCTCCGCCGCCGTCCGGGTGGGGCGGTGATCTCGTTCGCCGCACAGGCCGTCGCGGCGGTCCCGGTGGTCTGGGCCGGGCTGCTCCTGGTCGCGCTGTTCGCCGTGACGCTGCACTGGCTGCCGGTGCAGGGCTTCCCGCTCGACGGCTGGCGGACGCCGGGCCGGGCGTTCGCCGCGCTCGTCCTCCCCGCGCTGACGATCGGTGCGGTCGAGGGCGCCGTCATCCTGCGCTTCACCCGCTCGGCGACGCTGTCCGTCCTCGACGCCGACCACGTCCGGACCGCCGCAGCGGTCGGGCTCACGAAGACCCGCGCTCTGCTCCGGCACGGCCTGCCCAGCGTCGCCCTGACCGTGCTCGCCGTCCTCGGGGTGCAGATCGCCGGGCTGCTCGTCGGAGCGGTCGTCGTCGAACAGGTCTTCTCGCTCCCGGGCGTCGGCCGGATGCTCGTCACCGACGTCGGCCGGCGGGACATCACGAAGGTGCAGTCCGAACTCCTCGTCCTCACCGGTCTCGTGCTGCTCGTCGGGTTCGCCGTCGACGTGCTCCACCGTGCGCTCGACCCCCGGCAGCGGGAGGCCGCCTCGTGACCGTGCTCCGTCGTCTGCTCCGCACCCCGACCGGGCTCTTCGCCCTGGTCGTCCTCGGGCTGCTCGTCGTCCTCGCAGCCGTGTCGCTCGTCTGGACACCGCAGGACCCGTTCCGCACCGACCCCGCGGCGCAGTGGGGTCGACCGAGTGCCGCGCACTGGTTCGGCACCGACGCCGTCGGCCGCGACATCGCCAGCTACCTGCTCGCCGGGACCCGCACCACGCTCGTCGTCGCGGTCGGCTCCGGCGTCATCGCGAGCGTCGTCGGCGTCGTCCTCACCGCGATCGGGTCGCTCACCGCGCGCTGGGTCCGCGAGGGGACGGCCGTGCTGCTCGACGTGCTCGTCGCCTTCCCCACCCTGCTCACGGCGATGCTCCTCACCGCGGTGTACGGCGGCTCCCTCGGCGTCGTCGTCGTGTCCGTCGGACTCGCCTCCGGTGTGACGATCGCCCGCGTCGCCCGCGGGGAGATCCGCCGCATCGCCCGGAGCGACTACGTCGTCGCAGCGCGGGCCTCCGGCGTCGGTCCCGCCGGCGTGCTCTTCCGGCACCTCGTCCCGAACGCCGCACCCCTGTTCACCGTGCAGCTCTCCCTCGCGATGGCGACGGCGGTCCTCGCCGAGGCCGGCCTGTCCTACCTGGGGTACGGCGCCGATGCGGGCACGGCCTCGTGGGGACGGTTGCTGTCCGACCTGCAGACCTACATCGGTGTCCACCCCTGGAGTGCGACCTGGCCGGGTGCCGCGATCGCGGTCGTCGTCGCGGCGCTCTCCCTCCTCGGTGACGCCGTCCGCGACGCGACCGACCCCCGGCTCGGCACCGGCCGACGGGACGGCGACGACCGCGGTGCCCGCCCTGCTGACGGGGTCCCGGGCGTCACCGGGTCGGAGGGCGTCGCATGACCGCCGACGCCCCCACCTCGCGTGGTCTGGACGTCCGCGGCCTGACGGTCCGGATCGCCGACCGGACGGTGCTCGACGACGTGACGTTCGCCGTGCCTCCCGGCCGTCGCGTCGGCGTGATCGGGGCGTCCGGGTCCGGCAAGTCCATGACGGCGCTCGCGCTGATGGGTCTGGAACCGGCGGGTGCGGCCGTCACCGGCAGCATCCGTCTGGACGGGCGTGAGCTCGTCGGGCTGCCGGACCGCGAGCGCGCGCGGACCCGCGGCGCCGCGATCGGCATGGTGTTCCAGGAGCCCGGCACCGCACTCGACCCGCTCCGCCGGGTGGGGAAGCAGATCGCCGAACCGCTGCGCCTGCACCGCGGGCTCGACCGCCGGGCGGCCGCCGAGGCCGCCGTCGGCCTCGCGCGCGACGTCGGCCTGCCTGACCCCGAGCTGCTCCTCCGCCAGTACCCGCACCAGCTGTCCGGCGGCCAACGGCAGCGCGTCTGCATCGCGATGGCGATGGCGGGGGAACCGGACCTCCTGGTCGCCGACGAGCCGACCACCGCCCTGGACGTCACCACGCAGGCCCGGATCCTCGACCTCTTCGAGTCGCTCACCGCCTCCAGGGGGGCCGGCATGCTCTTCGTGACGCACGACCTGGCGGTGCTGTCCCGGATCGCCGACACCGCGGTCGTGCTGGAGGCCGGACGTGTCGTCGAGCAGGGCCGGGTCGCCGACCTGCTCGCCGCGCCCCGTCACCCCGCCACCGCGGCGCTCGTCGACGCGGCCCGCGCCACCGCCAGGAGGACCCCGTGACCGACCTCCCCGCACCGACCGCTGCAGGCGCACCGGCACTCGCCGCCGCCGATCTGCACCGCACCTACCGACTCCCCCGCCGTGGACCGTTCGAACCCGGCCCGCTCCGCACCGCCGTCGACGGCGTCGACCTCACCGTCGCGGCCGGTTCCCGGCTCGGCATCGTCGGTGAGTCCGGGTCCGGCAAGTCGACCCTCGTCCGTCTGCTGGCCGGACTGGAGGCCCCCTCCACCGGCACCGTGCACGCCTCCGGCCGACCCGTGGACGCCCGCGCATCGGCCGCCGCCGGCAGGTGGTACCGGCGGGAGACCGGCATCGTCCTCCAGGACCCGGTCGCCTCGCTCGACCCACGGATGCGCGTCGGGGCCGTCGTCGCCGAGCCCCTCCGGGCGCTGCGGATCGAGGGCGACCACCGGGCGATGGTCGCCGCCGTGCTCGAACGGGTCGACCTGCCCGCCGATGCCGCGGACCGGTACCCGCACGAGTTCTCCGGCGGGCAGCGGCAGCGCATCGCGATCGCGCGGGCGGTGGTGCACCGTCCGCGGATCCTGTTCGGGGACGAACCGATGAGCGCCCTCGACGTGGTGGTCCGGGCGCGGGTGATCGACCTGTTCCGCTCGTTCGTCGACGACCTCGGCGCGACGCTCGTGCTCGTCTCGCACGACATCGGCGTCGTCCAGCGGCTGTGCGACACCGTCGCCGTGATGAGCGCCGGGCGCATCGTCGAGCACGGGCCGGTGTCCCTGCTCGACGCTCCTGCCCACGAGGTCACGCGGGCGCTGGTCGCGGCGGCACCGACGCTGCCGTAGCGGCGCGCTCCTCCCCCGGGTTCCAGAACCGCGGCATCTCGGGCCGCCAGATGTGACGATCGTGGAACCTGGACGGTGCGCGAGCGGCGAGTCGTGGGACCGCGACGGGCGGCGCAGGGCACTCGGCGCTCGGCGCAGGGGCGTCGACGGCGCTACCAGCCGGCCGGGTGCCTCCGCTGCCAGCGCAGCCGCCGTTCGAGCTGCGCCCCGATCGCCAACAGCACCCGCTCGCCACCCGGGCGCCCGATCAGCTGCACGCCCATCGGCAGGCCCGCGCCGTCCGGGTGTCCCTCGGCCGTGATCCCGACGGGCAACGTGATCGCGGGCAGACCCGACACGTTCGCCATCGAGGTCCACGGCGAGTACGCACACTGGCGACGGAAGTCCGCCTCCGGGTCGTCGCCGTACCAGCCGAGGGGCCGCGGGGTCATCGCGAGGGTCGGCGTGAGGACCGCGTCGAACCGGTCGAACGCCCGGACCAGGGCGATCGAGAACGCGTCGAGCCCGGCCATCGCATCGAGGACCTGCGTGCTCGTCAGCGCCCGCCCGCGCTCCACCAGCCAGGCGACGAGGGGCGTCAGTGCTCGCAGGTCGATGCCCGGGATCCGGGCGATCCCGGCACCGGAGGACTCCCAGGCGACCCGGAACGGCTCGGCGTACGGCGCGCGCGGCATCGCCACGTCCTCGACCCCGTGCCCGACCTCGCCGAGGACCCGCACGGCCGTGTCGACCGCCTCGCGCGCGGCCGGGTCGACGACCACGTCGACGGAGTCGTCCCACGGCGAGCCCTCGAGCAGGCCCACGACGAAGCGGCCCTCGCCCCGGACAGCGGCCGCGGTGAAGGGGCCGTCGCCGACGTCGGGCGTCACGAGTGCGTACGGCTGGCGCTCCGGCAGCCCGGTCGGTGCCACGAGCGCGTCGAGCAGCATCCCCGCGTCGGCGACCGTCCGGGTGAGCGGTCCGGCGACGGCCAGTCCGCCCAGCCCGGCGCGTCCGGGCATCGACGGCACCCGGCCGCGACTCGGCTTGAGCCCCACCAGGCCGGTGGCCGCCGCCGGGATCCGTACCGAGCCGCCACCGTCCGACCCGACGGCAGCCGGCAGCAGTCCGGCTGCCACGGCGACGGCGGCACCGCTCGACGACCCACCCGGGGCGCGTGTGGTGTCGTAGGGATTCCGCGTCGTGCCGAACCGCGTCTCCGACGAGGACGACATCCCGAACTCGGGCGTGGCCGTCTTGCCGAGGCTGATCGCCCCGGCGTCGTCGAGCGCGGTGACGAGCGGGTGGTCGGCCTCCGCCGGGTCTCCCGGCAGGGCGGCGGTGCCCGACCGGGTGGGGACGCCGCGACGGTCCGTCAGGTCCTTGTCCCCGGACGGGAGGCCCCACAGCGGTCGCGACGTCGGCACCAGGTCGCCGAGGTGGTCGGCTCGGGCACGTGCAGCATCGGCGGTGACGGTGACGAACGCGCCGAGCTCCGCGTCGAGCCGGTCGATCCGGGCGAGGTAGTGGTCGGTGACCTCGCGGGCGGTGGCGTCGCCGCGGCGGATCCAGTCCCAGAGTTCCTGCGCGGACAGGTGGTGGAGTTCGAACACGGACCGAGCCTAGGCGGACGCGGTCGGACCCGGTCCTTGACCGTGCCGTGGTCCGGGGCCAGGCTCGCCGTATGGACTTCGGCGGAGTGCTCGGCGCGGACGCGCCCGACCCGGAGCTCGAGCAGCGGGCCACGGTCCGTGCGCTCGGGTTCGACGTCGCCGGTCTCGTCGCGCAGCGGCACCTCGAGGACTCCGGCTCCCTCGGCGTGCAGACCAGCGAGTCCGACGGTGTGCTCGTCGGTGCGACCGTGTCCCGGCAGTACACGCTCTGGCGGAACCCCGACGACCGCGACGACCCGGTGAACCTGGCGGTGTTGGACGACGAGCGGCGGCGGTCGCTCGAGGAGGTCCCGCCGTGGCCGCGCCCGGACTGGCTCGTCGCGACCGTCGAGCGCCTGCGCTACCCGATGCTCTGGGAGGCGGTCCAGACGCACTGGTCCGCACCCGGTCGGACCCGTCCCACGGCGGCGGAGACCCTCGTCCAGCACGTGCAGAACGTCCTCGTCAACCAGTACCGCGACGAACACGCCCTCCCCGACCTGACCGCCGAGCACACCTGGCCCACCCTGGTCGACGAGCGGAGCGTCCAGTCCGGGCACCCCGTCCTGGTCGACGGCGCCGAACGCCCGGGACTGCTCCTCGACACGGACCCGTTCGTGCTCGGCCTGGCCGCGGAGCTCGACGACGGCCGCCTCCTGACCGCGGTGCTCCCGCGCGACGAGCTGTCCCTGCTCACCGTCGCCTTCGACTCGGCGGTACAGCTCGACCGCATCGCTGCAGACCGACCCGGCAGCATCGCACCCGACCGGCCTGGCGGCACCGCAGCGGGCTAGTCCGCCCGAAGCGCCTCGAGCACCCGCAGTTCCTCGTCCGCCGTCAGCCCCGACCGCCGGACCCGTCCGACCCCGCGGGCACGCTCGTCGTCGACGACGCGTCGCACCGTGTCGACGAGCGGCCGAGGTGTCCCGCCTGCAGCGAGGAACGCCCGACCGGCCCGCCGCGCGAAGCCGACCTCGCTGACCGGGATCCAGAGCGGTAGGGACATGGGACCGGCCCAGTAGCCGACCCCCTGCGCCAGGAGGGAGTCGTCGTCGCCTGCCACGAGCCTCCCGTCGAACCCGGTCACGTCCGCCACCGCGTCGACGAAGGTCCGCATCGACGTGCTCGACCCCACGGCGTCCACCGTGCCGACCGTGCCCGTCCGTCCTGCCCGGACGATCCACGCCGCGAGGTCCGCGACGTCGACGACCTGCACCGCCCGGTCGTCGAGGACCGGCGTCAGCACTTCGCCGCCGCGGAGGAGCCGAGCGGCCCAGTACCCGAACCGATCGCTGGGGTCACCCGGTCCGACGACGAGGCCGGGTCGGACCACGAGCGCATCCGTGCCCCGTACACGACGGCTGGCGCGCTCGCCGGTGGCCTTCGCATCGGGGTACTGCGTCACGTCCGCTGGCTCGACGACCGGGGCGTCCTCGTCATCACCGGCCCGGTCGGTCCGCGCGTACACGGAGACCGTCGACACGAACGACCAGTGTGCAGCCGCCGACGAGAGCGCCTCGAGCGCGCCCTCGACGTGCGCCGGGTCGGTCGCGAGCTCGACGACTGCGTCCCAGTCCCCGAGCACGTGCTCGTACGCGCCGGTGTCCGAGCGGTCGGACCGGACGAAGCGTGCACCGGTCGGCGGCGCCCCGGACGCACCACGGGCGAGGCAGGTCACCTCCGCGCCGTCCCGCAGAGCGGCCTCGGCGATCGCCCGCCCGAGCCATCCGGTCCCACCCAGCACCAGCACGCGTCGCATGCGGTCAGTCTGGCAGCGTGGGGACCGGACGGGAGGCACGGGACGGGCTCAGGCCGCGCCTCCCGTCCGGTCGGTGGCCGGCCCGACGAGGTGGGACGATGGACGGATGACCGCCACGCTCGTCGCCAAGGGGCTCGCCGGCGGCTACGCCGCCCGCACGCTGTTCGACTCCCTCGACCTCACGGTCGCACCCGGTGACGTGATCGGCGTCGTCGGGGTGAACGGGGCCGGGAAGTCGACGCTGCTGCGCCTGCTCGCCGGGGTCGACGAGCCGCTGGCCGGGACCGTCTCGCTGTCACCGACCGACGCGTTCGTGGGGTGGCTGCCGCAGGAGCACGAGCGCGTGCCCGGCGAGACGGTCGCGGCCTACGTCGCACGACGGACCGGCTGTGCGGAGGCGGCGGCGGAGATGGACGCGACGGCCCTGGCGCTCGGCGAGCCGGACGCCGGCGATGCCGCGGCGGACCGGTACTCGGTCGCGCTCGAGCGCTGGTTGGCCTCGGGCGCCGCCGACCTCGACGAGCGGATGCCGGTGGTGCTCGCCGACCTCGGTCTGACGCTCGACGCGCGTGACGGCTCGGTCACGGCGGACTCGCTCATGACGTCGCTGTCCGGTGGGCAGGCGGCACGGGTCGGCCTCGCGGCACTGCTGCTCTCACGCTTCGACATCGTGCTGCTCGACGAGCCGACGAACGACCTCGACCTGGACGGCCTCGACCGACTCGAGGAGTTCGTCCGCGGCCTCCGCGGCGGTGTCGTGCTCGTCAGCCACGACCGGGAGTTCCTCGCCCGCTCGGTGACGGCCGTCCTGGAACTCGACCTCGCGCAGTCGTCGAACCGGCTGTTCGGCGGCGGGTACGACGCGTACCTCGAGGAGCGCGAGATCGCCCGCCAGCACAAGCGCGACGCGTACGACGAGTACGCCGCGACGAAGGCCGACCTGGTGTCCCGTGCGCGGACGCAGCGCGAGTGGTCCAGCCAGGGCGTGCGCAACGCGATGAAGAAGGCGCCCGACAACGACAAGATCCGCCGCAAGGCCGCGAGCGAGTCGAGCGAGAAGCAGGCGCAGAAGGTCCGGCAGATGGAGTCGCGCATCGCCCGGCTGGACGAGGTGGAGGAGCCGCGCAAGGAGTGGCAGCTCGCGTTCACCATCGGCCAGGCCCCGCGGTCCTCGGCCGTCGTGGCGACCCTGTCGGACGCCACGTACGTGCAGGGCGACTTCACGCTCGGGCCGGTGTCGCTGCAGGTGAACGGCGGCGACCGGATCGGCATCACGGGCCCGAACGGCGCCGGCAAGTCGACCCTGCTCCGCGCGTTGCTCGGGCGCCAGGAGCCGACGACGGGCACCGCGTCCACCGGGTCGAGCGTCGCGATCGGCGAGGTCGACCAGGCCCGGTCGCTGTTCACGGGGACCGAGTCGCTCGCGGCCGTGTTCGAGGGCCTCGTGCCGGAGATGAACACCGCGGACGTCCGGACCCTGCTCGCGAAGTTCGGGCTGAAGGCGGACCACGTCGGCCGCGCCGCCGGTGAGCTCTCCCCCGGCGAGCGCACCCGCGCCGGGCTCGCGCTGCTGCAGGCCCGCGGGGTGAACGTCCTCGTGCTCGACGAACCCACGAACCACCTGGACCTCGTCGCCATCGAACAGCTCGAACAGGCGCTCGAGTCCTACGAGGGCACGCTGCTGCTCGTCACGCACGACCGGCGGATGCTCGACACGGTGCAGCTCGACCGGCAGTGGCGGGTCGAGGCGGGGCGGGTCACCGAGGGCTGAGACCCGCCCTACTGTGGGCTCATGGACCTCGCGGAGTGGGAAGAGCGCGTCGACGCCCTGTGGGCGGACACGCAGGTCGACGACGAGGGCCGGATCCGGCGCATGCGTGCCCTCGCGGCGACGGCACCGCACCCGGCGCTCGGCGCGTTCGAGCTCGGTGGCGCCCACGACTCCGGTGGGCAGGAGGCCGAGGCGGACGTCGAGTACTCCCGCGCCACGGCAGCGGGCCTCGACACCGTCGACCCGACCCGTGCTGCACAGATGGTGATCCAGCACGCCTCGACGCTGCGGAACCTCGGTCGGACGGACGAGGCGATCGCCATGCTCCGGGCCGCACCGGCACACCCGGCCGTCGGCGATGCGCCGGCGGTGTTCCTCGCACTGGCCCTGCACAGCGCAGGACGGTGCGACGAGGCGCTGCGGCTCGCCATCGAGACCATCGAACCGACGCTGCCGCGCTACAACCGGTCGGTCCGCGCGTACGCGGCGGCGCTCACCGGCGACTGACCGGGCAGCGCCACACCGCGGTCAGTGTCCGCCGACACGGTGGAACGGGCAGCCGCCCGACCGGGTCGCGCCGCCGTGGGACCGGGAGGCCCGCACCTTCCCTCCGGACGCCGGCTTGGTGGGCAGACGGCGCCGGTCGACCCCGAGGCCCTCGTCGAGCACGGTCAGTCGCGGGTCGCTGAGGGTCGCCACGGCAGCTGCGAGCCCCGCGATCGCGAGCTTCTCCCCGGGGCACCGGTGGCCGGTCGCCGGGTCTGCTCCGCCGTGCGGGATGAAGGTCCGGATCGCCTCGTAGTCGTCGACGCCGAGGAACCGCGTCGGTTCGAAGCGCTCCGGCTCCGACCAGGACGCCTCGTCCGTGTCGGTCCCGAGGATGTCGAGCACCACTCGACCGCCCGCCGCCAGGCGTTCGCCGTCGAGCTCGACGTCCTCGGTCGCCCAGCCGGGCAGCATCGGGACGAAGGGCGCCGTCCGCCGGATCTCCTGCGCGAACGCGGTCGCCAGCGGGCCGTCCACGAGGGATCCGCGCGTGCGGGCCTCCTCGGCGAGGCGCTCGCGCCACTCCGGGCGGTCGTGTAGCTCCGCGGCGGCGAACGCGACGAACCGGGCGACGGCGATCATCGGGCGGATGCTGTTCTGCAGCTCGATGCCGGCGGTCGCAGCTGGCAGGAGCAGCGCGGAGCGGTCGCGGTGCCACGCCCACTCGTACAGCGCAGTGCCCTCCGCGGGCTCGAGCTCGCCGGCCCGGACCGCGCGGATGAGTCGCTCGGCGTGCCGGTCGGACCACCAGCGGTTGGCCGCGGCGAGCAGGTACTCCGGCGAGTACGGTGCACCGAACCCGTCGACGATCTGCGCGAGGCGGGCGGCCCAGCGGGTCTTCGCATCGGCGGTCCCGGGCAGTCCCGCCCACCGCATCGACGCACGGCCGAAGGCGCCCACCGCGGCGTCGTAGGCGGACCGGCGCCCACCGGCGAGCCAGTCGTCGAGTTCGCGCTGCCACTCCTCCGCGAAGAGCGGGGTCAGCCGCGCGACCTGCTCGTCCTCGTACGCGACGTCGAGGAACGTGGCCTTGCGGTGCCGGTGCTCGTCCCCGTCGAGGCTGTGCACCGACCCGTCACCGAACAGGGTCTGCTGGACGATCGCGGGCATCGCGCCGTGGCGGGCGATCCGGTCACCGTCGTAGAAGAGGTCGACGGCCTCGCTCCCGCGGACGAGCAGGGCGTCCTTGAACAGGAACCGCATCGGCACCGCCCGGGCGCCGTCGGACGCACGGCGCCAGATGTGGGCGCCGAAGCCGTAACCGCGGGTGAGCAGGGACACGGAGTCGTCGATCGCCATGCGCCCATGCTGCCGGGAGCCGCCCGGCCGTCCTCCCAAGGGCCGCCGCGGGAACCGTGACCGCCGGGGTACGGCAGACTGCAGAGACCAACTCCAGGAGTGTTCTTCATGTTCGTGCTCGCCATCCTCTTCCTCGTCGTCGCGCTCGCTGCGCTGTGGTTCCGCACACGGACCTACACCACCCCGGCCCGACCGGCGACGCCGGGTCGAGAGGCCCAGGAAGCGGCACCCACCCGTCGCCCGAACGGCGTCGCCGCCTGGTTCGCCGTCGGGGCAGGCTTCCTGTTCGCCGTCTGCACGCTCGCGAGCACCCTCTACGCGCAGGACACCGGCGAGTCGAAGGTCCAGGTGGACATCTCCGGCAACATCGTCGGGCAGACGACCGACTCCGGCTTCCACTTCACGGCGCCGTGGGCGACGCTGCACACGTTCAACATCCGCAACCAGACGGTGACGTACATCAACGCGGTCAACGGCTCGGACTCGGACAACAACGGCAACGTCCGCTCCGGCCCGTACGTCACCGTCCAGGACCGGGACGGCGTCTCGTCGAACATCAGCCTGAACCTGCAGTACAGCATCGACGCGAAGGCCGTCACGGACATCTACCGGTCGTACAAGACCGAGGAGAACTTCAAGACGCAGTTCATCGGCAACTCGGTGCGGAGCGTCGTGCGCCAGGTCCCGAACGACTTCACCACGATCGCCCTCATCACCAAGCGCGGGGCGGTCGAGAAGTCCATGATCCAGGCGCTCGAACGACGGTGGCAGGGCTCGGGCGTGCACGTCGACAACTTCGCACTCCAGGAGATCACGCCCCCGAAGTCGGTCACGGACTCGTACGCGGCCGCGCAGCAGGCACAGATCCAGGTGACGAAGGAGCGCGCGCTGCTCGACGCCAAGAAGGTCCAGGCGCAGCAGCAGGTCGCCGAGGCGCAGGGGCAGGCCGACGCGAACAAGGTGCTCAACGGCCAGCCGCTGTCGGACGCCGCGCTGAAGCAGCGGGAGATCGAGGCCCTGAAGAGCGCCGGTGACAACGGCTCGCTCATCGTCGTCCCGCAGGGCAGCGACAACATCCTCAGCCTGCCCGGCACGCGCGGCGGCTCGGAGTGACGGGCGGACCGGTCAGCGCGTGCCGGAGCGCCCGCTGCTCACGCGGCCCGGAGCCCCAGCGCCCGCAGCACCTCGGCGCACTCCTCGGCAGGGGTACGGTCGGCCGCGACGGTGACGTGGACCTCGTCCGCCTGCGGCGGCTCGAGCGTCGCCAGCTGTGAGTCGAGCAACGACGTCGGCATGAAGTGCCCGGACCGTGACGACATGCGCTGTCCGAGGAGCGCCCGGTCCCCCGCGACGTGCACGAAGACCACCCCGGAGGCCCGGAGCACGTCCCGGTAGGACCGCTTGAGTGCGGAGCAGGTCACCACCCCGTTCGTACCGGCGGCGAGGTGTCCGCGGATCCACCCGGCCACGACGTCGAGCCACGGCCACCGGTCCTCGTCGCTCAGGGGTGTCCCGGCCTGCATCTTCGCGACGTTGGTCGCGGGGTGCATGTCGTCGCCCTCGGCGAAGGCCCATCCGAGCTCCTCGGCGAGCATCGCGGCGACCGTCGATTTGCCCGAACCGGACACGCCCATGACCACGAGCACCCGTGCGTCGAGCGGTACCGGCTGCTGGTCGGTCGCGTGTCCGCTCATCGGATGAAGACCCCCGCGACGAGCACACCGACCAGCCCGGTGACCGAGATGAGGCACTCGAGCACCGACCACGTCTTGAAGGTCTGCCCGACGGTCGTGTTGAGGTAGCCCTTGACGAGCCAGAACCCGGCGTCGTTCACGTGCGACAGGAAGACCGACCCGGCACCGATGGCGAGCACGAGCAGCGAGGTCATCGGGGACGAGAGGTCCTGCGCGATCGGGGCCATGATGCCCGCGGCGGTGACGGTCGCGACGGTCGCGGACCCGGTGGCGACCCGGACGAGCGCGGACACCACCCAGGCGACGAGCAGCACCGACACGCCGGACTCCTGGACGGCGTCGGCGATCACGCCGCCGATGCCCGTGTCGATGAGCACCTGCTTGAAGCCGCCGCCCGCGCCGACGATGAGCAGGACGCCGGCCACGGGCGGCAGGGCGCTCTCGAGGGACTTCGCGACGGCCGACCGGTCCATGCCACCACCGACCGCGAAGAACACCATCGCGTAGACGGTGGCGATGCCGATCGCGATCATCGGCGTGCCGAGGAAGTCGAGCACGCCGACCCACGCGCCGCCGGCGTCCGGCACCGTGGCCTCGCGGATCGCCTGCGCGAGCATGAGCACGACGGGCAGCAGGATGCCGACGAGGGCGACCGCGAAGGACGGGCTGCGCGGTTCGCTGATGACCCGGGTGAAGTCGCTCTTCCCGTTCGGCAGGGACGCCGTGTCCTGCGTGGCGGAGCCGCGGCGTGCCTCCCGGCCGGAGTGCGCGGGGTCCGCGTCCCGTGAGCCGAACATGTCCGGAGCGGGGACGTCGACCCAGCGTGCCGCGAAGCGGGCGAACACCGGACCGGCGACGACGATGACGGGGACCGCGAGCACGATGCCGAAGGCGAGCGTCGTCCCGAGGTCCGCGCCGACCGTCGAGACGGCCACGAGCGGACCGGGGTGTGGTGGGACGAACGCGTGCATGGTCGACAGACCGGCGAGGGCCGGGATCGCGATCTTCATGATCGGGACGCCGCTGCGCTTCGCGACGAGCACGATGATCGGGATGAGGAGCACGAGGCCGACCTCGAAGAACATCGGCAGGCCGATGAGCGCGCCGATGAGCGCCATCGTCCAGGGCAGGGCGGCGGCCGAGGACCGGCGGACCAGCGTGTCGACGACCCGGTCGGCGGCGCCGGAGTCGACGAGCAGCTTGCCGAACATCGACCCGAGCCCGACGAGGATGCCGACGCTCGTCATGGTCGCGCCGAAGCCGTTGCCGAAGCTCGTGACCGTCTGTTCCGGGGCGAGACCCGCGCCGAGACCGACGCCGAGCGCGCCGATCGTCAGGGCGACGAACGGGTGCACCTTGAGCCAGGTGATGAGCGCGATGATCACCACGATGCCGACGAGGGCAGCGATGACGAGCTGTGGGATCGTGCCCGACGGTTCGACCGGCTCGGGGCCCGCCGCGAGCAGGGTGCCCGCCGCCGAGGTCTGGAGGTGAGGCATCTGCGCCCCTTCCTGGTGCAGCTCCTGCGCTGCGCCGTCCTGCTGCTGGTGGCTGATCCGTGCCGGTCGTTGTCCATCCCGACCGTCGAACCAATAATCTGATTAATCAGACTACATCGTCGACGCCCGCGCGCCAGCTCGTCCTGCGCGCAGTTTGCCGCTGCAATGGGGTCCGCGTCACACACCCGTACCCGACGGTCCGACCAGGAGGAACGATGCCGACACCCCGCGGCCTGCACGCCCACGTGCTCGACACGCTCGGGCAGCGCATCGTCGACGGCGCGGTCGCCCCGGGGACGGTGCTCCGACCGGAGGACGTCGCCGCCGAGTTCGGCGTCTCACGATCGGTCGTCCGCGAGGCACTCCGCGTGCTCCAGTCGCTCAGCATGGTCCGGCCACGCCAACGGGTGGGCACCCAGGTGCTGCCGTCGTCGGACTGGGAGCTCCTCGCCCCCTCGGTGATCCGCTGGCGCGGGGCCTCGGACGCGTACTTCACCCAGCAACGCGAACTGCTCGAACTCCGGCTCGGGATCGAGCCGGTCGCCGCCGCCCTCACCGCGGACCGGGGCGGTCCGGCCGCCGACGCCGTGCTCGTCGCGGCTCGCGAGATGGTCGAGGCCGTCGGCCGCGGGGACGGACGTGCCTACCTCGAGGCGGACGTGCGCTTCCACCGTGCCCTGCTCACCGGATCCGGCAACACGGTCTTCGCGCACTTCGCGCACACGGTCGAGGCGCTCCTCCGCACCCGGACGAGCGAGTCCCGCGACACCATCACCCGATGGACCGCCGAGGCCGCCGCCCGACACGAGGCCGTCGGCCGGGCGGTCGTCGACCGGGAGGCCCGACTCGCGTCCGACGCGGCCGCCGCGCTGGTGCGCACCACGCGCGACGAGTTCGTCGCCGAGGCTCGCTGACCGGTGCTCGCTGAGCGGTGCTCGCTCAGCGCCCGCCGGAGGGCCGCCTGCGCAGACCCCGGAGCCGCAGGCGCATCGTCACCGTGCCGAGCCACCGGTCGTACTTGAAGCCGACCCGTGCCATCCGGCCGATCTCCTCGAAGCCGAGCCGCTCGTGCAACCGGATCGAGGCGTCCGCGGACCGGTCGGCGATCACGGCGATGACCTCGCGCACGCCGGCCGCCCGGCACGCCTCGAGCAGTGCCTCCATGAGTGCCCGGCCGAGGCCCTTCCCGCCCGAGGCCGCCCCGAGGTAGATCGAGTCCTCGACCACGTGGTTCGACCGGTCCCGCGGGTTCCAGGGCTCGACGAGCGCGTAGCCGAGCACCTGCCCGGACGGCGCCTGCGCCACCAGGAACGGCAGCTTCCGCCGCTGGAGGTCGTCGTACCGGCGCTTCCACGCGGCGAAGGTGAAGGCCGCCGCGTCGAACGTCACCGAGGAGTTCCGGACGTAGTGCGTGTGGATCTCGCGCACCTCGGGCAGGTCCGCGGTCGTCGCCGGTCGGATCGCGTACGTGAAGACCGGTTCCGGCGGGGCCGGGGCACGCAGGTGTCGCGGCAGGGTCCGCCGCTGCTGGTATTCCTCCTCGAGCACGGTCCGAGCCTACGGGAGGCCCGTCACGGCTCGGTCGGCAGGGTCCAGTCGACGGGGTCCGCGCCCTGGGCGGCGAGCAGGTCGTCGACCGCGGAGAACGGTCGGCTGCCGAAGAACCCGCGGGACGCGCTCAACGGACTCGGGTGTGCCGACGCGACGACCGGGGTGTCGCCGAGGAACGGCCGGACCGACGCCGCCTGCGCACCCCAGAGCACGGCGACGAGGGGACGGTCGCGGGCGACGAGGGCCCGGACGGCCTGCTCGGTGACCGCCTCCCAGCCCTTGCCGCGGTGACTGGCGGGCGCGCCCACGCCGACGGTGAGCACCCGGTTGAGCAACAGCACGCCCCGCCGGGACCACGCCCGCAGGTCGCCGTGTGGCGGTGGCGTCACGCCGAGGTCGTCGGCGAGCTCCCGGTAGACGTTCTGCAGGCTCCGCGGGACCGGGCGCACGTGCGGGGCGACGGCGAAGGACAGGCCGATCGGGTGCCCGGGTGTCGGGTACGGGTCCTGCCCGACGACGAGCACCTTCACGCGGTCGAACGGGTCCTCGAAGGCACGGAGGACGACCGGTCCGGCGGGCAGGTACGGTCGGCCCGCCTCGTGTTCGGCCCGGAGCCACGCACCGATCCGGTGGACCTCGTCCTCGACCGGGGCGAGCGCCTCGGCCCAGCCGGGGTCGACGAGCTCCGCGAGGGGCTTCGGCTGCACGCTAGGCGCCCATGGTGGCGACCGAGACGGACTCCTCGCCCGCCATCACCCGCCAGACGCTCCCGGTGCCGCGGACCTCGAGCGCACCTTCGCCGACGACGAGCGCGGTGTCCTCGTCGATGGCGAGACCCGCCGTGACGAACTCGGCCTCGGCGCTCGCGACGAGGCGGGCGAGGGTGCCGGCCTGCGCGGCGTGCACGTCGATGGTGAGGTCGACGAGTCCGAGTCCCTCGCGGAGCTCGACCTCGTCCAGGCCCTCGGAGGCGTCCTCGGGGCAGACCTCGACGCCGCCGATCCGGTGTCCGCCGACCAGGGCACGGTCCGCGGCGATCATCGCACCGGCGGAGTACCCGAGGTACGGCAGACCGTCCGACACGAGCAGGCGGATCTGGTCGACGAGCGGCGTGACGGCGTCCAGGTAGTCCGGGGTCCGGCCGCCGCTGACGACCAGGGCGTCGACGTCGCTGAGGACCGTCGTGTCGAAGACCCCGCCGGCGGGGACCTCGGTGACGAGGACCTCGGCCGCGCGGGCACCGCCGAGGACCTCGGCGATGTCGGCGGTCGAGCCGGGCGACCTGCCGTCGGCACCGGCGACGGACAGCAGCGCGATGCGGGGGACGGTGCGCCCGACCGCGGCGGAGCGAGCGGTGGCCTCGGCGGTGAAGGCGGCGGCGACGTCCGCGGCGACGAAGGGGCCGCCGCCGACCAGGTGGATGCTCACGACTCGGCCGTCACCGGCGCGAGGGCGCTCCACGGGAACGTGATCCAGCCGTCGACCCGGCGCCACACGTGGTCGGGCTCGAGCACCGTGCCGGGCTTGGAGTAGAGGCAGGCGCTGCGGACGTCGGCACCGGCGTTCCGGATGATGTCGACCACGAGCGCGAGGGTGCGGCCGGAGTCCGACACGTCGTCGACGACCAGGACCCGCTTGCCGGCGAGGCTCGGCGCGTCGAGGGCCGGCGCGAGCACGACCGGCTCCTCGAGGCGCTGCTCGACGTCGGTGTAGAACTCGACGTTGATCGAGCCGCACTCCTTCGTGCCGAGCGCGTAGGCCACGGCACCGGCGATGATGAGTCCGCCGCGGGCCACGGCCACGACCACCTCGGGCTCGAACCCGGCGGACAGGACGTCCTTGGCGAGCAGGCGTGCGGCGTCGCCGAACTCGAGCCAGCCGAGCACCTCCGGTCCGCTCGTCACGGTCACGGTCGACGAGGCGGACGGCTCCGCTGGTTCGCTGCTGATCGGCATCCGCCCACGGTACCGGCAGGGGTGCGCCGCCCGCGACCCGTCGTCACCGCCCGGGCGCTGCGGCCTGCCCCTTGGGCGTGAGCGGCCCGCGGGCGAGCTTGTGCTGCGCCGACTGCGCCACCGGACGGACCGTCACGAGGTCGAGGTTGACGTGCGGCGGCAGCTCCACGGCGTGCACGATCGCCTCGGCGACGTCGTCCGCCACGAGCGGCGCCTCGACCCCGTCGTAGACGGCCGCGGCCGCCGCGGTGTCGCCGCCGAACCGCACGACGGAGAACTCCTCGGTCTTCACCATGCCGGGGGCGATCTCCACGACGCGGATCGGCTCGCCGTTGAGCTCGAGCCGGAGCACACCGACGAGGGCGTGCTCGGCGTGCTTCGCGGCCACGTAGCCGCCGCCGTTCTCGTAGGTGACGAACCCGGCCGTGCTCGTCACGGTGACGACGTCCGCACCGCCCGTCGCTGCCGCACGGCGGCGCAGCGCCGGCAGCAGCGCCGCGGTGACCCGCTTCGTGCCGAGGACGTTCACCTCGAACATCGCGCGCCAGTCCTCGACGTCGGACTCCTCCACGGACGCCGAGCCGAACGCTCCCCCGGCGTTGTTGACGAGCACGTCCGCCCCGCCGAGCTCGTCCACGCGGGCGGCGAGCGCCGACACGTCCGCGTCCGAGGTGACGTCGACGACGAGCGTGTCCGCACCGGTCTCCGCGGCGAGCGCCTCGAGCCGGTCGGCCCGGCGCGCGACCGCGAGGACGTCCCACCCGTGCTGGCGGAAGCGCCGGACGGTGGCGGCCCCGATCCCCGAACTGGCTCCGGTGACGACGGCTCGACGGTTGCTCATGGTGCTCCTCGTGGTGGTCGGTGGTGCGGGGTGTCGTCAACGCTACCGACACGCCGGGGGCCGCCGGACGGTAACGTGCGGGAGATGACGACGGACGCCGCTCCTCCCGCGCCTTCGGTCCCGGCCGCTCCGCTCGAGGCGGGCCGGTCGAAGCGCCGCATCCCCCTGTGGGACACCTCGCGGTTCGTCGCGGTGACCCTCGTGGTGATCGGGCACGCGATCCAGCGGCAGACGACGGGCAGCGAGCACGCTCTGGCGCTGTACACGTTCATCTACGCCTTCCACATGCCGGCGTTCGGCGTGATCAGCGGGTACTTCTCGTCGGCGGACACCCCGACCGCGCAGCGCATGCGGCGGACGTTCACGGACATCGTCGTGCCGTACATCGTCATGCAGACGATCTGGACCGTGGTGCAGGGGATCGTCGAGGGCGGCAAGGAGTTCAACCCGACGAAGCCGACGTGGACGCTGTGGTTCCTGCTCGCGCTGGGGATCTTCCGGCTGATCCTGCCGTACCTCGCGCAGCTGCGGTGGCCGCTGTTCTGGGCGGTGGTGCTGAGCATCGGCGTCGGGTACTTCGACAACGTCGACTCGACGCTCTCGCTGTCGCGCGCGATCAGCCTGCTCCCGTTCTTCCTGCTCGGGTGGCAGGTCAAGCAGTGGGGCGTGTTCGACCGCTGGTACGAGGCGCCCCGCCGGGTCGTGGTCCGGGTGCGGGTCGTCGCGGCGTTGCTCTTCGCCACGTGGGCGGCAGCGTGCGTGCTGTTCACCCCGCAGTTCGAGCAGTTCGACCTGCACCACTGGTTCTTCTACGACGACTCGTACTCCGGGCTCGGCGAGGACACGTGGTGGGCCGGTGGCGTCCGCTTCGGGCTGATGCTGTTCGCGGCGCTGCTCACGGCGGCGTTCCTGCTGCTCGTGCCCCGCCGGACGGTCTGGCTGACCCGGTTCGGTGCGGCGACGATGTACGTCTACCTCCTGCACACCTTCGTGCTCTACCCCATCCGCGAGTCCGGGATCCTGGCCGGGGAGCACTCGGCGTGGCCGTACGTGCTGCTCATGGTGCTGCTCGCGTGCGCGGTGAGCCTGTTCCTCGCGCAGCCGTTCGTCCGGCGCGGGATGCGGTGGCTGCTCGAGCCGAAGGTCGACTGGTTGTTCCGCCGCGACCCGGTGTGACGCGCGGTCAGGACCGGAGCGTGTCGTTCGGACGTTCGCCGAACCGCTCGGCGTAGTAGCCGGCGAAGCGGCCGAGGTGGACGAAGCCGTGCGCCCGTGCCACCGCTGCGACGCTGTCCTCGCCGACGCGCCCGTCGGCGAGCGCCGTGCGGACCCGTCGGAGTCTGGCTTCGCGGAGGGCCTCGAGCGGCGTCGGGAGGTCGTTGCGGGCGAACGCCTGCTGGAGTCCGCGCTGGCTGAGGCCGGCGGCACCGGCGATGTCGGCGGCGGTGACCGGCTCACCGAGGTGCTCCTCGATGTACTCGAGCGCTCGGGAGACGTTGCGCGGGTGTCCGGCGTGGTGCGGTGCCGCCGGAGCAGGGACGAAGGCGTCGAGCATGCGACGGCTCAGGGCGTCTACGTGTCGAGCACGCTCCAGGCGGTCGGCGGCGGGGTCGAGGAGGACGGGGGCCGAGGCGGAGAGCACGGCGCGCAGGGCGGCGAGGCCCTCGGCGTCCGGGCGTCGGGCGATCGTGAGCGGTCGGGGGGCGGTGCCGGTGCGGGCGGCGTGCAGGTCCTCGAGGGCGCGCGCGTCGACGTCGATGGTGTGCAGCGTGATGCCGGCGGGCGCCTCGATCGTGAAGGGGCGGCCGGTCGGGTACACCGCCGGCACTCCCGCGTGGGCGACGAGCTCCTGGTCCGTCCCGGCGTCGAAGGCGAGCTGTCCGTCGTGCGCCCACGCCACGAGGATGCGACCGACGGGTTCGATGCGGCCCCAGCGGTCGGCGCTGAGGGCGGAGCTGCGGAGGCGGAGTCGGTCGTCACCCACGACACGGAACCGGAACCCGAACGGCCGCGACTCGTCCTGCGTGAGCCGGACCTCGTGGGCGTCGTGCACCCGCTCGTAGAACCCCGTCGCTTCGTCCACGTCCCGCCCGGCCACGTCGTCCCGGCGCACGGCGGCGTGCCCGGGTCCGTGCTGCGGTCCGCGGTCCGGCGGCGTCGGTGGGGAGGTCATGACGGCAGAACTGTAGGCCATCCGCCGCCTGACCGCCCTCGCCCCGGACGGGATGCGCATCCTGCGTCGCGCGAGCGCGTTACGCCCGACGACGCCCGCGCTGGTAGCAGCCCCGCCATCTGCGTAGCGTGAGGCGTGACGGACAGACGCGGCGGTCCTCCCGGCCCGCGTCCGTGTCGACCCGACGACCACGGTGACGGACAGGAGCTCCCGATGACCACGAACGACGCAGCCGCCTGGCGGTTCGAGACCACGCAGGTGCACGCGGGTGCCGCTCCGGACCCGACGACGGGTGCCCGGGCGACGCCGATCTACAAGACGACCTCGTACGTGTTCGAGAACTCGGACCACGCCCGCGACCTGTTCGCGCTGGCGCAGCCCGGCAACATCTACTCGCGGATCATGAACCCGACGAACGACGTCGTCGAGCAGCGGGTCGCGGCACTCGAGGGCGGCACCGGCGCCCTGCTCGTGTCGAGCGGCCAGGCGGCGGAGACCTACGCGGTGCTCAACATCGCCGGCGCGGGCGACCACATCGTCTCGTCGTCGTCGATCTACGGCGGCACGTACAACCTGTTCAAGTACACGCTCGCCAAGCTCGGCATCGAGACGACGTTCGTCGAGGACCAGGACGACCCCGAGGAGTGGCGTCGCGCGGTCCGCCCGAACACGAAGCTGTTCTTCGCCGAGACGATCGGCAACCCGCGGATCAACGTGCTCGACATCGAGACCGTCGCGGGCGTCGCGCACGAGTCCGGGGTGCCGCTCATCGTCGACAACACGATCGCGACGCCGTACCTCATCCGGCCGTTCGAGCACGGGGCGGACATCGTCGTGCACTCGGCGACGAAGTTCCTCGGCGGGCACGGCACGGTCATCGGCGGGCTCATCGTGGACGGCGGCACGTTCGCCTGGTCCGAGCACGCCGAGCGGTTCCCGGAGTTCAGCACCCCGGACCCGTCGTACCACGGGGCGGTGTTCTCGCAGGTCGTCGGCGACGCGGTGGCGTACATCGTCAAGGCGCGGGTGCAGCTGCTCCGTGACCTCGGTGCGTCGAACTCCCCCGACACCGCCTTCGCGCTCCTGCAGGGCATCGAGACGCTCAGCCTCCGGATCGAGCGCCACGTCGCGAACGCGCAGGAGATCGCCGAGTGGCTCGACCGGCACCCGGACGTCGCGACGGTGGCGTACGCGGGCCTGCCGACCAGCCCCTGGTACCCCGCTGCGACGAAGTACGCGCCGCGGGGTGTCGGTGCGGTGCTGTCCTTCGAGCTCAAGGGCGGTGTGGACGCGGGCCGCGCGCTCGTGGACGAGCTGCAGCTGTTCTCGCACCTGGCGAACATCGGCGACGTCCGCTCCCTCGTCATCCACCCGGCGTCGACGACGCACTCGCAGCTCACGCCCGAACAGCAGCTCACGACGGGTGTGACGCCGGGGCTCGTCCGCCTGTCGGTCGGGATCGAGAACGTCGAGGACCTCAAGGCCGACCTGGAGGCCGGGCTCGCCGCCGCACGGGCCGTCGCCCAGGCGGGCCTGCGCGCCTAGCCCCGCCGCACGGAACGTGGGCGGTTCCCCGCAGCGGTCCACCGCTGCGCGGACCCGCCCACGTCGCGTTCCGCGGCCCGTCGCGACGTAACACGGCGACGGTGCGGCGGGCCTCCCGGCAGACTGGACCCCACGATGGACTGGCAGACGACCCCCGAGGACTCCGTGCCGTCCACCCTGGTGCCCGGCGCCGAACTCCGCACGCTCGGCAAACCGCCCGTGACGGGTGCGTGGCGACCGGGCGACCCGCCCGGGGCACGCCGGTTCGAGGACCTCGGCTCGCAGACCGTCCGCGGCGGGCTCGTCCCCGCCGTCCGCGTGGCGTACGAGACCTGGGGGACGCTCTCCCCCGCGCGGGACAACGCCGTCCTGGTGCTGCACGCCCTGACCGGCGACTCGCACGTCACCGGACCCGCCGGCCCCGGCCACCGCACCGCCGGCTGGTGGGGCGACGTCGTCGGGCCGGGGCGGGCGATCAACACCGACCGGTTCTTCGTCGTCGCGCCGAACATGCTCGGCGGGTGCCAGGGCACGACCGGCCCCTCATCGCTGGCACCGGACGGCGTCGAGTGGGGCTCCCGCTTCCCGTTCGTCACCGCCCGCGACCAGGTGGCGACGCAGCTGCGGCTGGCGGACCGACTCGGCATCGACCGGTTCGCGGCCGTCGTCGGCGGCTCGATGGGCGGCATGCACGCGCTGGAACTCGCGGTCACCGCCCCGGAGCGGGTGGCGCGCCTCGCCGTGCTCGCGACGACCGCGCAGACCACCGCGGACCAGATCGCCGCGAACTCCCTGCAGCGGGCGGCGATCCAGATGGACCCGGGCTTCGCCGGCGGCGACCACCACGACGCCGAACCCGGCGAGGGGCCGCACCGGGGGCTGGCGCTCGCGCGACGGATGGCGATGATGACCTACCGCGCCTCGGACGAGCTCAACGGCCGGTTCGCCCGGACGTGGCAGAGCGACGTCTCCCCGCTCGGCGACGACGGCCGGTTCTCGGTGGAGAGCTACCTCGACTTCCATGGCAACAAGTTCACCCGGCGGTTCGACGCGGCCTCGTACGTCGCGCTCACACACGCGATGGACTCGCACGACGTCGGGGCCGGCCGCGGTGGGGTCGCCGCGGCCCTGGCCCGTGTGACCGCACGGACCCTCGTCGTCGGCGTCTCGAGCGACCGTCTGTTCCCGGTCGAGGACCAGCACCGCATCGCCGCCGGGGTGCCCGACACGCTCGACGGTGACCGGGCCGCGGTGATCACGAGCGAGTTCGGCCACGACGGCTTCCTCATCGAGTCCGAGGCCGTCGGCGCGCATCTCCGGCGCCTGCTCGTCTGATCGGGGTGCAGCGCGTGTCCTCGGAAGACGGGACACCCGCAGACCGATCCGTCGACCCCCGCGCGCCGAACACCCCACAACGAGTGTCGCCCGTGGAATGATGCAGAGTGCACGGTCTCGACCAGTGCTCGGTTTCCCAAGACCAACCAGTTTCCCGAACCAGGAACAGCCAGGACCAACGATGGAACTCCTCGCGCAGGAACGCGACCGCCTCCTCCGGTCGACGACGCGTGTCGTGGGCATCGTCTGCGCGCTCGTCAGCGTCGTCGCCGTGGCCACGTCGCTCGCCGTGCCCGCGCTGCCGCTCGTGGTCGGGTTCACGTGCATCGCCGTCATGATCGGTGCACTCGTCGCCTTCGGGTGGAACGGGTCGACCTGGTGGACCGCCCTCACGGTGCTGAGCGGTCTCGGCGCCGTCGCGGTCCTCGCCACCGCCGTCGTCCCCGACGACCGCGGAGTCATCGCGAGCGCGCTCGTGCCGCTCGCCGGCGGCGGACTGGCCTCCCTCCTCATGGCGCAGCGCGGACACCCCGTCGGCCTCGGCATCGCGGCCGCCGCCGGTGTCGTCTCGGTCACCCTGATGTCGTGGGCGAGCGGCACGGTCCTCTCCCTGCCCGTCAGCGGTGTCCTGCTCGGCTGGGTGCTCGTCGCCGTCGTCGCGGTGTGGATCAGCCGGAGCATCCCCCGCGTGGCGCGACGCATCTACACGATCGGGACAGCGCACCGCGCCGAACGGCAGGCCAGCGAGACCGAGGCGCAGCGGCGGCAGGGAGCACGCCTGCTGCACGACACCGTCCTCGCGACCCTGACCCTCCTCGCGCACAGCGGTGTCGGCGTCTCCGAGCACGCGATGCGCGAGCAGGCCGCCGAGGACGCCCGCCTCCTCCGCCACCTCCGCCTCGGCGCGACCCCGCAGCCGCAGCAGTCCGGGGACTACTCGCTCACCCGCACCGAGGAGTCCCCGCTCGGGCAGACCCTCGAGTCGGTCAAGCAGCGGTTCGGCCGGATGGGGCTCGAGGTCGCCTGGCACGGCACCGGACAGGTCCTCCTGCCGACCCACGTCCTCGACGCCTTCCTGCTCGCGCTCGGCGAGTGCCTCGAGAACGTCCGTCGGCACGCCGGGGTCCCCGAGGCGCACGTCACGATCGTGCACGACGAGGCGATGGTCCGCGCCATGGTCACCGACTCCGGCGTCGGCTTCGAACTCGACGCCGTCAGCTCCGAACGACTCGGGTTCAAGGAGAGCGTCGTGAACCGTCTCCGTGAGGTCGGCGGCGACGCCCGGCTCTTCTCCGCGCCGGGCTCCGGCACCACGGTCGTGTTGGAGGCACCGCGGTGAGCCGCATCCCCGAGGACACCATCAGCCGGGGGCTCACCGGTGACCAGGACGCACCCCGTACCCGCCGGGAGGCCCGGGAACGGTACCGGGGCACCGAGCGTCGGCAGGCGCGCGGCCTCCCCTCCACGTCGACCGGTGCACGTTCGCTCCGCCAGGCCGCCCAGCCCGGCGCCTCCCTCGGAGCCGGCCACCTCGGGCTCGGTGCGGCCGTCCTGACCGGTCTCGAGGCACTCGGCGGCATCGTCTTCTTCCTCGTGCACTGGGAGGACTACGGCAACCCCTGGTTCACCGCCAGCGCGTGGCTCCTCTTCGTGGCCGCCGCGACCTGCGTCATCGCCATCGTCCTCACCTACGGCGAGCGGTTGACCGGTCTCGCGTTCGGCCTCATCTGCGTCGTGCTCGCCAGCGTCGTCGCGCTCGACTTCATCGGCATCTGGTCCCAGCACGACCTCGGGCACACCTCGACCGCGTCGATGGCGGCCGGGTTCGCCCTCCTGCCGATCACGACCCTCCGGCCCGCGCGCGAGGTCATCGCGGCGATCGTCGGCCTCGGGCTGGCCTTCGTCATCTACGCGGTCGTCTCCACGCCGATCAACCCCGAGACACTCCCCGGCCTCGTGACGCTCCTGTCCGTGACGGTCGTGCCGCCGTCGCTCGCGCTCTTCGTCGTGCACCGGTTCCGCCAGCTCGTGCAGCGCGAACTCGACCGGGTCCTCGTGCAGAGCAACGTCGGTGCGCCGCAGTTCGCCGTCGGGATGCTCGCGTCGGACGAACTCGCCCGGCTCGACCTCGCAGCCGAGAAGCTCCTCGACGCCGTCGCGAACGGATCCGACCCGTTGCCGCTGTCGGACGCGTCCGCCTCCGTCGCCGCCTCCCTCGCGACCGAACTCCGCCTGCACCTCATCGAGGGGCGTCGCGAGACGTGGCTCTACCACGCCATCACGGAGTCGGACCGGCTGGGTCGAGCCGTCGCCGTCGCCGACCCCGGTGCCCTGGCCGGACACCTGTCCCCGGCGCAGCGCGACGGTCTGCTCCAGGCCCTCTGGCTCATGGTCGGCGACGGCCGGAGCCAGCAACCCGGCGTTCCCGTCGTGTCGGTCACCCTCGGACCGGTCGGGACCGACGGCCACCCGGTCAGCGACGACCGGATGGACGTCCCCGTCGTCATCGAGTCCCGCGGGGTCCCCCGTCGGCGCCTCGGGCCCGCAGCGTGGGCCGCCCTCCAGCGCATCGGCCCGTACACCGACAGCATGCGGGACGGCGTGCTGCACGTCACCGCGCACTGCGTCGTCGACCGGCACCCGCAGATGTGACGCACCCCGCGCCTCCCGGCACCGTCGACGTGCGTCATGCGGACAACCAGGCCAGCCTCCCCAGACCGGACCACCGACCCTCCTAGGATCGGCAGGCCCCGGACGGACACCACGAGAAAGGACGCCGAGCATGGCGACTCCAGCGGAACCGATCAGACTCGCACTCGTCGACGACCACCGGATGCTCCTCAGCGCCCTGACCGAGTGGATCCGCAACGCCGCGGACGACATCCAGATGGTCACCGCGGTCACCACGTGGCCCGAGCTGCTCACCAGCCCGGGGTTCCCGGTCGACGTCGTGCTCCTCGACCTCGACCTCAAGGACTCGATCCCGGTCTCGCTGAAGATCTCGACGCTGAAGACCGCCGGCGTGAAGACCGTCGTGATGAGCACGTACTCGGAGCCGAACGTCGTCCGCGAGGCCCTCGGCGCCGGCGCCCTCGGCTACCTCGTCAAGAGCGAGGACGCGGCCATGATCGTCGAGGCGATCCGCTCGGCGCAGCGCGGCGAGCAGTACGTCTCCGCCGAACTCGACCTGGCCATCAACTCCGGGGACGTCGGCGGCGTCCCGAAGCTCAGCGCGCAGGAGCGTCGCGTGATGGCGCTCTACGGCGGCGGCGAGCCCGTGAAGAGCGTGGCGTACCAGCTCGGCATCTCCGAGGAGACCGCGAAGAGCTACCTCAAGCGCATCCGCGAGAAGTACCGCGTCGCCGGCTTCGACGTGGGCACGAAGGTGGCGCTCCGGAAGCGGGCGATCACCGACGGCATCATCCTGCAGGACGGGTCCCCGCACGGGTTGTAGCAGCGACCCGACCCGCCGCGCCCCGCCAGGTTCCGGAATCTCGGCATCTCGAGCGTCGAGATGCCGCAATCGTGGAACCGGAACGGTGCACACGCGGCGCGTCGTGGAACCGCGACGACAGCAGCCGGATGCGTCGACAGCGCTGTGCGCACGGGAGGCGCGGCACCAGTCAGCGCGCCCCGTCGAGCCCGACGGACCCGGGTGGGGCCGGGGGACGCGTCAGTGCGTGGACACGACCTCGCGGATCGGACCGGTGCTCGCGCCCGCCGTCCCGAGCGCCGCTGCGCGACGCTTCGAGCGGCCCTCCACCGCGTAGCTGATCACCGCGACGACGACGCCGAGCAGCGCCAGACCGATGCCGAGCCAGCCCGGCGCGAGGAACCCGAAGCCGGCCGCGATGACTGCCCCGCCGAGGGCCGCACCGAGCGAGTTGCCGAGGTTGAACGCCGAGTGGTTGAGCGCTGCCGCGATGGTCCGGGCGTCGCCGGCGATGTCCATCAGGCGGGACTGCACCGCCGGCGGGATCGCGGACGAGGTCGCTCCGAGCAGGAACGCGCCGACGAAGAGCCCGACGACCCACTGCGCGGTGAGCACCGTCACGAGCAGCGCGCCGATCAGGGCGAAGAGCCCCACGAAGATGGTGGCCTTCACGCTGTGGTCGGCCAGGAACCCACCGAGCAGGCCGCCGACGACCATCCCGAGCCCGACGACGACGAGCACCAGGGGGACGGTGGACTCCGACAGTCCGGTGACGTTCTGCACGAGCGGCGAGATGTACGAGTAGACGGCGAAGAACCCGCCGAACCCGACCGCGCCGAGGCTCATCACGATCCACGCCTGCGGCAGGCGGAAGACCCGGAGCTCACGGCCGATGGTCGCGTGGACATCCCGGGCGCTGCGGGGGACGAACGCGGAGACCGCGAGGAAGGTCAGGGCGAACAGGGCGGCGACGACGCCGTAAGCGACACGCCAGCTCGCGACCTGCCCGATCCACGTCACCGCGGGCACGCCGACGACGTTCGCGACGGAGAGGCCGAGCAGCACGAGTGCGATGCCCTTGCCCCGCTTGCCCGGGCCCATGATGTCGCCGGCGACGATCGAGGCGATGCCGAAGTACGCGCCGTGCGGGAGTCCGGCGACGAAGCGTGCGACGACGACGAGCCCGAAGGACGGCAACACCGCGCTGGCGACCGTCGCGACCGCGAACCCGATCAGCAGCACCATGAGCAGGCCCTTCCGGGGGAACCGGGCCGACATCGCGGCGATCGTCGGCGCTCCGACGACCACACCGAGGGCGTATGCGCTCACGAGCCATCCCGCGTGCGCGACGCCGCCCTCGGGGTCGGCCGCGTACTGCCCGGGCAGGAGCGCCTCGGCGATGTTCGGCAGCAGGCCCATCGCGACGAACTCGGTCGTGCCGATGGCGAACCCACCGAGCGCGAGGGCGAGGATGGCGAGCGTGCGGCGGGCCGGCGTGAGCTGCGACATGGGACCTGTTCTCGTGCCGGAGCACGGTGGGATCGGAGGCGGTGGACGACCGAGGTCGCGGCTGGATCAGTGTAGACCGCTCCAACACCGCGGCGGAAGGAACTGGTCGCATCGATTCGATCCGCTGGCAGGAGCGGACGACGACGAGGGGACAGAACGCGGCCCTGCCGATCGGGATTCCCGATCGGCAGGGCCGCGGACACGGGCGCCTCAGGCTGCGCGCTGCTCCGGCGCACGGGAGGCGGTACGCGCCTCCGGCAGGTCGTCGCGGTGCACCCACCCGGAGCCGCACTCGGTGCAGCTCGCCCAGGCGTTCCCGCTCTGGTCGTCGACGTCGATCACGACCGAGCGGAGGTCACAGTCCGGGCACCAACCGTCGTGCATCATGAGCGGGCTCCTTCCGTCGTGGTGCCGGTGCTCGTGCACCGGCTGATGAGGACAGCACACACCCGACCGCCGACATCACGGCGACGTCAGCGGCGTGTCGGACGGACCCACACCGGCCGGTCGGGCGGGGCTCAGTCGCCGAGCGCCGCCTCGAGCCGCTCGAGCTTCCCGTCGATCTCACCCGTGTGCCCCGGTCGGATGTCCGCCTTGAGCACGAGCGAGATGCGGGTGCCGAACGGTGCGACGGCCTCGGTCGCCCGCTTGACGACGTCGAACACCTCGTCCCACTCCCCCTCGATCTCGGTGAACATCGACGAGGTGCGGTTCGGCAGTCCGGACTCGCGGACGACCCGGACGGCCGCGGCGACGGCGTCGTGCACGGAACCGTCCTCGTTCGCAGCGGGTCCGCCGGACGGGGCGATGGAGAAGGCGACGATCATGCGCCCATCCTGCCCCGCTCGCGGTCCGCGTGCGCGGCTCCGGTGGCCGGACGGGAGGCCCGTGGCTCGATCCCGTCCCGCCACATCCGGACCAGGACGACGACCGACCAGACGAGCACCGCGACCTCCAGCAGGTTCCGCAGCGACAGCACGACGAGGATCCACGGCTGCACGGCGAGCACCTGGTCGTAGTACGCCGGGTAGACGAGCTGCGTCAGGAAGGCCATCGGCAGCATCGCCCCGGCGACCGGCAGGAACCGCCACGCACTGCCGCGCCCGGCGACGAGCCCCCAGACCACCGGCACGGCGAACCAGCCGATGTACTGCGGTGACCCGACCTTGTTCGTCGCGATGAGCGCCGCCACGAACAGCAGCGCGAGGACCGGTGCCACCCGTGCCCGCTGCGCGCCGGTGCGGACGGCGAGCAGGGCGAGGACGACGCCCACCACGACGACGACGGCCATGAGCGGGGTCGAGAGCGCTGCGACGACCTCCGTCCCGGCACCGGACACCTCGAACGTCAGGATCTCCTGGTCGTAGAACACCGCGGCGCCCGGCACCCGCGCCGCTGCCGCCCACAGGTACGGCGTCGCGAGCGGTGACTCGATCTGCAGGCCGCGCCCGGTCTGTTCGCCGATGAACGAGAACAGGTGCGCGGCGCCGCCGAACAGCACGTCAACGAGCACCACGAGCGCGGTCACGGTGAGCGCTCCCGCGACCACCTCGACACGACGCCCCCGACGGAGGACGACGAGCACGCCGACGAGCGCCGCCGGCCAGACCTTGACCCAGGCGGCGACGGTGAACACCGCGGCGGCGATCCCCGGACGAGCCGCGACGGACGCGACCCCGACGAGCGCGACCGCGGTGGCGACGGTGTCGACGCGTCCGAGGCCGATCGGCCCGAGCGCGAGCAGGAACGCCAGCCACCACCAGACGACCCGGACGCCGAACGCCCGGTAGCGCCAGAGCACCGCGCAGACGACCGCGTGCAGCAGCACCATGAGCAGCAACCAGCCGGAGCCGATCGCCGCGGTCCCGCCGAGTGATGCGGCAGCCATCGGCACGATCGCCAGGATCGGGTACACCCACGGAGCGTCGATCCCCACCCAGAAGTGCGAGGCGTGCCCGGACTCGATCCAGCGACGGTACGTGATCGTCACGTCGCCGATCGGCTGGTTCGGGACGACGAGGGTCAGGGTCCAGAGCAGCGCGTGCACCGCGGCGAACGCGACCACGAACGCGACGATCTCCGGCCACGGGTTCCTGCGCACCGGATGAGCGTACCGAGTCGGGACGGGCCGACCGCCGCTGTCCACAGGGCCGGTGACGCTGCCACCGCCGTCCGGGCACCACGGCGGCCCTGGCCCACAGCCGATCCGGATCGACAGCCGATCCGTATCCACAGCCGACCCGGATCCACAGCCGATCCGGAGAGTGACGTGTCACCGTCCTCCTGTGACCCCAGCACCGGACCGTCCCGCGCCCCGCCGCCCGCGCCGCCGTCTCCTGACGTGGCTCGTCATCGCCGTCGTCGTCCTGGCCGTCGCGGTCGTCGCCGTCGTGGTCGGCACCCGCGCCTACACATCCACCGAGAACGCGAAGGCCTCGGCCACACCCAGCGTCGCCGCCACCCGCGCGCCCTCCACGCTCGAGCCGGAGGACCTGTCCGGCGAGTGGACGATCGGCGACGGGTCCGAGGCGGGCTACCGCGTGCACGAGGTCCTCAACGGCTCCGACGTCACCGTCACGGGTCGTACGTCGAGCGTCACCGGCACGGCGACCGTCGACGGGACGACGATCAGCGCGGCCACGATCACGGTGCAGGTCGGCGACATCGCCACCGACTCGGAGCAGCGCGACTCGTACTTCCGCGACTCGGCGCTCGACACCCAGGCGTTCCCGACCGCCACCTTCACGCTCACGGAGCCGATCGAGGACGCGGTCCCGTCGGGCGACGCCACCACCGAGGTGCGGGCCACCGGCACGCTCGACCTGCACGGCGTCACGAAGCCGGTCACCGCGACGCTGCAGGTCGGACTCAGCGGTGACGGCGTCGACGTCTCCGGCTCGGTCCCGATCACGTTCTCGGACTACTCGGTGCAGGCCCCGGACCTCGGGTTCGTCAAGGTCGACGACGCAGGCGCGGTCGAGTTCCTCGTGCACGCCACGCCCGCCTCCTGACCACCCGTCCGGAAGGTCGCGACGCGACCACCTGACGGCCGGGAGGCGCGGCACCGGTCGGCACCGCGCCTCCCGTCGGTCCCTCAGTCCAGACCGTCGGTCCGCCAGTCCGCCTGCGCGTCGCCCCGCACCGCGAGGTCCCGCACCACACCCGGCAGCTGCTCCACGAGTCCCGTCATCGGGAACGGGCCACCACGCGACGCCCGGCGTGCCGCGACCCCGTGCACGACCGCAGCGGCGGCGGCGAGGTGCGCCAGCTCTTCCGACCCGACCTCGCTCGTCCCGGCTCGCGCTGCGACGAGGGCTCCGAGCACCCCGCCGAGGACGTCCCCGGCACCGGCCGCGGCGAGCCACGGCGTCGCCGAGGACGCCACCAGCCGGACCCCGCCGTCGGGCGTGACGACGTGCGTGTCCGCACCCTTGAGCAGCACGACGCTGCCGGTGCGCTCCGCCGCACGCAGCGCAGCACCCTGCGGGTCCCCCTCGACCTCGTCGCGGGCCACCCCGAGCAGGGACGCTGCCTCGCCGGCGTGCGGGGTGAGGACCGCGAGCGGCCCGAGGTCGACGAGCGGGATCGCACCGGCGTCGACGACGACCGGCACGCCGTCCTCGGACGCGTGCGCGAAACCGTCGCGGGTCGTCGCGTCGAGCTCGTCCAGCGAGGCCGCCGAGATGCCCGACCCGACGAGCCACGCCTGCACGCGGCCGACCCCGGCGACGATCTCCGGCCGTCGGGCGAGCACGAAGTCGGTGGCACGGTCGGGTCCGACGTACCGGACCATGCCGAGCCCGGTGTGCACGGCGGCGTCGACGCCCATGACCGCGGCACCCGGGTAGGCGGCGGAACCGGTGGCGACCCCGAGGACCCCGCGCCGGTACTTCGAGGTGTCCCCGGTGGGGACGGTGATCCAGGCGGCGGCGTCGGCGGGTCGGACGGAGACGAAGTCGTTCATCGTCCCCACGGTACGGTGACGGGCATGAGCCTGTCCCTGCCCGGCCGTGTCGTCGTCTTCGACTACGGCGAGGTGATCAGCCGCACCCCGCACGCCGCCCGTGCCGCGCTGCTCGAGGCGACGGGGCTCGAGGCCGACGAGCTGTTCCCCGTGTACCAGGAGCTCCGGGACGACCTGGACCGTGGCGACCTCTCCGTGCTCGCCTACTGGCGGGCGATCGGCGAACGGACCGGGCGGTCCTGGTCGGTCACCGAGATCCACCGGTTCTGGGCGCTCGACTACACCGGGTGGTTCGACGTCGACCCCGAGGTCCTGGCGCTCGTCGAGGAACTGCACGACGCCGGCACGCGCCTGGCGCTCCTGTCGAACGCGGGGTTCGACTTCAGCGACCCCTACCGGTACTCGCCGATGGGCTCGATGTTCGAGACCGTCGTGGTGAGCGCGGAGGAGCACGTGCTCAAGCCGGACGCGTCCATCTACCGCGACACGTGCGACCGCCTCGGGATCGAGCCCACCGCGATGGTGTTCGTCGACAACCGTGCGGAGAACGCCGCCGGCGCGGACGCGGTCGGTGCGGTCGGCGTGCACTTCACCTCGGCGGCGGCCCTGCGGTCGGCGCTCGAGGAGCTCGCCGCCCCGACGGGGTGACGACGACCGACGGCGTGACGGCGGACCGGGATCGGCCGGGAGGCCCGGCGCACCGACCGGGCGCCTCCTCGGTTCCTCCGAGCGAGCGCCCGGTACGATTCCCTCATTGTGGACGACCCTCCTAGTTGCGCTGACCATCACATGCCCGCCGCTCACACAGTGAGCTGCCCGACTCCGAGGTGTGCCTCGTGAGCCCCGTCGACGTCCTCATGCTGATCGGCGGGATCCTGCTGACGCTCGGCACCGGGGTCTTCGTGGCCTCCGAGTTCTCGCTCGTCAACCTCGACCGCGCCGACGTCGAAGCCCGCCGCGACCGCGGCGAATCCGGCCTGAGCCCCGTGATCGGTGCGCTCAAGGTCACGTCGACGCACCTGTCGAGCGCCCAGCTCGGCATCACCCTGACGACCCTGCTCACCGGGTACCTGCTCGAACCGTCGATCGCGAAGCTGCTCGAAGCACCGTTCCTCGCGATGGACCTGCCCGAGGGGGTCGTCGAGACCGTCGGATCGATCGTCGCCCTCGTCATCGCCACCCTGCTGTCGATGATCCTCGGCGAGCTCGTGCCGAAGAACTTCGCCCTCGCGCTGCCGCTCCAGACCGCGAAGCTCGTCGTGCCGCTCCAGGTGGGCTTCACGACGGTGTTCAAGCCCGCGGTCGCCGTGCTCAACGGCACCGCGAACGCCGTGCTCCGCTCGATCGGCATCGAGCCGCAGGAAGAGCTGTCCGGCGCCCGGAGCGCCGAGGAGCTCACCTCGCTGCTCCGCCGTTCGGCGTCCGAGGGGTCGCTGGAACAGGACACCGCGACGCTCCTCGAGCGGACGCTGGCGTTCTCCGAGCTCAACGCGAGCGACGTCATGACGCCCCGGCCGCGGCTGTCGACGATCCGTGTGTCCGACAGCGCCGACGCCGTCATCGCCCTCGCCCGCCGGACTGGCTTCAGCCGCTTCCCGGTGATCGAGGAGGACGCGGACGACGTCGTCGGACTCGTGCACGTCAAGCAGGCCGTCTCGGTCCCGCGCGAGAAGCGCGCCGAGGTCCCGGTCGGCGCGCTGATGACGGACGCCGAGCGCGTCCCCGAGACCATGCCCGGCGACACGCTGCTGACCGAGGTCCGCGGCCGTGGGTACCAGATGGTCATCGTCGTGGACGAGTACGGCGGGACGGCCGGTGTCGTCACGCTCGAGGACCTGGTCGAGGAGATCGTCGGCGAGGTGTCGGACGAGCACGACCGCGCCCGCATCGACGTCGTGCGCAGCCGCGGCTGGCTGACCTTCCCCGGGCTGCTCCGTCCGGACGAGCTCGAGGACCGCGCGAGCGTCACGGTGCCCGAGGACGGCCCGTACGAGACCGTCGGCGGGTTCCTCATGCAGGAGCTCGGGCGGCTCCCGGTGGTGGGGGACGAGGTCGCGATCGACTCGGGCGTGTTCCGCGTCGAGCGCCTCGACGGCCGTCGGATCGACCGCATCCGCTACACGCCGAACCCGGTCGACTCCCCCACCGGGAGCACCGCCACCCCGACGGGGACGACCACGAAGACGACGAGCACGACGACGACCGACACCGCGGAGGCCGACCGATGAGTTCCGACTGGTGGGGCATCTTCTGGCTCTTCGTCCTCCTCGGGGGCAACGCGTTCTTCGTCGCCGCCGAGTTCGCCGTCATCTCGGCACGTCGCTCGCAGATCGAGCCGCGGGCCGAGCAGGGCTCCCGTGCCGCGCAGATGACGCTGTGGGCGATGGAGCACGCGACCCGCATGCTCGCGACCACGCAGCTCGGCATCACGGTCTGCTCGCTGCTCATCCTGAACGTCTCCGAGCCGGCGATCCACCACCTGCTCGAGGTCCCGCTGCACCTGACCGGGTGGAGCGCCGAGGTCATCGGCGTCGTGGCGTTCGTGTTCACGCTGCTGCTCGTGTCGTTCCTGCACGTCGTGTTCGGTGAGATGGTCCCGAAGAACATCTCGTTCTCGATGCCGGACCGGGCCGCGCTCATGCTCGTCCCGACGCTCTGGTACATCGGCCACGGCCTGCACTGGGTGGTCGTCGGCCTCAACGAGGTCGCGAACGGGGTCCTGCGGCTCTTCAAGGTGGAGCCGAAGGACGAGGCGGTCAGCGCCTACACGGTCGACGAGGTGCAGACGATCGTCGAGCAGTCCCGGCGCGAGGGCACCCTCGCCGACGACTCGGGCACGCTCCGGATGGCGTTCGAGTTCACCGAGAAGAAGGTGAAGGACGTCGCCGTGCCGATGTCCGGGCTCGTGACGCTGCACGAGGACGCCACCCCGGCGGACGTCGAGCGGATGGTCTCGCAGCGCGGGTTCTCGCGCTACGTGCTCGTTGACGACGCCGGTGACCCGACCGGGTACGTGCACGTCAAGGACGTCATCGACCTGCGGCCGGACGAGTTCGACGACCCCGTGCCGCCGAAGCGCATCCGCCAGCTCATCTCGCTGTACACGGAGATGGACCTCGAGGACGCGCTCGCCACCATGCGCGGGGCCGGGCGCCACGTGGCCCGGGCGTTCGACGCCGAGGGGCGGACGACGGGCGTGCTCTTCCTCGAGGACATCCTCGAGGAGCTCATCGGCACCGTCGAGGACGCCACCCGGCGTCGCTGACGCCGGTCGCTCCCGCGACCCGGGACGGACGGGAGGGGCTCACCTCCCGTCCGTCGTGGCGCGGGCGGCGCGACCGCGCTACCAGCTGACCGGCAGGGGCTTGCCCTCCTCGTACCCGGCGGCGGACTGGATGCCGACCAGCGCGCGGTCCGAGAACTCGGCCAGGCTCGTCGCGCCCGCGTACGTGGCAGAACTGCGGAGCCCCGTCGTGATCATGTCGAGCAGGTCCTCGACGCTCGGACGCTCCGGGTCGAGGAAGATCGTCGACGACGAGATCCCCTCGGCGAACAGCGCCTTTCGGGCGCGCTCGTACGGGTCGAGTCGCTCGAACCGCTCCCGCACGGCCTTGGCGGACGCCATCCCCCAGCTCTCCTTGTAGGCGCGACCGGCTGCGTCGCGGCGGAGCACGCCGGGTGCCTCGAGCGTGCCGGCGAACCACGAGCCGATCATCACGGCGGACGCCCCGGCGGCCAGCGCGAGCGCGACGTCCCGCGGGTAGCGGACGCCGCCGTCGGCCCAGACGTGCGCGCCGAGCGACCGGGCGGCCGCGGCGGTCTCGAGCACCGCGGAGAACTGCGGGCGCCCGACGGCGGTCATCATGCGCGTCGTGCACATGGCACCGGGGCCGACACCGACCTTGATGATCGACGCGCCGGCGGCGACCAGGTGCGCGACGGCGTCGGCGGTGACGACGTTGCCGGCGACGAGCGGGATGCCGAGCTGCAGGGCCGACACGGCACGGAGCGCGCGGAGCATGCCCTCCTGGTGGCCGTGGGCGGTGTCGAGGACGAGCACGTCGACCCCGGCGTCGGCGAGGGCCGAGGCCTTCGCGGCGACGTCGCCGTTGATGCCGACGGCCGCCGCCACCCGGAGCCGACCGGACGGGTCCACGGCCGGTCGGTAGATGTCGGAGCGGATGGCGCTCGTCGGGCTCGTCGTGCCGACGACCTTGCCGTGCCGCACGACGGGAGCGAAGTCCACGCCGGCCGCGGTCAGCACGTCGTACACGTGCCGCGGGGTGCCGGCGTCCTCGGCGTCGATCGCGACCGTCGCGCCGTGCAGCAGGTCGCCGAGGACGGCGTCCGCGCCGGCGGTCGCGAGCCGGGTCGCCGGCACGCAGCCGAGGTACTCGCCCGCCGGGTCGCGCACGACGATGCCACGGCCCTCGACCGGCAGGAGCTGCTCGAGCGCCTCGGCCACGGTCGCGTCGGCGCCGAGCTCGAGTGCGGAGTCGTACGCGACCGGCTGCGCCTTCACCCAGCGGATCGCCTCGGCGAGGTCCTGCAGGTGCATGTCCTGCGGCAGCACACCGAGACCACCGCGTCGGGCGAGCGTCGCGGCGAGGCGGGGACCGGTCACCGAGTTCATGTTCGCGCTGACGATGGGGATGGTCGCACCCGTGCCGTCGTCCGTCGCGAGGTCCACGTCGAAGCGGCTCGTCACGCTCGACCGACTCGGGACGAGGAAGACGTCGGAGTAGGTCAGGTCGTGGGTCGGCCGCGTCTCGTAGAACCTCATGGGGCCAATCGTACGGCGGCGGCGTCAGGCCCGGCCGGGAGGCCCCGCGACGCCCGCCGGGAGGCCCGACTCGCCCGCCCTCTCCCACCTCGCGGCCACGGAGGAGCGGCTAGGGTTGACGGCGTGCGGGACAGGGTTGCCCCGCACGACACACACGAGCATCAATCGACGGAGAGTGGGCGATCGGCTGTGTCGAGCCATCTGACCGGAACGGACGAGACCGCGGGCGATTTCGGCGCGAACGAGTGGCTGGTGGACGAGCTCTACGAGCAGTTCGTGGCCGACAGGAACAGCGTCGACGAGTCCTGGTGGCCTGTCCTCGAGAGCTACCACCGGACGCAGGCCGCCACGACGGACGCCGCCTCCGGCCCCTCCTCCACGCAGCAGCCCGCCACGGGAGAGGCGAAGACCCCGCTCCAGGCCCGCACCACCTCGCGCCAGCCGTCCCCGCAGCCGATCCCCGCCGAGGCGAACGACGCGGCGGACGACCACGAGGAGACCCACGAGGACGTCGCCACCCCGCTGCGCGGCATGGCGAAGACCCTCGCGTCGAACATGGACGCGTCGCTCACCGTCCCGACCGCGACCAGCGTCCGGACCATCCCGGCGAAGCTGATGATCGACAACCGGATCGTCATCAACAACCACCTGCGGCGTGCCCGCGGCGGCAAGATCTCCTTCACGCACCTGATCGGCTGGGCCATGGTGCAGACGCTCAAGGAGTTCCCGAGCCAGAACGTCTCGTACGAGGAGCGCGACGGCAAGCCCTTCCTGGTCACCCCGGCGCACGTCAACCTCGGCATCGCGATCGACGTCCCGAAGAAGGACGGCACGCGCTCCCTGCTCGTCCCGAGCATCAAGCGCGCCGAGGCCCTGACGTTCGGCCAGTTCCTCTCCGTGTACGAGGACGTCGTCAAGCGCGCCCGGGACAACAAGCTCACCCCGTCGGACTTCCAGGGCACGACGATCTCCCTCACGAACCCGGGCGGCATCGGCACCGAGCACTCGGTCCCGCGTCTCACGAAGGGGCAGGGCTGCATCGTCGGCGCCGGCGCCCTCGAGTACCCGGCGCAGTTCCAGGGGTCGGCGCCGAAGACCCTCATCGAGCTCGGCGTCGGCAAGACCATCACGCTGACGAGCACGTACGACCACCGTGTCATCCAGGGCGCCGGGTCGGGTGAGTTCCTCAAGAAGGTGCACGAGCGGCTCATCGGCCAGCACGGCTTCTACGACGACATCTTCGCCGCGCTCCGGATCCCCTACAAGCCGATCCAGTGGGCGAACGACATCAACGTCGACCTGGCGCACCGGGTGAACAAGACCGCGCGCGTGCAGGAGCTCATCAACAGCTACCGTGTCCGCGGGCACCTGATGGCCGACATCGACCCGCTCGAGTACCGGCAGCGCACGCACCCCGACCTCGAGATCGAGAGCCACGGGCTGACCTTCTGGGACCTCGACCGGGAGTTCGTCACGGGCGGGCTCGCCGGCACGACGACCGCTCCCCTGCGCGACGTCCTCGGGATCCTCCGCGACGCCTACTGCCGCACGGTCGGCATCGAGTACATGCACATCCAGGACCCGGAGCAGCGTCGCTGGGTGCAGGAGCGCATCGAGGTCCCGTACTCGAAGCCGTCGAAGGACGAGCAGCTCCGCGTCCTCGGCAAGCTCAACGAGGCCGAGGCCTTCGAGACCTTCCTGCAGACGAAGTACGTCGGCCAGAAGCGGTTCTCGCTCGAGGGCGGCGAGTCGACCATCGCGTTCCTCGACACGCTCATCCAGCACGCCGCCGTGGACGGTCTCGACGAGGTCGCGATCGGCATGGCGCACCGCGGCCGCCTCAACGTGCTGACGAACATCGCCGGCAAGACCTACGGCCAGATCTTCCGCGAGTTCGAGGGCACCCAGCTCCCGGGCACGGTCTCCGGTCAGGGTTCCGGCGACGTCAAGTACCACGTCGGCACCGAGGGCGTGTTCCGCGCCTCCGACGGGTCCCGCATCCCCGTCACGATCGCCGCCAACCCGTCCCACCTCGAGGCCGTCGACGGCGTGCTCGAGGGCATCGTCCGCGCGAAGCAGGACCGGAAGCCCGCCGGCACCTTCGGCACGCTCCCCGTGCTCGTGCACGGCGACGCGGCGATGGCCGGCCAGGGCGTGGTCGTCGAGACCCTGCAGATGTCGCAGCTGCGGGGCTACCGCACCGGCGGCACCGTGCACCTCGTCATCAACAACCAGGTCGGCTTCACGACGCCGCCCGAATCAGCGCGCACCTCGGTGTACTCGACCGACGTCGCGAAGACGATCCAGGCACCGGTCTTCCACGTGAACGGCGACGATCCGGAGGCCGTGGCCCGCGTCGCGGACCTGGCCTACGCGTACCGCGAGGAGTTCCACCGCGACGTCGTCATCGACCTGGTCTGCTACCGCCGCCGCGGTCACAACGAGGGCGACGACCCCTCGATGACGCAGCCGCTCATGTACAACCTCATCGAGGCGAAGCGCTCGGTCCGCACGCTGTACACCGAAGCCCTCGTCGGCCGCGGTGACATCACGCAGCAGGAGTACGACGACGCGCACCGCGACTTCCAGGACCGCCTCGAGCGCGCCTTCGCGGAGACGCACGAGGCGCAGACGGGCTCGGTGTCGACGCCCGCCACGGACGACTCCGGTGCCGTGAACGGCCTCGAGCGCCCGACCTCCCAACGCGACGACTCCGAACTCGAGGTGCACGACACCGCGGTCTCGCAGGAGCTCGTCGAACTCATCGGCGACGCGCACGGGAACCCGCCGTCGGGCTTCTCGATCCATCCGAAGCTGCAGCAGCTGCTCACCAAGCGCCGCGAGATGACCCGGACCGGCGGGATCGACTGGGCCATGGCCGAGCTGATGGCGATCGGTTCGGTCCTGACCGAGGGCAAGCCGGTGCGGCTCGCCGGGCAGGACGCCCGTCGTGGCACCTTCGTCCAGCGCCAGGCGGTCTTCCACGACCGGACCAACGGCCAGGAGTGGCTGCCGCTCGCGAACCTCACCGAGGACCAGGCACGCTTCTTCATCTACGACTCGCTCCTGAGCGAGTACGCGGCGATGGCGTTCGAGTACGGGTACTCGGTCGAGCGTCCCGAGGCCCTCGTGCTCTGGGAGGCGCAGTTCGGCGACTTCGCGAACGGCGCCCAGACCGTGATCGACGAGTTCATCTCGTCCGCCGAGCAGAAGTGGGGCCAGCGCTCCGGCCTGGTGCTCCTGCTCCCGCACGGCTACGAGGGTCAGGGGCCGGACCACTCCTCGGGGCGCATCGAGCGCTACCTGCAGCTCTGCGCGCAGGACAACATGGTCGTGGCTCGCCCGTCGACCCCGGCGTCGTACTTCCACCTGCTCCGGCGCCAGGCGTGGGCGAAGCCGCAGAAGCCGCTCATCGTGTTCTCCCCGAAGGCGATGCTCCGCCTGCGACAGGCGACGAGCGCGGTGACGGACTTCACCTCCGGCACGTTCCAGGAGGTCCTGGACGACGACCGCCTGCAGGCGAACGGTGTCGACCGCGGTTCGGTGCGCCGGGTGGTCCTGCACTCGGGCAAGATCCACCACGACCTGCGTGCCGAGGCGGAGAAGCGCGGTGTGACGGACGTGGCACTGGTCCGGCTGGAGCAGCTCGCCCCGCTCCCGCTCGACCGCATCCTCGAGGTCATCGCGGGCTACCCCGAGGCCGAGGTCGTGTTCGCCCAGGAGGAGCCCGAGAACCAGGGCGCCTGGCCGTTCGTCTGCATGAACCTGTCCCCGCACCTGGACGGTCGGCCGCTGTCCGTCGCGGCCCGGTCCGCGAGTGCGGCGCCGGCGACCGGCTCGTCGAAGCGCTCCGCCGCCGAGGCGGCCGAGGTCATCGACCGGGCGTTGCGGGCATGAGCGCTTGAGCGCGTCGGCCTGATGACGAGGGAGCGCCTCGTGCAGGAGTCCGTGGGACTCCAGCACGAGGCGCTCCGACGTCCGCGAGGGATCAGTACAGTTCAAACCAGCCTGGTGTAGCGGACGCCCGCCTCGTGGTAGCCGCGGCGCTGGTAGAACCGGTGCGCGCTGTCCGTCGCGGCGGCGCTCACGGCGCTCAGCTGGCGCGCGCCCTGCTCGACGGCCCACGTCTCGAAGGTGCCCAGGAGCGCAGAGCCGGTGCCGTGCCTCCTGGCCGTGGGGTCCACGACGAGCAGGAGCAACTGCGCGGTCGGCGCGTCCCCGGCGTACGTCCACGTGAGCTGAGCCCCGGCGACCGCGACGGGCCGACCGTCCTCCGCGCGCACGACCCACGTGCGGTGCCCGGCCTCGGCGGTGAGCCGGTCGAGGCGCGAGCGCATCGACGCGGGCTCGACCTGGTGGCCGAGCAGGCGCACCAACTCGGTCACCGCGACGACGTCGGGTTCGGTCCAGGTGCTGATCGGCTCGGCGTCGGTCATGCCCGCACCCTACCCGCTCGCGGCGCCGCGGCCGCCGGTGTGACGCGGCCGGGTGCGGTCAGTGTGTGGACTGCACCGCGCGGAGCCGGGCGAGGACCTCGCCGCGGAGCTGCTCGGGAGCGGTCTCCTGGCAGGCGCGCTTCACGGTCTCCATGAGCACCACGCCGACGCGGTGTTCCGTCAGGCAGTCCTCGCAGCCGTCCATGTGCTCGCGGATGTCCGCGGCGTCCTCGTGACGGAGCTCGTCGTGGAGGAACTCCTCGAGTTCCGCCTTCGCCTTCGAGCAGTCGCACCCGCTCATCGTGCGTCCTTCCGGGTCGTGCGGGCACCGGCCGTCGTGGCCGCCCGCGTACCTGCACCACGGCCTCGCCCGCGCATCGTCGCCGTCGACGCTGCGTCCGGGACGACACCGGTCTCGCGTGCGTGGTCCGCCAGCAGCCCACGCAGGAGCCGGCGACCACGGTGGAGGCGGCTCATGACCGTCCCCACGGGGGTCTTCATGATGTCGGCGATCTCCTGGTAGGAGAACCCCTCGACATCGGCGAAGTAGACCGCCATCCGGAAGTCCTCCGGGATGGCCTGCAGCGCGTCCTTCACGGCGGAGGACGGCAGGTGGTCGATGGCGTCGGCCTCGGCGGACCGGGCCGAGATCGACTGCGTCACGCTCTCCGCGCCGCCGAGCTGCCAGTCCTCGAGCTCGTCGATGGTGCCCTGGTACGGGTTCCGCTGGTTCTTGCGGTACGTGTTGATGAACGTGTTCGTCAGGATCCGGTACAGCCACGCCTTGAGGTTCGTGCCCTGGCGGAACTGCCGGAACGCGGCGAACGCCTTGACGAACGTCTCCTGTACGAGGTCCGAGGCGTCGGCGGGGTTGCGCGTCATCCGCATCGCCGCGCCGTACAGCTGGTCCATGAACGGCAGCGCCTGGTCCTCGAACAGGCGGCGCAGCTCGTGCTCCGAGACCGTCTTCGCGTCGACCGGCTCGTCGTCGGCGGTCGGGTCGTCCGACTCGTCCACCGTGTCCGACGCGGCGAGGTCCTCGTCCTCGACGGCGTCGAGCTGCGCCTCGGTCTCCTCGACCAGGTCGTCCGGTGCGTGCTGCGGTTCGTCGGTCGTCATCGCCCGCCAGTCTAGGCGGACGAGGACGTCCGGGCCCTGCGGCTCGGTCAACGTCGTGACGACCGTCGGCAGCTGGTCCGCGGCGGCCGGTCGTGACGGTGCGAGTGCGATCACCGTGCTCCTCCCGATGGGTTCAGTAGTGTGGTGAACCGATGGCAGCCACGACGCATTCCCGCCCCTGGACCGCCCCCGTCGCGCCGGGCCCGCTCGCCGGGGACGTCGCCCTGCCCGGGTCGAAGTCGCTGACGAACCGCGAGCTCGTCCTCGCCGCGCTCGCGGACGGCCCCTCCACGATCCGGCTGCCCCTGCACTCCCGGGACTCCGCCCTCATGACGACCGCGCTCCGTCAGCTCGGCGTCGGCATCGACGAGGTCGAGCCGGTCGCGGGTGACCCGGCGAACCCGTACGGACCGGACCTCCGCGTGGCGCCCGCCGCCATGCACGGCGGTGTCCGTGTCGACTGCGGCCTCGCGGGCACCGTCATGCGCTTCCTGCCGCCCCTGGCGGCACTGGCCGAGGGACCGGTCACGATCGACGGTGACCCCTACGCCCGCAAGCGACCGATGGCTGCGATCATCCGCGCGCTCGTCGACCTCGGCGTGGACGTCACCGACGACGGCGGCGGCGCGATGCCCTTCACCTTCGTCGGCAGCGGTTCGGTCCGGGGTGGGACGCTCGAGATCGACGCCTCGGCGTCCTCCCAGTTCGTCTCCGGCCTGCTGCTCTCCGCGCCCCGCTTCGACGAGGGCCTGCACCTGCGGCACGTCGGTGACCGGCTGCCGAGCATGCCGCACATCGCGATGACGGTCGAGGTCCTCCGTGCCCGCGGCGTCCGCGTCGACGAGCCGGGCGTCGGCGAGTGGGTCGTGCACCCCGGACCCATCGCGGCACGGGACGTGACGATCGAACCGGACCTCTCGAACGCCGCACCCTTCGCGGTCGCCGCACTCGTCGCCGGTGGGACGGTCCGGATCCGGACCTGGCCGACCGGGACGACGCAGGTCGGTGCCGACCTCGAGACGCTCCTGCCACTGTGGGGCGCGACCGTGACGCGGGACGGTGCGGACCTGGTGTTCGACGGCGGCGTCGGGGTCCGGGGTGGGGCCTCCCTACCGGGTGTGGAGCTGGACCTGACCCGCGGCGGCGAGCTCGCCCCGGCACTCGTCGCGCTGGCGGCCCTGGCCGGCGGCCCGAGCGAGGTCTCCGGGATCGGGCACCTGCGCGGGCACGAGACGGACCGGCTCGCGGCGCTCGCGGCGGACCTCAACGGGCTCGGAGGCGCGGTCACCGAGCGCGAGGAGGGCCTCCGGATCGAACCGGCGCGGCTCTCGGGCGGTGACTGGGCTGCGTACGAGGACCACCGGATGGCCACCGCAGGTGCCGTCGTCGGTCTGGTGACCGAGGGCGTCGCGGTCGACGACATCGGCTCCACCGCGAAGACGTTGCCGCAGTTCCCGGAGCTGTGGGCCGACCTGGTCGCCACGGCGGGCCGGACCGCTCCGGCAGACCGGGACACCGACGTCGCGGGAGCAGCGGGCGCGGCCGAGACAGCAGAGGGGGCGCCGGCATGAGCTGGTGGGACGACACCGACGGCGGCGACGAGGACGAGCCGTACGGCCAGTACGACGAGTCGAGCGTCCGCGTCCGGCCGAACCCGAAGGGCAACCGACCCCGGACGAAGACCCGACCGACGTACGAGGACGCGCCGTCGGGCTGGGTCACCAACGTCGACCGCGGACGCTTCGGCGTGCTCGTCACCGACGCGGACGGGGAGCACGTCATCACCGCGACGAAGGCCCGCGAGCTCGGCCGGAAGTCGGTCGTCACGGGCGACCACGTCTCGCTCACCGGCGACGTCTCCGGCAGCGAGGGCTCGCTGGCCCGCATCGTCCGGGTGGCCGAGCGGACGACCCTGCTCCGGCGGAGTGCCGACGACTCGGACGAGGTCGAGCGCGTCATCGTGGCGAACGCCGACCAGATGCTCATCGTCGTGGCCTCGGCGGACCCGGAACCCCGGCCGCGCCTCATCGACCGGTACCTCGTCGCGGCGTTCGACGCCGGCCTCGACCCGGTCCTCTGCATCACGAAGACCGACCTCGCCGACCCGGCGCCGTTCCTGGCGCACTTCGCCTGCCTCGACCTGCGCATCGTGACGAGCCGGGCCGACGACGTGCCGTTCGAGGCGCTGCACGAGCTCCTCGACGGCAAGGTGACGGTCACCGTCGGCCACTCCGGCGTCGGCAAGTCCACCCTCGTCAACGCGCTGACCGGCTCCACGCGGGCGATCGGCGTCGTCAACTCGGTCACCGGGCGCGGCCGCCACACGTCATCGTCGTCCGTCGCCCTCCGGGTGCGGGACGGCGGGTGGGTCATCGACACCCCCGGCGTCCGGTCGTTCGGCCTCGGGCACGTGCAGCCGGAGAACGTGTTCCGCGCGTTCGCCTCGCACGCGGTGCCGGTGCAGGACGCCCCGGACGGCATCCCGCTGCACCAGGCGCACGACTGGGAGATCGTCGACCGGGTCGCGGGCGGCGAGCTCGGGCCGACCGGGATCGAGCGGCTCGACTCGTTCCGGGCGCTCCTCACCGGGATGGGCGCGGAGGACCCCGGCACGGCGTGAGCTACCCCGCACGGTCTCCCCCGGCGTCGGGTGGACCCACTCGGCGGGGTCGTGCGGGGGTCCGCCGGACCGCCGCTACGCTCGACCCGTGGACCTCAGCGCCGACCTGGCATTCGCCCGTTCCCTCGCCGACACCGCCGACGCGATCAGCCTCGACCGGTTCCGCGCCGCCGACCTGCACGTCACGGAGAAGGCCGACCACACCGCGGTCACCGACGCCGACCAGGCCGTCGAGCGCGCCCTCCGCGAGCGGCTCGCCGCGGAGCGCCCGGAGGACGCCTTCCTCGGCGAGGAGACCACGGCGGACACCGGCGAGGAGGCCGTGAGCGCCGGACACCGCCAGTGGGTCGTCGACCCGATCGACGGCACCGCCAACTACCTGCGCGGCGTGCCGGTGTGGGCGACGCTCATCGCGCTCGCGGTGGACGGCCGTCCCGTCCTCGGGGTGGTCAGCGCACCGGCCCTCGGCAAGCGCTGGTGGGCGGCGGCGGGCCTGGGCGCGCACTCGTTCGACGGACCGCTGCACGTGTCCGGCGTCGCCGCCCTCGGGGACGCGAGCCTGAGCTACAACTCGCTGCAGCAGTGGGACGACGACGACCGGCTCGACGCCCTCGTCACGCTGTCGCGACGGGTCTGGCGCACCCGCGCCTACGGCGACATGTGGTCGTACATGATGGTCGCGGAAGGGGTCCTCGACGTCGCCGGGGAACCGGACCTCAAGCCGTGGGACATCGCCGCCCTCCTCCCGATCGTGGAGGAGGCCGGCGGCCGCCTCACCTCGCTCGACGGCGACCCCGGTCCGTGGCACGGCAGTGCGCTCGCCTCGAACGGCCTCGTGCACGACGCCGTCGTCGAGGTGATCCGCCGGGCCTGACCGCTGACGGGGCACCTGCGACCCTGCTCGCCCCAGCGCGACCGTCACCCCCCGTTCTGGGGGCACGCCTATCGGCGCATCGGACTGACGGTTCCTCCAGCACGACCGATGGTGGGTTACCGTTCTCGTGGCGGCAGGTCAGTACTCGTCGGGATCCCTAGTCCCGGTCACCACGGACCCACCGTCATCTCGTCCGACTGCCCTAACCCGAGGGGTGACCACGACGATGGATTCATCGTTCCCGAGCGGGACCGAGCCCACCCAGGCTCGTCGTCCGCGATCCGTCCACACATCGACCCTGCCAGTGTCCCGGGCCACCCACCCGATGCACACCGGCACCTCCCACCGCGGGGCCACCCACCCCGCCGCGGGATCACCCGCCGTCGGCTCCCCCGCCGACGTGTCCTGCTCCCCCGTCCCTGGCGCCGGAGGCCGGTGAGTCCGCATGGAACTCACCGGCCGACGCACTGAGGTCGACCGGATCACGACCCTCGCCGTACTCCCCCGGGAGTCCGCGCTGGTCGTCGTCGGCGACCCTGGCTCCGGACGCACGAGCGTCCTCGACGCGGCCAGTGGCCGCGTCCCCGTCCCCGTCGTCCGCATCGGCGTCAACGGGACCGAGTCCCGTTGGCCGCTCAGCGGCGTGACGACCCTCTTCGGCGCACTCGACGACCCCCGGGCCGCCGCGCACGTGACACGGATCCTCGCCACGGTCCGCGACGCGGACCCGTCCCGGGCGATCGTCGTGGCGCACGAGCTCCTCGCGACGCTGCGTGTGCTGCAGCTCCCGCCGACGCTCGTCCTCATCGACGACCTCGACCGGATGGACGCGGCGAGCCAGACGCTCATCGCGTTCCTCGCCGGTCGGCTGGTCGGCACGTCGCTGCGGATCGTGGCGACGGTGGCGAGCCTCCCGTCCGACGGGCCGCTGACGGCACTGCCGTCGATGCGCCTGGAGGCCCTGCCCGCGGACGAGACGCTGCTGCTGGCCCGCAGCATGGTCGCCGAGGACGCGAACGACGGCGTGCTCGCGGTCGTCGCCGAGCAGACCGCCGGCAACCCCGGCGTGCTCCGCGAACAGCTCGACGTGCTCAGTCGGGACCAGCTGCTCGGCTCCGAGCCGCTCGTGCTGCCGTTGCGACCCACCGACACCACCGGCCGGATCGCCGCCGCGGCCGTCGCCGGGACCGGCACCCGCGACCTCGAGGTCCTGGCCCGCCTGGCCCTGGTGCCCGTCACCCGCGCGGTCGGGCCGGAGTGGGACCGGGACGTCGTGGAAGACCTCGCCGCACTCGGTCTCGTCACGGTCCGCGGGCAGTCGATCGCCGTCCGTTCGCCGCTCGTGCGGTCCTGGCTGCACTGGCAGATGCCCGCCCGTGACCGTCGTGCCGCCCACGCCGGGCTGGCTGCGTCCGCCGACACCTCGGACCCGCGTGCCGCTGCCTGGCACCGGAGCTTCACTGCGGACGAGCCCGACGCCGTGGCGCTCCTGCACGCGGCGCGCGAGTACGCGGCCGACGGTGAACCCGGCGCCGCGGTCACGCTCACCGAACGGGCCCTGCACGTCGGGACGCGCTCGGAGCCGGAACACCTGGCGCTCCTGGCCGTCGCGGAGGTGCTGCTCACGCGCCGTCTCCTCGGCTACGCGGCGCGGTACCTCGCGGCGATCGAGCCGTTCGCCTCCCGCCTCGACGACGTCCGCCGCCTCCGCCTGCACTACTCGGTGCAGTACCTCAGCGGGGAAGCAGTGGTGGCCGACGAGCTCATCGTCCCCGCCGACGCCGGCGACCACGACGAGGCCCTGGCCGTGACGGGCCTCGTGGCCATGGTCGCGAGCTTCCGGGCCGAGGCGTGGGAGCTCGACCAGGCCCGTGAACTCCTGGAGCGCGCCGAACCGTACGAGCACGACCTCCCCACACCGACCGCACAGGTCCTCCAGGCCGCCCGCACCATGGTGGCCGCGATCGCCGGTCACCTGCCGGCCGACCGGGACCTGCACGACGGACTCGCGACGCCGAGCCTGCTCGCGCTGTCCGACCCGGCGCTGCTCATGCTCGCGCACGCGCTGAGCCTGTCCGATCGGCACCGGAGCGCCCGCCGTGTGTTCGCCCTGGTCCTCACCCGGTCCACGCACACCGCGCCGGTGTGGCTCGAGGCCGCGCGGTACCTCTCCGCGGAGAACGAGGTGCGGTCCGGCGACTTCCGCCTCGCGCACCGGGCCATCGACGCGTGGGAGTCCGGGTCGAGCGTGGTCGAGCGCCTCCGGGAGCCGTCGCGGGCGATCGCGATCGCGTGGCGGCACTTCCTCGAAGGACATCCCTTCGCGGCCCTCGACGTCCTCGACCGGTGCCTCGCGGACCGGTCCACGAGCGGGCTCTGGGGTGCGACGGCGAAGCTGCACGCGTTCCGCGGGCGGGTCCTGCTGTCCGAGGACCGGCCGGACGAGGCGGTCACCGCGCTCGAGACCGCGGACGCGATCGGTCGGACGCTGCGGAACCCGACGGTCCTCCGTCACCTCGGCGACCTCGTCGAGACGTACGTCCGGCTCGGCCGGACCGAGGACGCGCGGTCGACGACCGCTCGGCTCGCGGCCGACCACCGTGCGCACCCGTCGCGCTGGGGCGCGCTCGTGCTGGCGAGGAGCCTCGCGCTCGTCGCCGACGAGGACACACGTGACGCCGCACGGTACCGGGCGCTCGAGCTGTTCGAGCCGACGGACCCGCAGTACGAGCGTGGCCGCACGCTGGCCGCGCTCGCTGCGACGAGCACCGGCCCGGACCGCGCCCGACTCGGTACGACCGCTGCGGCTGCCTTCGAGGCCGCGGGGCTGCGGCGTCCGCTCGTCGCACCGCAGGGCGACGTCGCGATGCCCCCGGTCCACGCCGTCGTCGTGGACGGCGTCGGGGTGCACGCGGAGGCGAGCGGTACGGCGCCGGTCAGTGCGACCCGGTTCCGCACCGCTCCGTCGCCGACCACGCCCCGGAGCGCCCCGGACGCCGTCCCGGTCCTCCCCCTGCTCACCGCGGAGGAGCGTGCCGTCGTGCAGAAGGTGACCGAGGGGTACCGCAACCGCGAGATCGCCTCGTCGCTGTACATGTCGCAGCGGACGGTCGAACTGCGCCTCACGCAGATCTACCGGAAGGTGGGCGCCCGGTCACGCTCGCACCTGGTGGCACTGCTGGGGTGACGCCGGACTCCCAGTGAACACCAGCGGGCGGTCTGGGACGATGGCGCCTTGACCGCCCTGCCCGCCTCCGCCGTGTCCGGCGCCCTGCTCATCGGCGCCGTGCTCCCCCTCCTGCCGTTCCTCGGCCGGATCGCGCGCCTCGCCGCGACGATCGCCCACGAGGTGGGCCACTGCGTCGTCGTCGTGCCGTTCGGCGGCCGCATCCGGCGCATCGACCTGCACGCGGACGGCTCGGGTGAGGCGTGGGTGTCGCTGGGCCGGGTCCCGGGGGCCGTGCGGTGGCTCGTCCGGGTGCTCAACCTCTTCGCCGGGTACAGCGCACCGCTCTGGGCGGGGGCACTGCTCGTCACCGGTGCGGTGGTGGGCACGCCCTGGCTCCCGGTCGTCGTGCTCGGCGTCGTCGGTCTCGTCGCCCTGGCGTTCGTCCGGAACTGGTTCGGCCTGCTCGTCGTCGTCGGGTTCGACGCCCTCGCCCTCTGGGTGGCGCTCCGCCCCTCCGACCTCACCCTGCTCGTCGTCGCGGCCCTCGGCGCCGCGTTCCTCGTCGACGGACTCCGCTCGCTGCTCCAGGTGCTCCGCTGGCTGCTGACCGGGGCCCGCGTCCAGACGGACTTCCACATCGCCGCCGCCGAGATGCGCCTGCCCGCCGTCGTCTGGTTCGTGCTGTTCCTCGGCGTCAACGGCGTCGCGGTGTGGGCCGCCCGCGGACCGCTGCTCGCCGTGTGGGACACCGTCGTGGTGGGCGTCCGGGCGGTCGTCGGGGCGTAGCCGGACACCCGGACCGACGGACGCCGCACCCGGGATGCCGTAACGCGACGTCGTGTTCGCTCCCCCCGGCGCCGGGGCCTGCGAGAGTACCGCCCACAGCAGACCCGAGAGCGCGGGGCGGCAGCACGGAGGTGGACGGATGACGGACGAGCGACCCGGGTTCGCGACGGAGCAGGTGCACGGCGGGTTCCTCCCGGACACCGGACACGGCGCGCGCGTCCCCGCGATCCACATGTCCTCGGGCTTCCTGTTCGACGACGCCGCGCAGGCTCGCGACCGCTTCGCCGGCACCGACGACGGCTACACGTACACGCGGCTCGGCAACCCGACGAACGGGGACGTCGAGCGGCGCATCGCCCTCCTCGAACACGGCACCGAGGCCGTCCTCGTCGGCAGCGGACAGGCGGCGGCGACGGTCGCGTTCCTCGGCCTGCTCGCCGCCGGGGACCACGTGGTCAGCGCGTCGAGCATCTACGAGGGCACCCGCGGACTGCTGCTGCAGAACCTCGGACGACTCGGGATCGAGGTCGACTTCGTCACCGACGCGCGTGACCTCGACGCGTGGGCCGCCGCGGTCCGCCCGGAGACGAAGCTCTTCTTCGCGGAGACCATCCCGAACCCGAAGAACGACGTCCTCGACATCGCCGGCGTCGCGGAGGTCGCGCACCGAGCCGGCGTCCCGCTCGTCGTCGACAACACCCTCGCGACCCCGTACCTCGTGCAGCCGGTCGACCACGGCGCCGACGTCGTGATCCACTCCGCGTCGAAGTTCCTCTCCGGCCACGGCGCCGGGCTCGGCGGTGTCGTCGTGGACGGCGGCCGTTTCGACTGGACGGTGACCCCCGAGCGCTGGCCGCACCTGACCCGGTCGGACCGTGCCCTCGGCGGTGCGAGCCACACCGACCGGTACGGACGCGGCGCGTTCATCGCCTACGCCCGGGACGTCGTCGCCGCCCGCATCGGCCCCACACCGTCGCCGTTCAACGCGTTCCTCCTCCGCCAGGGCATCGAGACCCTGTCGCTGCGCGTCGAACGCCACGTCGCGAACGCGCTCGCCGTGGCGACCTGGCTCGAGGCGCAGCCGGAGGTGACGAGCGTGGACCACGCGGGGCTCGCCTCCAGTCCGTACCACGACCTCGCCCGTCGCTACCTGCCGCGCGGTGCCGGGTCGGTGTTCGCCTTCACGCTCGCCGGCGGCGAGGTCGCCGCGCACGCCCTCATCGACGCGGTCCGGCTCTTCAGCCGGATGACCCACCTCGGCGACGTCCGGTCGCTCGTGCTGCACCCCGCGTCGACGACGCACGCCGGACGGACCCCGGAGGAGCGCGCGGCGCAGGGCATCCACGACGGGCTCGTCCGCCTGTCGGTGGGGATCGAGGACGTCACGGACCTCATCCGCGACCTGGAGCGCGGGTTCACGGCCGTCCGTGCGCTCGCCGAACCCGGCCGGGAGGCTCGCCCCGACCCCGCGACGGACGGCGCGACGGTCGGCGTCCCGGCCCCGGCAGGCGTGCGCTGATGGCCCGGATGCAGCACATCGGCTACTTCTTCTCGCGGGGCTTCGGGCCGCAGGCGTGGGGCCGGCCGGACTGGCACTGGGGGCACGACTGGACGAAGCCGGACCTGTACCAGCAGTCCGTCCGGGCGCTCGAGGACGCCGGGTTCGACCTCGTCATCGCGGAGGACGCGATCTCGCTCGGGAACCCCGCGACGCTCGACCTCCGGATCCGCCAGGCGTACGGCGGCCCGAAGCACGACCCGCTCCTCCTCGCGCCGTGGCTGTTCGCGGCGACCCGGCACATCGGCATCGCCCCGACCGTGAACGCCGGGGTGACGCCGCCGTACCTGGCCGCCCGGCAGCTCGCGACCCTCGCGCACCTGTCCTCCGACCGGCTCGGGGTCAACGTGGTCACCGACGTCGGCAGCGCCCGGCACGCCGGCCTCGACCCGGTGCCGCACGACGTCGCCTACGACCGCGCCGAGGAGTGGACCGGTCTGCTCCGCCGCCTCTGGCACTCGTGGGGCGACGGGTACGTCGGGTCCGAGGCCGACTGGCACTTCGCGGACGGCGACCGCCTCGACGCGTTCAGCCACGCGGGCGAGCACTTCCGCACCGCCGGGCCGTTGAACGCCCTCCCGCTCGCCACGGACCCGGTCGTGGTCTCCCCCGGCGGGTCCGGACGCGGGCTCGGCTTCGCGGGGACGCACTCCGACGTGCAGCTCGCCCTCGCCCCGCTCTCCGCGGCGGCGGTGTCGGCGTACCGGCGGACGGTGCACGACGCGGCCGCCCGCGCCGGTCGCGGCCCGGAGGACGTGCGGGTCCTCTTCGTCCTGAAGCCCGTCGTGGTGTCCTCGGCGGCCGAGGCCGACCGTGTCGTCGAGGCCTCGCGGCACCCCTCGGACGACGACCTCCGCGCCGCCGCCCTGGCCTGGTCGAGCGACGCGGAGACCGACCTGCTCGCGCTCGACCTCGACGCGCCGATCCCGGAGGGCACGTTCGCCGACCACGTGTCCGCCGGCACGGTCCGCGGACTCGTCGGGGACACCCCGGACGCACCGCTCCGGGAACTGCTCACCCGGAAGGCCCGGCTCGGCCGCGTCGCCGACCGGTCCGGGTTCGTCGGGACGGCGGAGGAGTTCGCGGACTTCATCGAGGAACTCGGGTCGGACGCGGACAACGACGGCGTGATCCTGTCGGGCGACCTGCACCCGGCGCAGGTGTACCGCATGCTCGGGGACCTGGTGCCGGTGCTCCGGCAGCGCGGGGTGCTGCGCCGGGAGTACGGCGACGGTGGGCTCCGGTCGAACCTGTTCGACTTCTGACCCCCGCGGGACGGGCTACTTCTTCTTCTTCGAGGCCTTCTTGTCGGACTTCTCCTTCCCGTCCGACTTCTTCTTCCCGCTGTCCTTCCCGCCCGACTTCTTCTTCCCGCTCACCTTCTTGTCCGACTTCTTCCCGCCCGACTTCTTCTTCCCACCGGGCTTCTGCGCGTCGGCATCGGGAGCGTCGGCACCGGAACCGTCGACACCGGAACCGTCGACACCGGGACCGTCGACACCGTCGACCGGTTCGACCACGACCGAGGCACCGGTGTCCGTGATGGTCCCGACCGCCTGCCCTTCGACCTCGGTCGCGAGCGCGTCCTCGATCCGCTCGACGACGATCTCGGCGCCGGACCCGGCGAGACGCACCAGGGCCTGGGCGGCACGGAGCCGCGTCGTCGACCGGCGGGCCAGGGCGTCCGCACGTGCCCCTTCGAGGAAGGTCCGCAGCGCACGCTCCGGCTGGCTCCGGCCACGCGGCGCCGCGCGGTCGAGACGGTCGAGCGCGCCGGCCGTCCCCGCCATGTCGTCCTCGACGTGCTCGTGCCGCACGGTCTCGACGAGCGCCGCGACCGCTGCCGCCGCCTGCTCGACCGCGGGGCTCCGCTGGTCCATCACGACGAGCATCTCGAAGACCGCGCCGTAGGACATCGTCTCGAGCCGCACCGGCTCCGCGCCGCGCCCGCGTAACACCAGACGGGCCTCCGGCGTCGGCAGCCACGCGACCACGGCCGCGACCGAGGCGACGGACCCCACGATGCGCTCGTACTCGGCCAGGCCCAGACGGTCCTGCTGTCGCAGACGGACTCGGATCGCGATCTCCTGCACGGGGTACCTCTCGCTCGGGTACGGCACCGCGGACGCGGAACCGTGCCCTCGAACGTAGTCCTCACACCCGGCCGCTCCGGCGACGCGCACCCGCGCCTGCGCAACGGGCCGGGACACGCAGAACGCCCCGCACCGTCCGAGGACGGTGCGGGGCGTTCTGTGGCGACTCACGTGACAGTGGTCCGACGATCGGCAGGTGGTGGAGATGGGGGGAATCGAACCCCCGTCCATCGCTGCAATTCGACGTCTTCTACGGGCGTATCCGGATGTTCGTTCTGCTCGGCCCCGTCCGTTGCTACCGGCTTCTCGGACGACAGGCCCAGTCTCAGTGCACGTCCCGCACGGCCCTGAGGCACAACCGCGCAGCAAGTCCCCTTGATGACGCCGGACTCAGGTTAGGGAACGATCACCTGGCCGACGGACTTCATGTGCTGGGCTGCTTACGCAGCGAGAGCGAAGTCAGTGCGCTTGGAATTGGCACTTGTTGTTTTCCACGGATCGTTGACGAGATGACCGTGGGTCCTCGGCCCGCTTCCCGTCGGCACACAGGCGATGTCGAAACCGATCATCCCCATGCAGGCCGTCGTGCGGACCACTGTCACGCTGTTGAGTTGCCAAGCCCGTCCCCGGAGACCTCCGGGTCAGGCAGCTGTTCAGTCTACCGACCGGACAGCATCAACGCTAGTCGACCCGGCTGGTCACTCGCCGAGTCGGTTGCGCGACCGCATGGCCCGCTCGGCCTCGCGCTTGTCGGTCTTCTCGCGCAGCGCCTGGCGCTTGTCGAACTCGCGCTTGCCCTTCGCGACCGCGATCTCGACCTTGGCCCGGCCGTCCGAGAAGTAGATCTTCATCGGCACGAGCGTGTACCCGCCCTGCGCGGTCTTGTGCGAGATCTTCACGATCTCCTGCTTGTGCAGGAGCAGCTTGCGCTTCCGCCGCGGTGCGTGGTTGTTCCACGTGCCCTCGGTGTACTCGGGGATGTGCACGGCGTCGAGCCACGCCTCCCCCGCGTCGACGAACGCGTACCCGTCCACGAGCGACGCTCGGCCTTCCCGCAGCGACTTCACCTCGGTCCCGCTGAGCACCATGCCGGCCTCGTACGTGTCCTCGATGAGGTAGTCGTGGCGCGCACGACGGTTCGTCGCGACGACCTTCTCCCCGCGTTCCTTCGCCATGCCCGGCTCCTTCTCGATGGTGTGCACTCGCCCGTGCGAGCCGCCCAGCATATCGAACACGGACGGGCCCGCGCACCTTCCCGGTGCGCGGGCCCGTCCGGGGTCCGCGGGCGTCGCCCGATCAGACCTTGAGGTAGCGGCGGATCGCGATCGACGCCGACAGCGCCGCCAGGACGACCCCGATGACGATCACCGCCGGGACCACGACCGCCGCGTCGTCCATGCCGATGAACGCGGTGCCCGAGAAGCGCTTCGTCAGGTAGTTCCGGACGAAGAACCAGACCACCGCCAGGATCGCGCCGCCGGCCAGGACCGCTCCCACCGCAGCGGCGATCACGCCCTCGAGCACGAACGGCGTCTGGATGAACCGGTTCGACGCCCCCACCAACCGCATGATCCCGAGCTCCCGGCGTCTCGAGAACGCAGACAAGCGGATCGTCGTCGCGATGAGCAGCACCGCGGCGACGAGCATCAGGGACGCGATGCCGATGGCCGTGTAGGACGAGGCGTTGAGCAGGTTGAAGATCGGCTGCAGGTACCCGCGTTGGTCGACGACGCTCTGCACGCCCGCGACCTTCGACAGGCTCTCCACGAGCACGTCCGCCTGCGACGGGTTCTTCAGGTTCACCCAGAAGGTCTCGTTGAGGTACTCGGGCTTGACGAACTCCGTGGCCGGGGAGTCCTTGAACTGCTGCTTGAACCGCGTGTACGCGTCCTGCTGGTCCTCGAAGTAGGACTTCTCGATGTACGGCTGGAGCGTCGACGAGTCGAGCTGCTGCTTGATCTGGTCCCGCTGGTCCGCGGTCGCCTTCGCGCCGGTGCAGTTGCCGGTCGTGTCGGTGTCGGTGCACAGGTACACCGCCACCTGGGCCCGGTCGTACCAGTAGCCCTTCATCTGGTTGATCTGCATCTGGAGCAGGATCGCGGTGCCGACGAAGGTCAGCGAGATGAAGGTCACGAGGACGACCGACACCACCATCGAGGCGTTCCGTCGGAGACCGGAACCGACCTCGGCCATGACGAGTCCGAGCCTCATCGGATGAGCCCCGGGATCGTCTGGATGCCGGTCGTGTTCGAGACACCGCCGCGCTGGATCGGCAGGGCCTGGGTCTGGTACCCGCCGGCCTGCTCGTCACGGAGGACCGTGCCGCCGGAGAGCTCGATGACCCGCCGCTGCATCTGGTTCACGATGCTCGCGTCGTGCGTCGCCATCAGGATCGTCGTGCCTCCCTGGTTGATGCGTTCGAGGAGCGCCATGATGCCCGCCGAGGTCGTCGGGTCGAGGTTGCCGGTCGGTTCGTCGGCCAGCAGGACCGCGGGCTTGTTGACGACGGCACGGGCGATCGCGACGCGCTGCTGCTCACCGCCCGAGAGCTCGTGCGGCATCCGGGTCGCCTTGCCGGAGAGCCCGACGAGCTTGAGCACGTCCGTGACGGACTCGCTGATGAAGCCCTTGCTCTTGCCGATCACCTGCAGCGAGAACGCGACGTTGTCGAACACGTTCTTGTTCGGGAGCAGCCGGAAGTCCTGGAACACCACGCCGAGGTTGCGGCGGAAGTACGGGACCTTGCGGGACGAGAGCGCGCCGAGACGCTGTCCGAGGACGTGGATCTGCCCGCGGGAGGGCTTCTCCTCCTTGAGGACGAGCCGGAGGAAGCTCGACTTCCCGGAGCCGGACGCACCGACGAGGAAGACGAACTCACCCTTGAGGATCTCGAGGGTGACGTTGTCGAGAGCGGGACTCGGGTTGCCCGAGTACACCTTGGTGACCTGGTCGAATTTGATCATGACCGGATCAGGGTAGGTCGCGATCCGGTGATCCTGCTCCAGGCGCGCGGCTCACGACCCCGTGGACTCGTGCAGGTCAGTCCTCGTCCGGGCGCTTGCGCCAGCGGATCCCGGCGTTGATGAAGCCGTCGAGGTCGCCGTCGAACACCGCCGAGGGGTTGTTGACCTCGTAGTCGGTGCGCAGGTCCTTGACCATCTGGTACGGGGCCAGCACGTAGTTGCGGATCTGGTCGCCCCAGCTGGCCGTGATCGTGCCCGCGAGTTCCTTCTTCTTCGCGTTCTCCTCTTCCTTCTTCAGGAGCAGGAGGCGCGACTGCAGCACGCGCATGGCGGCGGCACGGTTCTGGATCTGCGACTTCTCGTTCTGCATCGAGACGACGGTGCCGGTCGGGATGTGGGTCAGGCGCACGGCCGAGTCGGTCGTGTTGACGGACTGCCCGCCGGGGCCGGAGGACCGGAACACGTCGACGCGGATGTCGTTCTCCGGGATGTCGATGACGGCGGTCTCCGGCATGAGCGGGATGACCTCCACCGCGGCGAAGGACGTCTGGCGCTTGCCGGCGGCACCGAACGGCGACATCCGGACGAGGCGGTGCGTGCCGGCCTCGACCGACAGCGTGCCGAACGCGTGCGGACCGTCGACCTCGAACGTGGCGGACTTGATGCCCGCTTCCTCCGCGTAGGAGGTGTCCATCACGGTGACCTTCTGGTCGTGCTGCTCGGCGTACCGCAGGTACATGCGCATGAGCATCTCGGCGAAGTCCGCGGCGTCGACACCGCCGGCGCCGGCACGGATCGTGATGACGGCGGGACGGTCGTCGTACTCGCCGTCCAGGAGGGTCTGCACCTCGAGCTCGCCCATGGTCTTGGTGATCGCGGCGAGTTCGGCGAGCGCCTCGTCGGCGGACTCCTGGTCCTCCGCCTCGTTCGCCATCTCGACCAGGACCTCGAGGTCGTCGAGGCGCTGCTCGGTGGCCGTGAGCTTCTTCAGCTCGGCCTGCCGGTGCGCGAGCGCGCTCGTCACCTGCTGCGCGTGGTCGGTGTCCTCCCACAGGTCGGGCGCGCCGGCCTGCTCGCTGAGCTCCGCGATCTCACGCTCGAGGCGGTCCACGTCGACCACCGAGCGGATGTTCCCGAAGGTCACGCGGAGGGCGTTGACCTGTTCGGCGATGTCCAGTTCGACCATGGTCCCCGATCCTACCGGCGCTTCCCGGACGGGAGGACCGGGCCGGCCCCGTCCCGTCGCCCGCGGAACCGGGTGGGCCGGTCAGCGTCCGAGCGACGGTTCCCGGGACGCCATGCCGGCGGCACCCGCGCGCGCCACCGCTGTGGGCAGCGCCGCCAGGAACGCGTCGACGTCGTCGTCCGTCGAGGTGTGTCCGAGCGTGATGCGGAGCGCACCGCGCGCGTCGTCCTCGCTGAGCCCCATCGCGAGCAGCACGTGCGAGGCCTCCGGGACCCCGGCCTGACACGCGGACCCGGTGGAGACGGCCACGCCGGCGGCGTCGAGCAGGAAGAGCAGGGAGTCCCCCTCGCAGCCGGGGAAGGTGAAGTGCGCGTTGCCCGGGAGCCGGTCGTCCGGGTCCCCCATGAGCACCGCGGTGGGGACCGCGCTGCGGACCCCGGCGACGAGCCGGTCACGGAGGTGCCGGACGTCGGCGTGCGGCGAGGCGGCGGCCACCCCGAAGGCGGCGGCCGCCGGCGCGTCCTGGGTCCCGCTCCGCACCTGCCGCTGCTGGCCCCCGCCGTGGATGAGCGGCTCGACGACGGCGCGACGCCCGAGCACGAGGGCCCCGACGCCGACCGGTCCGCCGATCTTGTGCGCCGACACGCTCAGCGCGTCGAGCCCGGACGCGGCGAAGTCCACCGGGACCTGGCCGTAGGCGGCGACCGCGTCGCTGTGCACCGGCACGCCGGCGTCGTGCGCGAGCGTGACGATGCGCTCGACCGGCTGGATGGTGCCGACCTCGTTGTTCGCCCACAGGAACGTCACCAGGGCGACGTCGTCCGCGGCGGCGAGTCGGGCCTCCAGTGCGGCCAGGTCGACCCGACCCTGCGCGTCCAGCGGGACGACGTCGACGACGGCGCCCTCGTGGCGCTCCAGCCAGTCGACGGTGTCCACCGTGGCGTGGTGCTCGCCGGCCGGGACCACGATGCGGGGTCGCCGTCGGTCCCGCTGGCGCGCCCAGAACAGGCCCTTCACGGCGAGGTTGATGCTCTCGGTGCCGCCGGAGGTGAAGACGACCTCCACCGGGTCGGCGCCGAGCGACGCGGCGACCCGCGCGCGGCCGTCCTCGAGCAGCATGCGGGCGTGCTGGCCGGCGCTGTGGATGGACGACGGGTTCCCCACGGTGCGCAACGCGTCGGTGAACGCGGCGAGCGCCTCGGGCAGGATCGGCGTCGTGGCGGCGTGGTCGAGGTAGACGGGCACGGGGTACCCCTTTCTGGAGCGTTTTCAGGATACCCGGGTGTCCTCGTACCCTGGGGTCGTGTACCAGACGGCGATCGACACCATCCCGGGCTTCCGGCTCGACGACGGCGACCCGCGCTTCGCGCTCCGGTCGGCGACGGCGACGGCCGCGGCGGTGGTCGTCGACGGCCGCGGACGCTTCGACCTCACCCGGCAGGGCGACTCCGACCTGTGGACCGCGGTCACCCCCGGCGTCCGAGCGGGTGACGCGTACCACCTCCGCGTCGACGGGCCGACGGGGCCGCGGCACGGGTTCGACCCGGCGCTGCCGCTCCTCGACCCGTACGCGCGGGGCATCGTCCCCACCGGGCACGACCCGGTCGACGGCGCCGACACGGACGGCCACCCCCGGTGGACGAGCGTCGTCGTGGACGGTGCGTTCGACTGGGGCGGTGTCGGCAAGCCCGAGGTGCCCCGCGACCGCGTGGTCGTCTACGAGGCGAACGTCCGCACCCTGACCGCGGCGAACCCCGCCGTGCCGGAGGACCTCCGCGGCACGTACGCGGGCGTCGCGCACGAGAGCACCATCGCGCACCTCCAGCGGATCGGCGTGACGACGCTCGAACTCCTCCCCGTGCAGGCGTTCGACACGGAACGCTGGCTCCGCGAGGCCGGGCGCGAGAACGCATGGGGCTACAACACGCTCGGGTTCTTCGCCCCGCACGCCGGGCACGCCTCCGCCGCCGCACGGGCAGCGGGTGCGGACGCGGTGCTCCGCGAGTTCAAGGGCATGGTGCGACTGCTCCACGAGGCCGGCATCCAGGTCGTGCTCGACGTCGTCTACAACCACACGGCGGAGGAGGGCCTCGGCGGCCCGACCACGTCGCTGCGCGGCATCGACGGCGCGAACCGCTACCGGTGGTCCGACACGGACACCTACTACGACACGACGGGCTGCGGCAACACGCTCGACACCTCGGTGGAGGCGACCGCCGACCTGGTCCTCGACAGCCTGCGCTACTGGGCGCGCGAGGTGCAGGTCGACGGGTTCCGCTTCGACCTGATGGCCGCGCTCGCCCGGGACGCCGACCACCGGTTCGACCCCGAGCACCCGCTGCTCGACCGCATCCGCAGCCACCCGGACCTGCAGGACACCCTCGTCATCGCCGAGCCGTGGGACGTCGGCCCGGACGGTTGGCGCACCGGGTCGTTCGGTGCCGGGACCCTCGAGTGGAACGACGGCTTCCGGGACACCGTCCGGAAGTTCTGGCTCGGGGACGTCGCCGACGAACGCCGGCACGGCTCACCCGACACCGGGATCGGCGGCCTCGCCGGCGCACTGACCGGGTCGCAGCACCTGTTCGGGAGCCGCGGGCCGCTCTCCGGCGTCAACTTCGTCACCGCCCACGACGGGTTCACCCTCCACGACCTGGTGTCGTACGACGCCAAGCACAACGCGGCGAACGGCGAGGACGGCCGCGACGGCTCGAACGACAACCGCTCGTTCAACCACGGCGTCGAGGGCCCGACGGCGGACCGCGGCGTCCGCGCTGCCCGTGGTCGGTCGATGCGGAACCTCATGGCGACCGTGCTGCTGTCCGCGGGCGTCCCGATGATCACCGCGGGCGACGAACGCAGCCGCACCCAGCACGGCAACAACAACGCGTACGTCGTCTCCGAGGACCTGACCCCGGTGGACTGGTCCGACGACGAGGACGCCGAGTCGATGACCGAGACGGTCGCGGCCCTCACCCGCCTCCGCGCCGCACACCCGGCACTCCGTCCGTCACGCTTCGGCGTCCCCGGGCAGACCACGCCGTCGGCGTCCCGGATGACCTGGTACGGCCCGGACGGTCTGCCGATGACCGCCGAGGGCTGGGACCAGCCGATCCACCGCGCGCTGCAGTACTTCGTCGAGTCCACCCCGGAGCACGAGCCGTACGACCGCGTCCTCGTCGTCGTGCACGGCAGCGGCCGCACCCGCGACATCACGCTGCCGTCCCGCGAGGACGTCTTCGCGTACCGGCTGGCGTGGTCGAGTGAGAAGCACCGGGACCACGAGCGGCACCGCCCCGCCGGCACCGTGTTCACGGCCTACGGTCCGGGCATCCACGTCTTCGAGGTCGTCTGACGATCCGTCGCGCCGCGGCCGGTCCGCCGGGCCCGACACACCAAACGGGGAACACGGACGGCCCGGCCGGGTAGCGTCTGCTCCGTGGCCTCCGTAGACCGACCCCGGCGTCCGAAGATCGGGCGCATCCCGATCACCGAACTCGCCCCGACGACGCCGAACGGCTTCCCGGGCAAGGGCTTCGACGGGGAGGTGATCACGTTCGGCGCGACCGTCTTCCGAGAGGGACACGGTGTCATCGGCGCCGACCTCGTCCTCGTCCGGCCCGACGGCGCGACACGCACCGTCCCGCTGACCCTCGTCGCACCCGGGACCGACCGGTACGAAGCGACCGTGCAGGTCGAGGGCGTCGGCGTCTGGGAGTGGCACATCGAGTCCTACGCCGACGACTGGGCGAGCTGGGTGCACGGCGCACGGCTGAAGATCGCCGCCGGCGTCGACACCGACGCGACCCTGCTCGACGGCGCCGCGCTCCTCGAGCGGCTCGCCGCCGAGACCGACTCGACCACGGCCGCCCGCGCAGCGGCCCGCCTGCAGGACGAGGACCTCGACCCGGCCGAGCGCCTCGCCGCCGTGGACGACCCCCGTGTCGTCGCCGAGCTCGCCGAGTCGCCGCTCACCTCGCTCCGGACGCGCTCCGCGACGCAGCTGCTCGACGTCGAGCGCACCCGCGCCGGAGTCGGTGCCTGGTACGAGTTCTTCCCCCGCAGCGAGGGCGCCAAGCGCAACCCGGACGGCTCGTGGAAGAGCGGTGACTTCCGCACCGCGGCACGTCGCCTGCCCGCCGTCGCCCGGATGGGCTTCGACGTCGTCTACCTGCCGCCGATCCACCCGATCGGCACGACGGCCCGCAAGGGACCGAACAACACCCTGACCGCCGGCCCCGACGACCCCGGCAGCCCCTGGGCCATCGGTGGCCCCGAGGGCGGCCACGACGCCATCCACCCCGACCTCGGCACCGAGGACGACTTCCGGGACTTCGTCGAGACGGCGAAGAACACCGGGATGGAGGTCGCGCTCGACTTCGCCCTGCAGTGCTCCCCCGACCACCCCTGGGTCACCGAGCACCCGGAGTGGTTCACGGTCCGCGCCGACGGGTCGATCGCCACGGCCGAGAACCCGCCGAAGCGCTACCAGGACATCTACCCCATCCAGTTCGACACCGACCCCGAGGGCCTGGTCGCCGAGGTCCTGCGGGTCCTGCGGCACTGGATCGCGTTCGGTGTCCGGATCTTCCGCGTCGACAACCCGCACACCAAGCCGCTCTGGTTCTGGGAGCGGGTCATCCGCGAGGTCCGCGACGAGCACCCCGACATCGTCTTCCTCGCCGAGGCGTTCACCCGCCCGGCGATGATGCGGGCGCTCGCCGAGACCGGGTTCCAGCAGTCGTACTCGTACTTCACGTGGCGGAACACGAAGGAGGAGATCGAGACCTACTTCGACGAGCTGTCCCACGAGACGAGCGCCTACCTGCGCCCGAACCTCTTCGTGAACACGCCGGACATCCTCACCGAGTTCCTGCAGTACGGCGGTCGCGCCGGGTACAAGGTGCGTGCCGCCCTCGCCGCCACCGGCGCCCCGACCTGGGGCATGTACTCCGGGTACGAGCTCTTCGAGGACGTCGCCCGGCCGGGTTCCGAGGAGAACATCGACAACGAGAAGTACGAGTACAAGCCGCGTGACTTCGCGCTCGCCGAGGCCGAGGGCGCGAGCCTGGCCCCGTACGTGACGATGCTCAACCGCCTCCGGTCGGCGCACCCCGCGCTCCGCCAGCTCCGGAACACGACGATCCACTCCGCCGAGGACGACGCGATCGTCGTGTACTCGAAGCACCTGCCCGGGCAGTACAACCGATCGGGCCGTGACGACACCGTCATCGTCGTGGCGAACGTCGACCCGCACTCCTCGCGGGAGACCACCGTGCACCTCGACCTCACCGCCCTCGGGCTCGAGCCCGGCACCCTGTTCGACGTCCGCGACGTCGTCACCGGTGCCCGCTGGACCTGGGGCTCCGCCAACTACGTGCGCCTGGATGCCTTCCAGGAGCCCGTGCACCTGCTCGTCGTGGAAGGACCGCACCGATGACCGACCCGAACACCACACCCGAGCAGAAGCCGTCCACGTCGGCCCCCGCGGCGGGCACGCCCGGCACCGGCCCCGGCCTGCCCCCGGTCCCGCCGCCGCCGCCCGCGCTCCCCCGTCGGTCGGAGCAGCCCCGGACCGAGCGCGTCGAGCCGAACACCTCGGCACCCGGCGAGGACCTGCCCGGCGCGCCCGCCGCGCAGCCCGAGTCGCCCTCCCGGGACGTCCCGGAGTCGGCGACGCTCGCCGGCGGGCTGACCAGCGACGCGCCTGTCGCTCCGGAGGCGACCCCCGCCTCCCGGACGGAGGTCCCGCCGCAGACCACGACGGCGTCCGCGACGGCCACCGAGCCGGTCCCCGCACCGGTCGACGAGTGGATCCGCCAGCAGGTCGCCGAAGGCCGTTGGTCGCAGCCGCACGACGTCCTCGGCCCGCACCCGGTCGAGGGCGGGACGAGCGTCCGCGTCGTCCGCCACCTGGCCACGGCGGTCCGGATCGTCCGTCCGGACGGCGACGACGTCGAGCTCCGACACGAGGGCGAGGGCGTCTGGGCCGGTGCCACCACCGGCGAGCTCGGCCGCTACCGCGTCGAGGCGGACTACGAAGACGACGCCACCTGGACCACCGACGACGCGTACCGGTTCGCCCCGACGCTCGGCGAGCTCGACCTGCACCTGTTCGGCGAGGGCCGCGACGAGCAGCTCTGGCACCACCTCGGCGCACACGTGCAGACCGTTGACGACGTCGAGGGCGTCGCCTTCGCCGTCTGGGCGCCCCGCGCCACCGCCGTCCGTGTGATCGGCGACTTCGAGGGGTGGGAGGGCCGCACGACCGCGATGCGCCGTCTCAACGACCTCGGCGTCTGGGAACTGTTCTGGCCCGGCGCCCTCGAGGGCCAGCGGTACAAGTTCCAGATCCTCACCGACAGCGGTTGGGTGGAGCGGGCGGACCCGTTCGCCCGCCGCACCGAGGTCCCGCCGCTCACCGCGTCCGTCATCACGAGCGCCCACCACACCTGGTCCGAGGGCGACGACCGGTGGATGGCCGAGCGTGCCGCGTCGACGACCCACGACCGGCCGATGAGCATCTACGAGGTGCACCTCGGCTCGTGGCGCCCCGGCCTGAGCTACCGCGAGGTCGCGGACGACCTCATCGGGCACGTCCAGTACACCGGCTTCACCCACGTGGAGTTCCTGCCGCTCGCCGAGCACCCGTTCGGCGGCTCGTGGGGCTACCAGGTCACCGGGTACTACTCGCCGACCGCGCGCTTCGGCTCCCCCGACGACCTCCGCTACCTCATCGACCGGCTGCACTCGGCCGGTATCGGCGTCATCATGGACTGGGTCCCCGGGCACTTCCCGAAGGACGAGTGGGCGCTGGCGAAGTTCGACGGCTACGCACTGTTCGAGCACCCGGACCCCCGTCGCGGCGAGCAGCTCGACTGGGGCACCTACGTGTTCGACTTCGGGCAGCCGCAGGTGCGGAACTTCCTCGTCGCGAACGCGCTGTACTGGCTGGAGGAGTTCCACATCGACGGCCTCCGCGTCGACGCCGTGGCCTCGATGCTGTACCTCGACTACTCCCGCACCGAGTGGCTGCCGAACATCCACGGCGGCCGCGAGAACCTCGAGGCGATCACGCTCCTGCAGGAGACGAACGCCACCGCGTACAAGCGCTACCCCGGCATCGTGATGATCGCCGAGGAGTCGACCTCGTGGCCCGGTGTCACGCAGCCGACGAGCGCAGGCGGGCTCGGGTTCGGCCAGAAGTGGAACATGGGCTGGATGCACGACACGCTCCAGTACGTCGAGCGCGACCCCGCGTACCGCTCCTACCACCACGACGAGATCACGTTCTCGTTCGTCTACGCGTTCAGCGAGCAGTTCACGCTGCCGATCAGCCACGACGAGGTCGTGCACGGCAAGGGGTCGCTCTACGGCAAGATGCCCGGAGACGAGTGGCAGAAGCTCGCGAACGTCCGTGCCTACCTGGCGTTCATGTGGGCGCACCCGGGCAAGCAGCTGCTGTTCATGGGACAGGAGTTCGCGCAGCCCAGCGAGTGGAGCGAGGCGAACGGTCTCGACTGGTGGCTCCTCGACGACCCGGGACACCGCGGTGTCCAGGACCTGGTCGCCGAGCTGAACCGTGTCTACAAGGAGAACCCGGCGTTCTGGACGCACGACGCCACGCAGGACGGCTTCGAGTGGCTCGAGGGCGGCGACGCACCGCACTCCACGCTCGGTTTCCTCCGCAAGGCCGGTGACGAGCGCATCGCCGTGTTCGTCAACTTCTCGGGCGTCCCCGTCGAGCACCGCTTCGGTCTGCCGACCGCGGGGACGTGGAACGAGGTGCTGAACACCGACGCGTCGGCCTACGGCGGCTCCGGTGTCGGCAACCTCGGCGCCGTGCAGGCCGAGGACGTCCCGTGGGCCGGCCGGCCCGCCTCGGCGAACCTCGTGGTGCCGCCGCTCGGCGCGGTCTGGCTGCGCCTGGCGGAGTAGCGCACCGACGCGACGACGGACGGGAGGCCCGGTACCAGCTGGTACCGGGCCTCCCGTCCGTCGTGGGGCCGCTCCGCGGCTGCTCAGTAGAGGGCGTTGGCGAGCCGGCGTCGCGCCGCGACGACGCGCGGGTCCTCGGAGCCGATGAGCTCGAAGTACTCGACCAGACGGACCCGGAGTGCCTCGCGGTCCTCGCCGAAGACCGTGGGCACGAGGTCGAGCAGGCGTCCGAAGGCGTCCTCGACGTGCCCGCCGCTGACGTCGAGGTCGGCGACCGCGAGCTGTGCGGCGACGTCGCGCTGGTCGGCTCCCGCGGCGGCGCGGATCTCGTCCGCGGTCCGTCCGGACAGCCGGTCGAGGAGCGACACCTGCGCCAGCCCGGCGACGGCCATCTGGTCGTGCGGGTCCTGCAGGATCGCGGTCCGGTACTCCGCGATCGCGGCGGCGTAGTCCCCGCGCTCGATCGCGTCGTACGCGGCCTGGTGGTGCGGGGGCAGCGGCTCGGGCTCCGGCTCACCCTGCTCGGCGCCCTCGGGCACGTCCGCAGCGCCGTCGACCTGCACGCGGCCCGCGACGCCGTTCTGCTCGGCGGCCTGGAGCACCTGCTCGAAGACGTCGCGGACCTCGGCCTCCGGCAGTGCACCGACGAACAGTCCGAGCGGACGTCCACCGATGACCGCGGCCACCGTGGGGATCGACTGCGCCTGGAAGGCCTGCACGAGCTGCGGGTTCGTGTCGGCATCGACCTTGGCGAGCACGAGACGGCCGGCGTACTCCTCGGTCAGACGTTCGAGCACCGGGGAGAGCTGCTTGCACGGCCCGCACCACTCGGCCCAGATGTCCACGATGACCGGGACGACCGTCGACAGCTGCACGACGTCCTGGAAGCTCTGGTCCGTGACGTCCATGACCAGCGACGGGACGCTCAGGACGCCGTCGGGCTGTCCCGCACCGGTCGGCGCGGGCGTACCGGCACCGGTGGTCGCGGGGGCGGTCTGCGGCCGCTGTGCGCGGTCGACGAGGGACGAGAGGTCGACCGCTCCGCGCAGGCTGGACGGGGTCGGGGGGACGTTGGTCATTGCACCTCACTAGCTGCGATCAGGCCCTGGGTGAACCCGAGGAGTTCTATCTTGTCGTCCGAGCCCACCGGGGGCACGGAGAAGAGCAGCTGGACGCCGTACGTCGCCCGCACGCCCTTCGTGCTCGAGTCGACGCCCGACAGCGCCTTCACGGCGCCCTCGGTGTTGACCTTCGCCCCGGTGGCCGTCGGCGTGACCTCCTCGACCTCGTCGAGGTCCACGGAGACGAGCGCACCCGCGGTGTTCGTGGCGAGTGCCAGCGGGGTGTCGTCCGGGATCTCCGAGGAGAACGCGATCTCGGCCGTGTCGTCCAGCGACTTCGCCTTCTCGTCCTTGTAGGACTTGCCGATCCGGGTGCGGAGGTCGTCGCCGTCACCCGCGAACAGGTCCGCGGAGGGGCTCTCGGCGTCCTTGGACAGGATGTCCGCGTAGGCCGCCGCCACCTCGTCCGGAGCGAGCGCGAGGAGCTTCGAGTCCGGGGCGAGCTGCGCGGCACCGATCGCGGTGGGGGCGAGCGAGGGCAGCTGCGCGTCCGCCTCGAGCGAGACGGCGTACTCCACCTTGTAGTCGGAACGGGCGTCCTGCTGCACGAGCGTCAACGCCTGCGGGGCGGTCTGCTCGTCGGAGCAGTCCGCGGCGACGACTGCGAAGACCGTCCGCGGCCAGGAGTCCGTCTGCTGCGGGAGCGCCACGCAGACGTCGTCCGCCGCGATCGCCGGCAGCGGCTTCGCCTCTGCATCGGCGTCCCGGATCGCGTAGTTGGCCTTCCGGAGCTCCAGGGCCGGTCCGGCGAACCGGGTACCGGCGAGGTCGGCGTCCTTGTCCGCGTCCGCCTGCTCGGCGACGTCGGCGACGCGGGAGACGATCCGCGAGATCTGCTGCTTCGTGGCGGCCGTGGCCGGGGCAGGTGCGGCACCGCCGGTCGCCGTGGCGGTCGGTGTGGGCGTCGCGCCCGCGTCGCCGCCCTGGGGCCAGTACTCGGATGAACAACCGCTCAGCACGAGCGCACCGGCGACGAGCACCGGCACGGCCACGAAGGACCGACGACCGCGTCGGCTCCGTGCCGGGACCTGTGCCCCGGCAGCGGCGGCACGACGGGAGGCACGGACACGCGGCGGTCGTCCGCCCCCGCTCCGACGACGCGGACCACGGGACCGACGCTGGTGCAGGAACGCCCAGACCAGCAGGACGACCCCACCGAGGACGAACAACCCGCCGACGGTCAGGAGCGGACCGACGGACGGTGTCGCGGTGTCGCGGGGCCACGTGACGGAGACGTCCGACGGGGCCGGCGCCGACCCGTCGGAGGCGACCACGAGGGACACGTCCGCGGGCAGCCGCACGGTGAACTGCCGGGCGTCGTCGTACTCCTGGTACCAGAGGTCGCTGCCCCGCGGGTCCGGCACCTCCGTCGCGGTCCCGGTGGTGCGCGCCGTGAGCTTGCCCGCTGCGGCGTCGTAGCGCAGGGTCGTGTGTGCGGCATCGCCGACCCAGGCGTCGACGTCCGACGTCCTGCCGTAGGCCGCGAACACCTTCCCCGTGCCGGAGACGCTGATGCGCTGGTAGCCGGGGTTGGCGTTGAGCACGCTCCCCGGGATCACGGTCACCGGGGCGGACGTCGTACCGCTGGTCGCGGCGACGATCGAGGACGGGGGCGCGAACACCGTGCGCTGCCCGACGCCGAGACCGACGAGGAGCACCCCGATGACGAAACTGACGATCGCCAGGACGAACCGCACGGACTCTCTCCCTCCGCGCCGGGGTGGGGTGGACGGCGCGCGAAACAACGGTCCAGGGTACCCAGGACAGCTGTGAGGCGCATCCCCCGGGCCTGGTCCACGCCTCCAGGGGCCGACCTGGACGCACCACTACACTCGGGGTCCGGACCGCACGGGGTGGTCCGGGACGACCGCAGGGAGCGACGCGTGGCGAACGACGAGGCAGAGTTCGGGACCGAACTGCGGGGGTACCGCAAGGACGAGGTCGACCGTGCTCTGAACGACCTCCGCCGCGAGCTCATCAAGTCGAACACCGACCGGGCCGAGGCGGCGAAGGAGATCCGCCTGCTGCAGTCCCGCGTCTCCGACCTGCAGGGCGAACTGGACGAGGCTGGCACGCCGACGTACAGCGGCCTCGGTACCCGCCTGGAGTCGACGCTCCGCGTGGCCGAGGAACAGTCGACGCGGCTCATCAGCCAGGCCGACATCGACGCCCAGCGGCTCCGTGCCACCAGCCGGACCGAAGCGGAGCGCGTCCTGCGCGAAGCACGCGACGAGGCGCACGACACGCTCGAGGACGCGCGGACCCGGGCGACGAACGAGCTCTCCCGCGCCCGGGCCGAGTCGGCCGACACGGTGGAGCGGGCGCGTGCCGAAGCCGGGATCCTCGTGCAGGACGCCCGGAACGAGGCCGCCGCCGTCCGCGGGGCCGCCGTGACCGAAGCAGCCGAGGTGCGGTCGGTCGCGATCCGCGAGACGAACGCGCTCCGCGCCCAGGTCGAGCACGAGGTCGCCGAACTCCGTGAGGTCGCGCAGCGGGAGTCGGCAGCCGCCCGCCGTGCCGCCGCCGACCTCGAGCGCGAGACGGAGCACCGTCGCAGCGTCTTCGAAGCCGACCAGACCCGCCGACTCGAGGACCTCGACCGCGAGGAGAGCACCCGCCGCGAAGCCCTCGACCGCACCCTCACCGAGGCGCGCACGGCCTGGGAGCGCGAACACGGCGCAGCCCGACAGGCCCTGGACCTCGAGGTCGAGAGCGCGCGCGCGGAGCTCGCCGGCGAGGTCGACCGCCGCCGCGCTGAACTCGCAGCCGAGGTCGACGACCGCCGCCGACAGCTCGACGAGGACCTCGCCGCCGCCCGGGCCACGTGGGAACGCGAACTCGCCGGGGCGCGGACCGCGCTCGAGCAGGAGATCGAGGCCGCGCACGCGCAGCTCCGTGTCGACACCGAGCAGACCGCCGCCGAGAACGCCCGCCGCGTCCAGGAGACCACGGAACGGATCGAGCGCGAGACGGCCGACCACCTCGACCGCATCCAGCGGGAGCGCGAGGCCGCCGAAGCCGCAGCGGAGCGGGCTGCACGGGAGCACGAGAACGAACTCGCCGCACGGCGGGAGCGCGAGCACGCCGAGGTCGACACCGAGATCGCCGATCGACGGAGCGCCGAGCTCGACGCCCTGTTCGCCGAGCGGACCGCCCTGCGACAGGAGATCGACACGGCACGCGCCGCCCTCGCGCAGGAGCGCGACGAAGCCCGGGCGACCGTCGAACGCGAACGGGAGGACGCTCGGGCCGCCCTCGAGACGGAGTTGGCCGCTCGACGGGACGACGCCGAGCAGGAGTACCTGGAACGCCACCGCGCCACCGTGACCGAGACGCAGAAGTACCTCGACGAGGCGAACCTGCAGCTCGCCGAGGCGACGCGTCGCGCCGCCGCCGCCCGGGAGATCGCCGACCGCCTCGAGCGGGAGGCCGCCGACGTCGCACGACAGCAGGAGTCCGACGCCCGGGAACGAGCCGCGGACCTCGTCCGGGACGCCCAGGAACGTGCGCACCGACTCGTGGCCGACGCCGAGGAGCGGACGGCGCTCCTGCTGGCCGAGGCCGAGGACCGTCTCGGCGCCATCCGCACCGAGCGGGAGGCCGTGGCCGGCTACCTGGAGAACCTGCGGGGCGTGCTCACGCACGCGGCAGGCGTCATCGAGGAGCAGGGCGCCGCTCGTCCCGCCACGGTCGACGCGGACCAGGCTCGGCTCGAGACGGACGGCGACGCGGCGCACTGACCGGTCGCCCGGGGCCGGCGCTGGTCGGGCTAGGCCTGCGTCGGCCAGTGCGAGGGCAGCGGAGCGCTACCCGGCACGACGAGGTCCGCGACGGCGTCGAGGACGACCCGCACGTACTTCTCCCCCACCCACAGGTGCTTCGCGCCGGCGACGGGCACGACCCGGACGTCCGGTGCGACGGCGAACCGGCGGACCGCATCGTCCGGCACGAGGAAGTCGTCGTGCTCGGGGACGAGGGCGACCACCGGCACGCCCACGCCCGACCACCGGGCGAGCTCCTCGTCGGTGGTCCGGTGCAGCGGTGGCGACAGCAGGACGACCCCGGCGACGTTCCCGGCCTCGACGTGCTCGAGGGCGTGCTTCAGGATGACCTCCGTCCCGAAGGACCACCCGACGAGCCACGGCGTCGGCAGGCCCCGCGCGACGACCTCGTCGACGGCGGCCCGGAGGTCGAAGCCCTCGGACACCCCGTCGCCGAAGACACCCTCGGACGTCCCGCGCGGTGAGGTGACGGAGCGGAAGTTGAACCGCAGGACGGCCAGGTCGGCCAGCGCGGGGAGCCGGGCCGCGGCCTTCTTCAGGACGTGCGAGTCCATGAAGCCCTGCGCGGTGGGCAGCGGGTGCAACGTGACGAGTGTTCCCCGTGCCGGTCGGTCGAGCGGCTCGGCCAACTCCCCCACCAGCGTCAGGTGGTCGTCGGTGACGAGCTCCACGTCCGTCCGCCGAGCGGGCAGCACGGTGCCGGAACGGATCTCCTCGCCGGGCGCGACCGACTCGCGGGCGTGTCCCTCGGGGTGTCCGGTCGTCATGCGATGCTCCAGCAGTGGTGGTGCCAATGACGGCGCGCAGCGAGGTCGGCGGCGTCGCCGAGCACCCCGTCCGCACGCCACACGACGACGTGCGCGGTCCCGGGTTCGATCGTCAGGCCGCAGCCCGGACAGAGGTACTCCTTCTGCGCCGATGCTGCCGAGATCGGTTGTACCGACCACTCGCGGCCACGACGGACTTCGGTCCGGCGCCAGCCGCCCGTCAGTCGCTCGAGTCCGGCGCCCTCAGGGACGTCATCGTGGCCACGACCACGCGGGCGACGCGGCCGGTTGCTCCGCGGCACCGCGATCGCCGATCAGTACCAGTTGTACGAGACGCTGTGCGCCCAGGCGCCGCAGGGCGTGCCGTAGACACCGGTGATGTAGTTGAGTCCCCAGGTGATCTGCGTGGCGGGGTTCGTCTGCCAGTCGGCACCGGCGGAGGCCATCTTGCTGCCCGGGAGGGACTGCGGGATGCCGTACGCACCGCTCGGGTTGTAGGCGTTCACCCGCCAGCCCGACTCCTTGTTCCACAGCGAGACCAGGCAGCTGTACTGGTCGTTGCCCCACCCGCGGGCGGCGACCATCTGCTGCGCGATCGCCTGGGCGCTACCAGGGTCCGGCGTCGCTGCGGTGGCGGCCAGGGGCGTGCTCGCGGCGGGCTGCGCTGCGGTGGCGTCGTCCTCGGTCGACGCGGTGTCGCTCGACGCACTGTCGGTCCCCGCGGGCGTGGCGGTCGGAGTCGGCGTGGGAGTCGGCTTCGGCGCGGGCTTGACGACGTCGAACCCGTCGCGGGCCGCGTCGAAGTCCCCGTACGTGCCGTGCGCCGAGAACTGCTGGGGCGTCGAGATCGGAGCCGGGGCGAGCACGGGCGCGGCCGTGGCGGCGTCGGTCTGCATCGGGTTGAACAGCGATCCACCGACGAAGGCCGACACGGCGAGGAACGACATCGCCGGGATCGTCGAACGCTGCCGCACGAACCCGTTGAAGGACCGCGGGGTCGACGGCTTCGACGGCGCGACGGACCGCGCGCGGGACCGGCGGACGATCCGGGCGGCGGGAGCGGTCACCACAGCTGCGGCGCGCGTGGCCTCGGCGTCGGAGACGCGGTTCGCTGCGACGGACACCGGCGCGATGACGGGAGCGACGGGCTGCTCCTGCTGGGCCGGGGTGGGACGGACGACCGAGGTCTCCGCCGTGCGCGTTCGGTTCTTCGCCGCTCGTCGCTCGCTGACGATCGCGTGATCGTGCAGTTCGCGGTTCGCGCGGTCGGATCGAGTGTCTGCCGTGTGCCTGCCCATGAGTCCGACCAGGATAACGGAACGATCACGGAAAGCGAAGCACCTGGGGACGGCGATTCGGCAGGCGCCGATGCGGCCCGTTGCGCCGGTCCGTCAGCGCACGGCGAGCATGACCTCGACGACGGCGTCGAGGAGGGCGTCGACCTGGGCTTCGCGGTACCCGCCGTGCTTCGGACGGAACACGATCGACCGGACCTCGGTCAGGCTCAGCGGCTTGCCGTCCTTGAAGTAGCCGTGCAGCCGGCGCGAGAACGCGTCGACGTCCTTCGGGTGGTAGCCGGTCGTCAGGACGCTCACGCGCTGGAACCGCTGCCCGTCGGGTCGGCCGAGTCGTGCGACCACGTCGGACGCCTTGCTCCGAGCCTCCGCGTACCAGGCCTTCTGGCCGACGTCGGCGATCTCCCGCTCACGCTCACGTGCGGCGAACGCGTCCTCGAGACGTTCCAGCGCGGCGTCGACGTGTTGCGTCGAGTAGCCGCCCTTCTTCATCGAGAAGGCGGTCGCGCGGATCTTCGCCGCCTCGATCCCGGGGGCGCTGTCGTTCGCGGTGTAGGCACGCCGAGCGTCCTCGAGGAAACGCTCGACCTCGTCGGCGTCGTAGCCGAGGACCGAGCGGGGGGCAGTCGGGAACGTCGAAGGCACGGCGCCATTGTGCCAGTCCTGTGTCGGAGCACTTCCTGGACGCGCGGGGACAGCGTGCGCGGAGCCCCGTCCGGGGTGTGGTCAGCGCACGATGACGAGGTACATCAGGTACGCGATGGCCGCCGACGGCAGGATGCTGTCGATCCGGTCGAGCAGCCCGCCGTGGCCCGGCAGGAACGAAGAGATGTCCTTGATCCCGAGGTCGCGCTTGATCATCGACTCGGTGAGGTCCCCGAGCGTGGCCGATCCGGAGATGAGCACCCCGAGGATGATCCCGGTCCACCAGGGCAGTCCGAGCATCAGCCACGTGACGAGGATGCCGACGAGGATGCTCGCCGCGACCGATCCCCCGAAGCCCTCCCACGTCTTCTTCGGGCTGATGCGCGGCGCCATCGGGTGCTTGCCGAGGTTGATGCCGGTCGCGTACGCCCCGGTGTCCACCGCGACGACCACGAGGATGAACGCGATCACCCAGCGTTCGCCGTGGTCCTGCGCGGACAGGAGCACCACGCAGGCACCGAGCAGCGTCACGTACGCCTGGACGAACAACCCGTTCGTGAGGTCGCGGACAACGTTCTGCGCCGACGGCTTCGTGCGGGCGAAGGCGACCTCCACGAGGCGCCACACCGAGATGACGACGACGCCGCCGAGCAGCGTCGACAGCGCCCAGTCCTGCCCGCCGAGGAAGGCGGCCGGGACGGTCGCGACCGCGACCGCGACGCTCGGGATCCTCGGGACGTCACGACCCGCGAACCGCATCGCGCTCGCGAGCTCGTAGACGCCGACGCCGAGCAGGAACGCGGCGACGAGCATGAACACCGGTTTGAAGACCAGGAGCGATGCGAGCATGACCACCGCGAACGCGAGTGCGATCGCGATCGCCGCCGGCAGGTTCCGCCCGGTGCGGGCGGTCAGTGCTTCGTTGCGCACACCGAATTCGGCACGACGTTGCCGGATCTGCGCCTCGAAGTCGCTCCGGGCCGCCCTCGCCCGCGCGTCGAAGTCCTGTCGGAACCCCGTCATGCGGCGGTCATCTGATGTGGGGCGGTCGTCGCCCTGGTCCGGACGGCGCATCAGACCTCGAGGAGTTCGGCTTCCTTCTTCTTCAGCGCCTCGTCGATCTGGTCGACGTGCTTCTTCGTCAGCGCGTCGAGCTCCTTGTCGCTGCGGGCGATGTCGTCGTCGGATACCTCGCCCTTCAGCGCGTCGAGGTCGTCCTTGGCCTTGCGGCGGATGTTGCGGAGGACGACCTTGTGGTCCTCGCCCTTACCCTTGACGATCTTCACGAACTCCTTGCGGCGCTCGGCCGAGAGCTCGGGGATCGTCACGCGGACGATCTCGCCGTCGTTCGTCGGGCTGGCCCCGAGGTTCGGGAAGGTCGCGATCGCACGCTCGATCTCCTTGAGCGCCGACTTGTCGTACGGCGTCACGATGAGGGTGCGGGCCTCCGGCGTCTGGAGGGACGCGAGCTGCGCGAGCGGGGTCGGCGAACCGTAGTACTCGACCGGGATCTTCTGGAAGAGCGCGGCGTTGATGCGGCCGGTGCGGACGGTGGCGAAGTCGTCCCTCGCGACGTCGACGGCCTTCGCCATCTTCTCGGTCGCCTCGGTCATGACGTCACTGATCACGGTGGTTCTCCTTCGGTACGGGTCGAGTCTAGTCAGTCGGCGGTCGGGACCCGGTCAGTTGCTGACGACGGTCCCGATGCGCTCGCCCTGGATCGCGGCGCGGACGTTGCCCTCGCCCTCCATGCCGAACACGTGCATCGGCATGCCGTTGTCCATGCAGAGCGAGAACGCGGTGGCGTCGACGACCTTGAGCCCCTTGAGGAGTGCGTCCTGGTAGGTGACGTGGTGCAGCTTCTCGGCGGTCGGGTCCTTCTTCGGGTCGGCGGAGTACACGCCGTCGACGCCGTTCTTGGCGACGAGCACCTCGTCCGCACCGATCTCGAGCGCACGCTGCGCGGCGACGGTGTCGGTCGAGAAGTAGGGCAGGCCGGCGCCCGCACCGAAGATGACGACGCGGCCCTTCTCGAGGTGCCGCTCGGCGCGACGCGGGATGTACTGCTCGGCGACCTGGGTCATGCTGATCGCCGACTGCACACGGGTGGCGGCGCCGGCCTGCTCGAGGAAGTCCTGGAGGGCGAGGGCGTTCATGACGGTACCGAGCATGCCCATGTAGTCCGCGCGGCCCCGGTCCATGCCGCGCTGCGACAGCTCGGCACCGCGGAAGAAGTTCCCCCCACCGACGACCACGGCCACCTCGACCTCGCGAGCGGCGTTCGCGATCTCCTTCGCGATGGAGCTGATGACGTCGGGGTTCACGCCCAGGGAACCGGCGCCGAACGCCTCTCCCGAGAGCTTCAGCAGGACCCGTCGGCGTCCGGTCTTCTCGTCGGTCATGTGTCAAGCACCCTTCGTCGTGGTCTCGTGGAAATGTACTCGGTGCGCCGGGGCGCACGACAACGGGGCCAGGAACCGGTTGGTTCCTGGCCCCGTCATGGGTTCGTTACGCGCCGACCTTGACGCGGGCGAAGCCCTGGATCGTGATGCCGGCGTTCTCGGCGGCCTTCGCGACGGAGATCTTGTTGTCCTTCGCGTAGTCCTGGTCGAGGAGCGAGATGCCCTTGATGAAGGCGTTGACGCGACCCTCGACGATCTTCGGGAGGGCGGCCTCGGGCTTGCCCTCCTCGCGCGTGATCGCCTCGACGGTGGCGCGCTCCTTCTCGATCGCGTCGGCCGGGACCTCGTCGCGCGTGAGGTACGACGGGTTCGCGAACGCGACGTGCTGCGCGATGGAACGGGCCTCGGCGGCGTTGTCACCCTCGTAGGCGACGACGACGGCGATCTGCGGCGGCAGGTCCTGGCTCGTCTTGTGCAGGTAGATCTCGAAGGCCGAGCCCTCGACACGGCGGACCGTGCGGACCTCGAGCTTCTCGCCGAGCGCCGCTGCGCTCTCGTTGACGACCTCGAGGACGGTCTTGCCGTCGAGCGGGGCCGCGTTCGCCGAGGCGACGTCGGTGGCACCGGCAGCGGCGACCGCACCGAGCACCTTGTCGGCGAGGGTCGTGAACTTCTCGTTCTTCGCGACGAAGTCGGTCTCGCTGGCGAGCTCGACGACGGTGGCGGCACCGTTGTCGGCCGATGCGACGACGACGCCTTCCGAGGTCGCACGGTCGTCGCGCTTGGCGACGGCCTTCGCGCCCTTGATGCGGAGCAGTTCGACGGCCTTGTCGTAGTCGCCGTCAGCCTCGACGAGGGCGTTCTTGGCGTCCATCATGCCGGCGCCGAGGTCCTCGCGGAGCTTCTTCACGTCAGCAGCGGTGAAGTTTGCCATTGCCTGGAGTCCTTTCTGGACTGTGCGTGTGTGGAGAGTGGGGAGCGGAGCAGGGGCGCCGGACCGGTGACGGTCCGGCGCCCCGGGTGCTCACTCGGCGGGGGTGGTCTCCGCAGCGGCGGCGGCCTCGGCCGTCGGCTCGGCGTTCTTGTCGGCGTCGGCGATCGGCTCGCCGATCTCCTTCGCGGCGACCTGAGCGTCAGCGTCGTTCTCGGCGACGGTCGCACCCTCGGGGGCGGCGTCGGCGGCCGGCGTCGCGCTGTCGCCACCGAGGAGCTCCTGCTCCCACTCGGCGAGCGGCTCGGCGGCCGCGTCGTCGTCGCCACCGTTGTGGCGGGTCTTCAGACCCTCGGCCGCGGCGTCGGCGACGATGCGGGTGAGGAGGCCGACGGAGCGGATCGCGTCGTCGTTGCCCGGGATCGGGTAGGTGATCTCGTCCGGGTCGCAGTTGGTGTCGAGGATGCCGATGATCGGGATCCCGAGCTTCTGCGCCTCGTCGACGGCGAGGTGCTCCTTCTTGGTGTCGACGATCCAGAGCGCGCTCGGGGTCCGCGTGAGGTTGCGGATACCACCGAGGGTCTTGTGGAGCTTGTCCAGCTCGCGCTTCTTGATGAGGAGCTCCTTCTTGGTGAAGCCCTTCGTCGTGTCGTCGAAGTCGATCTCCTCGAGCTCCTTCATGCGCGCGAGGCGCTTGGAGACCGTCTGGAAGTTCGTGAGCAGACCGCCGAGCCAACGCTGGTTGACGTACGGCTGGCCGACGCGGGTCGCCTGCTCGGCGATGGAGCCCTGCGCCTGCTTCTTGGTGCCCACGAAGAGGATCGTGCCACCGTGCGCGACCGTCTCCTTGACGAAGTCGTACGCACGGTCGATGAAGGCCAGCGACTGCTGCAGGTCGATGATGTGGATGCCCGAGCGCTCGGCGAGGATGAAGCGCTTCACCTTCGGGTTCCACCGACGGGTCTGGTGTCCGAAGTGGACGCCGCTGTCGAGCAGCTGGCGGATGGTGACGACGGCCATGCCGTCCCTCCTTGTTCTCGGCGCACGGGACGGAGCCCGTGCACACGGTTGCGGTTGTGTCGGTCACGACCGGTGGTCGTGGCCCCTGGCGCCCAGCCCCGTGACCGCCCGCTCGTGAGAGCGGGACCGATGGCCGCGGGACGTGCCGGAGGCCGGCACTGGTGGACACGCGAAGTCAGCGCGACCAGCGCGCTGCTGGATAGATGCTAACAGAGGAAGGAGGCCCGGATCACGCGACCCGGCAGGGTCACGCGATCCGGGCCTCCCGGCTGGGTGGGCGGCAGCGTCAGGCCTTGGCGCTGACCGTGTCGCCCTCGGCCGAGATGCCCATCTCCTCGAGGGAGCGGCCCTTGGTCTCGGGGATCTTCGCGATGACGAAGAACAGCGACAGCAGCGCGAAGAGCGCGTAGATGCCGTAGGTGACCGTCAGGTTGAAGCCGGACAGCACCGGGAACGAGATCGTGACGATGAAGTTCGCGATCCAGTTCGCCGCCGAGCCGATGCCGAGCGCGGTGGCGCGGATGCGGTTCGGGAACATCTCGCCGAGCAGCACCCACATGAGCGGGCCCCAGGTCGCACCGAAGGAGACGACGAACAGGTTGGCGAAGACGAGGGCGATGACGCCCCAGGCGCCGGGCAGCGAGGGCTCGCCGTCGACGATGCGGGCCTGCGAGAACGCGATGGCGACCATCGTCAGCGAGACGAACATGCCCGCGGAACCGGCGACGAGCAGCGGCTTCCGGCCGACCTTGTCGACGAGGAAGATCGCGATGAACGTGACCAGGACGTTCACGACCGAAGTGATGGTCGAGATGAGGAACGAGTCGCTCTCCTTGAAGCCGACGGCCTGCCACAGCGTCGTCGAGTAGTAGAAGATCACGTTGATGCCGACGAACTGCTGCAGGACGGCGAGGATGATGCCGACCCAGACGATGGGCTGCAGGCCGAAGCGGTTGCCGCGGATCGAGCCCTTCTTCTCGTTCGCTTCCTTCTGGATGCCGTCCTGGATCTCCTCCAGGCTCGTGTTCACGGTGTCACGGGGCACGATCTTGCCCATGACCTCACGCGCGTCGTCCTCGCGGCCCTTGGTGAGCAGGTACCGGGGCGACTCCGGCAGCGTGATCGCGAGGATGCCGTAGACGATCGACGGGACGACACCGACCAGGAACATCCAGCGCCAAGCCGGCAGGCCGAAGACGTCCGCCGACGCGCTGCCCGCCGTGACCGCGAAGAACTGGTCGGAGAGCAGGGCGGCGAAGATGCCGAGCGTGATCGCGAGCTGCTGGAAGGACGCGAGGCGCCCACGGATCGCCTTCGGGGAGACCTCGGAGATGTAGGCGGGTGCGATGACCGATGCGGTGCCGATGCCGAGTCCGCCGACGAGGCGCCAGATGACGAAGTCCCACGTGGCGAAGGCGAACCCCGACCCGATCGAGGACACGAAGAACAGCACCGCGGCCCAGAACATGATCCGGGTACGACCGAACCGGTCCGCCAAGCGTCCCGCGAAGTACGCGCCGAACGCACACCCGATGAGGGCGGAGGCGACCGCGAACCCGCTGGCGCCGTCGGAGAGGTCGAACTCCCCCTTGATCGCGTCGACCGCCCCGTTGATGACGGACGAGTCGAAGCCGAAGAGGAAGCCACCGACCGCCGCCGCGACGGCGAACAGCGTGACCTTCCCCTTGAACGCACGGTCCTCGCCGTGCTCGGTGGTCCTGGTCGACACGATGCTCCTGGGTTCCCGCCGCCGTGCCGGGTGGTGCACGGTGCCCCGGCGGTCGGCTGGATCGCCGTCCGAGCGGCGTTGCGGTGTCCGGAGCGGCCCCGACAGTACCCCTTCGCGGGTTGTTGAGCACATCGGGCGCCGTGCGGCGGCCGCTCCTCCACTGGCCGGGAGGCCCGGGGCTCCGTCCACAGGAGGGCTCCGGTCCGCCTCGGGGCCGGGTCGGGACGGCGAGCCTGGGTGGCATGACGAGCGCGACGAGGAGCGGACGGGGAAGCGTGGTGCCGGGCGTGGCGGGGCGGCGTGCCGAGCGGGGGCCGGCACCACGCTTCCCCGTCCGCTCCTCGT